>JAXGRZ010000074.1:0-11491 GCA_040765305.1 Hyphomicrobiaceae bacterium | reverse complement strand
TGGCGACCTTCCTGAAGAATAAGGGTACGTTCTACGGTATTGGCCTCCAGCAGGAAGTCGATGCCGCGGCCATGGAACTCTACATCGGCTGGCGTCATTTCGAGGCAGATCTGACCGACAACACCGGTGCGATCCTTGATCCCCACGACGTCGAGACGGTCTACACCGGCGCTCGCATCAAGTTCTAAGCTGTCCCCCAATAGACAGCAGAACATAGGAAAGGCCGCCTCCGGGCGGCCTTTCTTTTTTTGTTTCGCTCACACGGCCGCAGGGACGGGCAGCAAGCCGGCTTACGGACTCAATTCATCATCGTCGATATCGTCGGCATCCATCATGTCAGCCAGCGACTTGAGATTAGCTACGGACTGTTCCTGCGCATCGTCCTTGAGCCGACAGAAGCGCTCGATGAACTTGTCACGCATAAGGGCGGGCGCGCGCGCGACGGCAGCCATACCCTTCTCGGTCAGCCGGGCGTGCGCAACACGCCGGTCCCTGGTGCTGCGGTAGCGCTCGATCAGGCCATTGGTCTCCAGTCGATCGAGCAGAATGGACACCGTTCCGGCACTGAGGCTGACGTGCTCAGCGATAGTGCCAGCGGTGACCTCACCCAGCTCATGGATTGCCTTCAACACGATCAACTGTGGCGTCGTCAAACCCGTCGCCTTGATCAGATGCTTGGAGTGCAGGTCCGTAGCCCGGTTAATTCGGCGCAACAGGCGCAGAATTTGATTGACGTTGTCTGTCAGCGGAGCGACCAGGCCAACCGCTGAATTTGCCTCTTCCGAGGTCAGAGATGCCAATGCCCTATGGGGCTGTTCGTTTGACATCAATAGATTCCTTCCCTACGTAACAGCGCACGAAAAGATCGAAGGCAATTTTGATCTTGTTGACTGATCAAAGTTCCGGGTTTGCCTTTCCAACCCGGATTTGCGTTGGACGCGCTTTGAGTTGCACGCCACGCACGACACGAGGACTTACAGAATATGTGTGGCATTTGCGGCGAACTTCGCTTTGACAACAGCGAAGTCTCGTTGACCTCCTTGCAAGCCATGACGCGCGCCATGGAACGGCGCGGCCCCGACTCCTCCGGCGTTGTGACCTATGGGCCGGTCGGTTTCGGGCACCGCCGGCTCAGCATCATTGATTTGTCAGTTCGGGGATCGCAGCCGATGGTGGATGCCAAGCTGGGCTTGAGCATCGCGTTCAACGGCTGCATTTATAACTATGCCGACCTGCGCTCTGAACTCGCCACCCTGGGCTACGAATTCTTCTCCAACAGCGACACCGAAACGATCCTCAAGGCCTATCATGCCTGGGGCGTCAATGCCGTCGAGCGTTTCAACGGCATGTTCGCCTTTGCCATTCACGAACGCGACAGCGGACGGGTGGTCCTGGCACGCGATCGCCTCGGGATCAAACCTCTCTATATCTCAGCGTGCGGAAACGGCAAGATGGTGCGTTTTGCCTCATCCCTGCCAGCGCTGCTGAAGGCCGGGGGTGTCGATACTGCAATCGACCCTGTCGCCCTCAATTTTTACATGTCTTTTCATGCGGTTGTTCCTCCTCCCTCTACAATGGTACGGGGCATTAAAAAATTACCGCCGGCAACCGTGCGGATCTACGAGCGGGATGGCCAATTCAAGGATTGGACGTATTGGGAGCCGCGCTTTGAGCGCACGGCGGGCGAGGTCGAACTCAGCTCCGCCGACTGGCGTGCACGTGTGCATGAAGCGCTTCGCAAGGCTGTGGCGCGGCGCATGATCGCCGACGTGCCGGTGGGTGTTCTCTTGTCGGGAGGCGTCGATTCCAGTCTGATCGTCGGCCTGCTTGCCGAGGCGGGGCAGTCGGGTCTCAAGACCTTCTCGATCGGCTTTGAAGAAGTGCATGGGGAGAAGGGCGACGAGTTCCAGTATTCCGATCTGATCGCCAAGCATTTTGGAACCGATCATCACAAGCTGATGATCGATTCCAAGCGCATGCTCTCGACGCTACCCGACGTTATTGCAGCCATGTCGGAGCCGATGGTCAGCCACGACAACGTCGGATTCTACCTGCTCTCCGAAGCGGTATCGCAACACGTCAAGGTGGTGCAAAGCGGACAGGGGGCCGATGAAGTCTTCGCAGGCTATCACTGGTATCCGCCGCTGGCCGACACCAATGATCCTGTCGGCGACTACAAGCGCGCCTTTTTCGACCGTGATCTTGCCGATTATCGCGACCTCATCACCGAAAATTATATCCCGGACTCCGGCGAGGCCGCTGACCATGCTCTGTCCTATGTCAAAGACCATTTTTCACGCCCAGGCGCCGCAACCCCGGTCGATCGCGCATTGAGACTGGACACCACGGTCATGCTGGTCGACGATCCGGTCAAGCGTGTCGACAACATGACCATGGCCTGGGGCCTGGAAGCGCGTGTTCCTTTTCTCGATCATGAACTGGTCGAGTTGGCCGCGACCATCCCGCCGGAGGAAAAGCTCAAGGACGGCGGCAAGGGAATCTTAAAGGACGTGGCGCGCGACGTCATTCCGGCCGAAGTGATCGACCGACCCAAGGGATATTTTCCCGTTCCGGCCCTCAAATACATCGAGGGAACGACGTTGGACATGGTGCGCGATGCACTCAACTCGCAGGCCGCGCGCGAGCGTGGTCTTTATCGCAAAGCCTATATCGACCGCCTGCTGGACGAGCCCAAGGCACACATAACGCCGCTTAGAGGTTCGAAGCTTTGGCAAGTATCATTGCTCGAGATGTGGCTGCAGACGCACGGTCTTTGACGGACACCACAAAACGGCGATTCTCGTCGGAGCAAGAGCCAAGATTATGGGTTTGGAATTGCACGCTTGCCGTGCCATGCAAAGGACCGCACGCTATGACAACCGTGCAACCAGCAAAAGCGGGCAAGACAGTTGCCAATCGGCAGAAGTTGCGAGCCCCAGCCATGCGCAAGTCCAAGACGAAATCCTCTGACCTTTTGACCATTGTCGATTGCGGCTGGGGGCGCCTGATCTTTGGCCAGACCTCCGCCGATCCCCGGCGCATTGCCAAAGCGTTGCAGGAGGAGGAACCGGGGCGACGCGATATCGCGTTCTACGTCTCAGAGCCACATCTGGTGTTGGCGCAAGCCCCGCAGGCCCTGTTTCTCGATCCCTCGCACACCTTTCGCCTCGATCTTACGGGCAAGCGGTTAAAGCGGAGCACGGGCGCGGGTATCGTCATCCGCAAGGCACGCCGTAGTGACGAAGCCGGCATCAACGCGATCTATGCTAGCCACGGCATGGTTCCCCTGCGCGAGGGCTATATTGCGGCTCTGCCCAGCGATGGTCCGGTCCGTATCATGGTTGCCGAAGACAAGGCCACCAAGCGCGTTGCCGGCGTCGTCATGGGTGTCGATCATAACGCCGCCTTCGATGATCCAGACAACGGAGCCAGTCTTTGGGCCCTCGCCGTTGACGCCCGTACTGCACTGCCCGGCATCGGCCAGAAGCTGGTGCTGGGACTGGCGGCGGCCCATCAAGCCGCCGGCCGGAGCTACATGGATCTTTCGGTCATGCATGACAACACGGAGGCCATCGCGCTCTACGAGAAGCTGGGATTTACGCAGGTTCCCGTCTTCTCCGTGAAGATGAAGAACCAGATCAATGAGCTTTTATTCATCGGCCCGGAGCCGAACGACGAACTCAACATCTATGCCACGATCATCACCGATGAAGCTCGGCGGCGGGGCATTGCCGTCGACATCGAGGACGCCGAGGCAGGCCTGTTCAAGCTGTCGCTGGGCGGGCGTTCGATCTGTTGCCGCGAATCCTTAAGCGATCTCACCTCGGCGGTGGCCATGAGCCGGTGTGATGACAAGGCACTGACCCACCGGCTGCTGGCCGCCGCTGGACTTGACGTGCCACGCCAAGAAACGATTACCGGCGAGGCTGAAGCGGTCGACTTCCTCAACCGATACGGCCGCGTGGTGATCAAGCCGGCGCGCGGCGAGCAGGGCACGGGCGTTGCCGTGGACCTACGCTCGAACCTCAGCGTAACGGCCGCATTCCGCCAGGCGCGCGACCTTTGCGAACGCGTACTCGCGGAGGAATTCGTGTCAGGCGAAGATCTGCGAATCATCGTCATTGCCGGAGAGGTCGTAGCCGCGGCCATCCGCAGGCCGGCAAGCATCGTCGGTGATGGGGCTCATTCGATCATGGCGCTGATCGACAAGCAGTCGCGGCGGCGCTCCGCTGCAACGAAAGGCGAAAGCCGCATTCCGCTTGATGCGGAAACTGAGCGCTGCGTGCGTCAGGCCGGACACTCGATGCACGATGTACTGCCCGATGGCGAGTTGCTGGTGGTTCGTAAGACGGCAAACCTGCATACCGGCGGCACCATTCACGACGTCACCCAACAGCTGCATCCCAAGCTCGCCCAGGCCGCCTCCAAAGGCGCCGGCGTTCTCGATATGCCAGTGGTCGGTTTCGATATGATCGTCGCAGCACCACACGAACCTGAATACCGCTTCATCGAGGCCAACGAGCGCCCGGGCCTTGCCAACCACGAACCAGCACCAACGGCGGAAAAATTTATCGACCTCTTATTCCCGCAAACGAAGGCCCCGACGCGAGCAACGGCGAACTGAATGAGTGACCGTGACCCTTAGAACACCATCCGCACTCGCACAGACCTAGCCGACAAGATCTCGATAAATTAACACTCTATAAGCCGATTAGCCACGATGGCTGAATATCATTCACCGATCGGACGAATTGCGCTTGACGTCTGGGTTAACCAGTGCACGATCGCTGCTAACGTGTGTCGTAATTATTCAGATGCTCCATCACGCCTTTTGTCTTTGGTTCTTTGCATGTCATCACCGCAAAACCACCGAACACTCTTACGCGACATGCTGGTGTGCGAGGTTTGACAGCGCAACACAGGCAAGCGTGACACGAGCAAGCGTGGCAAAGCAGACCTTGGCGCGTCGAAACGAGAGCGTCACGAACGTGAGCGTCAAAGACGCAAACGTGAGGATCGCAAACTGAAGCGGTCCTTCAGGATGCGATGTGTGCCGGGCTTCAACGGCGGGTGCCGAACGGATCACGGCATCTGCATGCGGAAGGCATCATGCACTATCATGCCTATGAAATGGCGCATGTGATGATGGCGCCCCTGCGCCTGTTCAATTTTGCTCTCAAGGCCGGGATCGATATACCGCTGAACCCTTTCTCATCAACGCTGCCGGCGCGCGCACTTTCGGCTGCCTGCGGGGTTTTCGAGAGCCTCACGCGACGCTATGGCAAACCCGATTTCGCCATTGACGGCGTCGAGATCGACGGGCAGCGCGTCAAGGTGGTGCAATCGATCGTGCAGCGGCGAACCTTTTGCAATTTGGTCCACTTTACGCGCCAGGCCCAATCTGGCCAGCCGCTGACGGGTCCGCCGGTGCTGGTGATCGCACCGTTGTCCGGCCATTACCCGACGCTCTTGCGAGGAACCGTCCGCGACCTGCTCGCTCATCACGACGTCTACATCACGGACTGGGTCGATGCACGAGACGTGCCCCTGCACGAGGGCGATTTCGGACTTGATGATTTCATCGACTATCTACGCGACTTTATCACTTTTGTTGGCCCGGGTGCTCATGTCATCGCAGTCTGCCAGCCGTCCGTTCCCGCACTCGCCACGACCGCGCTGATGGCCGCTGACAATGATCCCTGCCAGCCTGCATCTCTTATCTTGATGGGCGGACCGATCGATTCGCGTATCAACCCGACGATCGTCAATCGTCTGGCCGAGAAGCAATCGCTCGCCTGGTTTGAGCACAATATCATCGCCCAAGTGCCGTTCCCGAATGCCGGCTTCATGCGCCGTGTCTACCCGGGCTTCCTGCAACTCACCGGCTTCATGAGTATGAACCTGGAGCGGCATGCTTCAGCACACGTCGATCTGTTCCACAAATTGATCAAAGGCGACCAGGATTCGGTGCGCCAGCACAACGATTTCTACGAGGAATATCTGGCGGTGATGGATCTGCCGGCCAAGTTCTACCTGGAAACCGTGGAGCGCGTTTTCCTCGATCACGCCCTGCCCGAGGGGCGGTTTCATTATCGCGGACGTCTGGTCGACTGTACGCAGATCAGAAAGACCGCCCTGCTCACCATCGAGGGCGAGCGCGACGATATCTGTGGCGTCGGCCAGACCTCGGCGGCACACAAGCTTTGTCCAAACATTCCAACGCACATGAAACAGGCCTACGTGCAGCCTGGGGTTGGCCACTACGGCGTGTTCAACGGATCGCGTTTCCGTCGCGAAGTACGCCCGCGCATCACCCAATTTGTGCGCTCAAGAGCCCTGACGCTGGTCGCGCCAAGCCAACCCGACCAGACGCTGCACCACTGAGGGTTGCATTGACCACGCGAAGTTGGCCAGCACCCATCCCCGCCATCAAGGAGTCAAGGAGGAGCGTGCGCAGACCGGACGTCCTCAACATCTCGACACGCGGGCGTTACGGGCGCGATAGCGCACCCCACCTTCTGCTTCTTGCGCCATCAAAACCCCTCCAGAAGCATTCACCCTGGCGACTACGATCCGTCAGGTGACACGCCGGGCACCGGAAAGCGGGCGCAAAAGAGGGAAAAGGAACGGAAAGTTCCGACAAGACCCGCGCTATCGCCGCGGTTCGGTCATTCCCGCCTGATTGGCTTCACGGATTGCTCTGGTGCGCAGATCATGACGCTACGTTCTCCCCCGTGTCGCCGCGGGCGCATCCTTTGGCCCCAATCCAAGGTCAGGTCCCATGACGTATTTCGACAAGCTCTTTTCTGCCGCTCTCATCGGACTGGCAATGATCAGCGCGTGCGCACTCGCCTTCATGGCCCTCACCGTGCCGCGCGCCCATGCCGAGACCGTCCAGTACATTCACAAGGGGCTCGCCAAGGATGGTGAGCGCTATGAAACCTATCTCAAGTCGCACTGGAAGCCCGGGCGACAAGCGGCGTCGCAGCTCATCGAAACCGGACAGCGCGCCCTCGCCAAGGATGCGCGCGAGGCAGCGCGAAACTTCGCCATGGCGGTCGTCGCAGAGCCCGCGCAGGCCGACGCCTGGATCGGACTGGCGCAATCCCTGCTTGCCATCACGCCCGATCCCAACAAGGGCAGCGAGCGCTACGACCTGCCGGTGAACGCTTCGGGTGCCGCCTACATCGCACAGCAGCGCGCCACCAATACGGCCCAACGGGCCAAGGCCCTGGCCGTGCTCGCCGATGCGCTCCAAAGGCGTGCCTTCTGGCGTCCTGCCATCGAATCCCTCAAGGCCAGCGTCACCCTTCTCAACGACGCTCAAAGGCAGCAGGATCTGGCAAAGCTGATGGCCGAGCATGGCTTCCGGATGACCGACTACCGCACCGATAGCGAAGCGGCCAACCCGCGCGCCTGCCTGCAGTTCTCCGAGACGCTGGCCTCTGGCACGATTGATTTTTCAAAGTATGTCACCGTCGGCGGCCAGGACCCGGCCGGCCTTTCGGTCGAGAACAAGCAGCTGTGCATCGAGGGGCTGAAACACGGCGAGCGCTATGAAATTCAACTGAAGGCGGGACTGCCCTCAAACGTCGGCGAGAACCTTTCAAAGAACATCGACGTTGCGATCTACGTTCCCGATCGCAAACCCGCGGTTCGCTTCACCGGACGCAACTACGTGCTGCCGAGCCGCGGCCAGCAGGGCATTCCGCTGGTCTCCATCAACACCAACGCCGTCGCCATCGAAATCTACCGAATTGGTGACCGCAACCTGGCGCAAACGCTGCAGAGCGGCGATCTTTCGCGCCAACTTTCAGCGTGGGACATCGAAACGATCGAAAACCGGAACGGCGAGAAGATCTATGCGGGACAATTGCCGGTGACTTCGAAGCTCAACGCCGAAGTAACGACGGCGGTTCCGATTGGTGACGCGGTGGGCACGCTGAAGCCTGGCGCCTACGTCATGGTCGCCAGGCCTTTGCACAAGAACAAGAACGAAGATAACGCGATTGCAACGCAGTGGTTCATCGTCTCGGACATGGGACTGACGGCGTTCAGCGGCCGTGATGGCATCCATACCTTCGTGCGCTCGCTGGCTGACACCTCAGCCGTTGCCGGCACCACGGTTCGCCTCGTGGCGCGCAACAACGAAGTCCTTGCCTCAAGCGAAACCGACGCCAAAGGCTATGCGCGCTTTGCCGCCAGCCTTGCCAAGGGCGAGGGCGGATTGGCGCCGGCGATCCTCATCGCGGAAAAAGAAGGAGGCGCGGACTATGCGTTCCTCGACCTCACGACCGCCGCGTTCGACTTGTCCGACCGTGGCGTCAAGGGGCGCGATGCACCCGGTGCGCTGGATGCCTACCTTTATACCGACCGTGGCGTCTACCGCCCTGGCGAAACGGTGCATCTGGCCGCCATCGCGCGCGATGGCGCGGGCACGGCCGTGACGACACCGATGACGCTGATCGTAACGCGACCCGATGGCGTCACGCACCGCTCCATCGTCGTCACCGACAAGGGGCTTGGCGGGCGCGCCAGTGATCTTGCCCTGACCAGCGGCGCCCAGACCGGCACCTGGCGGGCGCGTTTGCATGCCGATCCGACATCGCCAGCGCTCGCCCAGGTTTCGTTCCTGGTGGAGGACTTCGCGCCCGAGCGGCTCGACATGACGCTCACCGCACCCCAAGGAGCGCTTCAGCCTGAAGTGACGAAATCAATCAAGGTGACCGGCAAATATCTCTACGGGCCTCCGGCTGCCAACCTCGCCCTTGACGGCGACATCATTGTGCGACCGGCCACCAGCGGCATCGCCGGATACGATGGCTATCATTTCGGTCTTGCCGATGAAGCGATCAATCCGGTGCGCCAGCCGCTTGAACATCTCGTCAATACCGCGAGTGATGGCACCGCCGACATTCCCGTCGTTCTGCCGGCGATCCCCGATACGGCGCGCCCTCTCGAAGCGCAGGTGTTGCTGCGCCTCAAGGAGCCGGGCGGACGCAGCATCGAACGCAGCCTCACCATGCCGGTCACGACAGCACGCAACCGCATCGGCATCAAGCCGCTGTTCAAGGCCCAGGAGCTGGGTGACGACGCCGGCAAGGATGCGTCGTTCGAGATCATCGCGCTTGGTCAAGATGGGCAGCGCCAGGCCATGCGCGGAGCGAAATGGCAACTGATGCGGCTCGAAACGAGCTGGCAGTGGTATGCGCGCGATGGCGTGTGGAGCTATGAAGCGGTGACCTTCACGCGCAAAGCGGCCAGCGGTACCATCGACATTGGCACGGGCACTCCGGCAGCGATTTCGGCTGCGGTTGGCTATGGCCGCTACCGGCTCGAGGTGACCACCGAGGGCACTGAGCCGGCCGCATCAAGCTATGCCTTCAATGCGGGATGGTTCGTCAGCGGCGACGACCCCGACAGCCCCGAAGTGCTCGACGTTGCACTCGACAAGGCAAGCTACAATCCGGGCGACACAGCCAAGCTTCGCATCGCATCGAAATATCCCGGCACCGCGCTGGTCGCCGTGCTCGGCTCCGATCTCCACGACATGCGTGAAGTGAAGGTTGCCAAGGGCGACACCGAGGTTGCCATCGACGTCGGCAAGGACTGGGGCGCCGGCGTCTACGTCACCGCACTCATGTACCGGCCGATGGACGAGGCCTTAAAGCGCATGCCCTCACGCGCGCTCGGCCTGGCCTGGCTTGGTATCGACCCCAAGCCGCGCACGCTTGCCATCGCCATCGCGGCACCAGACAAGGTGAAGTCGGGCACCAGACTTGACGTGCCGCTGACGCTCACCGGCTTGCAGCCGGGCGAAGACGCACGCATCACCGTTGCCGCCGTCGATGTCGGCGTGCTCAACGTGACGCGCTTTAAGACGCCGGCACCGCAGAACTGGTTCTATCAGCAGCGCAAGCTCGGCATCGAGATCCGCGATTTCTATGGACGCTTGATCGACGGCATGCGCGCAGAGCGCGGCGCGCTGCGCTCGGGCGGCGACGGCGGTGGAGCTGAAATGCAGGGCGCTCCTCCGACCGAGGACATCCTTTCACTGTTCTCCGGCATCGTTACCGTCGATGCCAATGGAAAAGTCAATGTCTCCTTCGACATGCCCGACTTCAACGGCGCCGTGCGGTTGATGGCGGTGGCCTGGAGCGGCGACAAGGTCGGATCAACCGACAAGACCGTGATCGTTCGCGACGAGATTGCCGTGACGGCGACAACGCCGCGGTTCTTGACGCTTGGCGATGAAGCCCGCCTGACGCTTGATCTGCACAACGTCGAGGGGCCGGCGGCACTCTACCAGCTCACCATCGAGCGCGCGCCTGCTGGCGTCGACAGCGCGCCGAAGGAACGGATCTTTGACAAAACGCTCGACCTCAAGGTGGGCGCGCGTAGTATCGCGCACGTTGCTCTCAAGCCAACCGCTGTCGGGCTCTTCGCCTATGGCGTGCACGTGACCGGCCCTGGCGGCATCGATGTCACACGCCACCTGACGCTGGAGGTCAAACCGCCAGCCGGCGACATCAAGCGAACCACTGTTGCGAAAATTGCGGCCAAAGGCGGCTCCCTGACGCTGTCCAAGGACCTCATTGCAGACCTCATCGAAAACCGCACCAGGATCAACCTGTCGGCTGGCCCACAAGCGCGCTTCGACGTGCCCGGCCTGCTGACCTCGCTCGACCGCTACCCCTACGGCTGCGCCGAGCAGACGGTCTCACGCGCCCTGCCGCTCGTCTATGCCAACGCCGTTGCAAGCCGCATCGGCCTTGGCACCGACAAGGAGCTGAAAGAACGCGTGCAAAAAGCGATCGATCATGTCTTTGCGATGCAGGACAGCTCGGGCGCCTTTGGCATCTGGGGGCCCAGCGAACCCGATCTTTGGCTCACCGCCTATGTCACCGACTTCCTGACACGCACGCGCGAAGCTGGCTTCGAGGTTCGGCCGGACGCCTATGGACAGGCGCTCGACCGATTGCAGAACTTCATCTCCTACGCCCAGGATTTCGAGAAGGGGGGGGAGGATCGCGCCTATGCCCTTTATGTGCTCGCCCGCAATGGCCGCGCACCAATCGGCGAGTTGCGCTATTATGCCGACACGCGGCTGGAGCGGTTCTCAACACCGCTCGCAAAAGCGCAGCTTGGCGCGGCACTGGCCATGATGGGCGACAAGCCCCGCGCCCAGCGGGCGTTCTCAGCAGCGATCGCAGCACTCGATGAAGCCAACACCAACATCTCGCGTGGCGACTATGGCTCACGCCTGCGCGATGGTGCGGCACTGGTGACGCTGGCGGCCGAGGTCGGCATGGCCAAGGCAGAGGCACCTCACCTTACCGACGTCATCGCCAAGGCCTATGCGGCGCGCGGCTATACCTCCACGCAAGAGCAGGCCTGGATGCTGCTCGCCGCCAATGCATTGGCCGATGAAGCCGCCTCAGCCCGCCTGACACTCGGCGGCGCACCGTTGCAGGCACCGGTGCTGCGGCCG
>JAXGRZ010000073.1:0-11584 GCA_040765305.1 Hyphomicrobiaceae bacterium | reverse complement strand
GAGCCAATTGCCAGGGCACGGACCAGCCCCACCCTGGTTGTCGGTTGCCCCTCCGAAAATTGACGCGGCCAGAAACTGAATGTGTTGGCGTAGCGAAATCCGCCATAATTTAAGGGCGATGCAAGAGTATTTGTAAGACCGGCGACTGTCCGAAGTTCGGCCAAACTGCAACGAATTACACAAATACATCGGCATCAGCACAGGGAGGTTTTTGCCGTGACAATGATCAAACGTATGGGCGCGCTGGCGATGGTCGCCGGTTTTGCGATTGCCGGCATGGCGCCTGCGGCGATGGCACAAAAGGCGCCAGGCGCCGCGACGCCAGCCACCCCCGCCGCACCGGCTGCCCCCGCCAAAACGACCAAGCCGGCAGCCAAACCAGCCAAGGCCGCTTCGCCATGCAAGGGTCTTGAACAGGCCGCTTGCACGAAGATGGGTGAAACCTGTTCCTGGGTTGGGGCCACCAAACGCAAGGACGGCAAGGACGTGAAGGCCTATTGCCGCAAGAAGGCTGGCTTTGCTGCAAAGAAGAAAGCTGCACCGGCAAAAGCTGCCGCACCGGCAACGCCCGCTCAGCCGGCACAACCCGCCGCCAAGGCGGCAAAGGCTGCCAAAGCCGCCAAGAAGGCTGTGAAGGCACCGGCACCTGCCAACTGATTTCGATCTGACGAGAAATCGAACACGAGAGCGCCGATCCGAACCTATCGGAGCGGCGCTCTTGCTTTTTGGTTGATCGCATTTTCTTCGACGAACCGGTGTCCACTTCGTCGGAAAATGCCTCTAAATTGGCTCGCGTCAAGTAAACGCGGCCCATTTCTATTTGATCGCGCTTTGCGCTGATCGAAGTGCGCCGTTCGAGGCGTTCGGCGGCAACCCGTTAAATGTACTGGTGCGACCTCAGAACGTGCGGGACATTGAAGCAAATGCGTTGAGCCACGGCGCCAGGGCCAGCAGCGCTGGTAGCATCATGAGTGCTGCAACTGCTGTGTCTGGTTTGAACCGAATTTGGGCGCTGGCAAAGCCCGTATTCGAACGGTAGGACGCAAAACTCTCTTCCGTTGCCGTCTTGGTCGCATTGACGGCGTCCATGGCGGCGGCGTTGGCTTGTGCCAGCGGGTAGGCAACCGAGCGCGGCATGCCCATCCCCATCATCATGAACGCCATCGGCCAGGCTGCGGGGTTGCCCTGCAAAGGCCAAGCCTTCAGCCACAAGCTAAACGGGTCGAACACCGGTGCATATGCTCCTGAACGGCTCGGATTGGTCGATTGAGGCGCAAATGCCGACATCCAGCCAAAACCCATGAACCCAGGTGGCTGCGAGCGCCCCGGCTCGTCCGGGTGCCGGTACCAGGAACGCGGCTCAGGTCTGGCCACCATCGCGTCGAATGTATTGGCCCAGAACCCCATGACGTGGCCCGTGAAATCAACGTAGGCGGCCATCGCAGCCGAGGCATAGCCCGTCGCCGCTTCGACCGACGACGTCGCAATGCGTTGGGTCAGATCGAATTGGTTGGTCATACTGAGCCTCACTCTGGCGTGATCGTCGCGGAATACGAGAAACACATGGGCAATCATAGCATAATTTTTGCGTCGCAGCAATGATGTTGCACCGCAAAAAAGAGTTAGGAGGCCAAAGTAACCAGGGTCCGGACCCTACGCCGGAATAGCAAAGTCACAGCGCTGTCCGAGCCAGCGCCAATCAAGATGGCGCGCGGTGCCGTCAGCCCGTGCCCTGCTCCTCGTCGGCTTTACGATCGCCAACCGTTTCGGCACCGATCGTCGGTGGGCGCTCCTTAATCTGCGGGCCTGCCGATGGGACGGATGTTCTGGGTCGCGTCGGGTTCGTGCTCTTGCTCTTGCTCTTGTCCGGTGCGTTCTCGATGTCTGACGTGCCCGCTTCCTGATTGAGCTTGTCATCGCCACGCGATTCGTTGGTCTCGGTACTGTGCGCCATCACCGGTTGAGTGCCGCCGCCGCTGGCATCGTCTGCTGTCTCAGCGGTCCGCGCATCAGGCCTGCTGGCAACGCGAATAGCGGCCACTGAGCGGCGACGGCCGGCATTTTGCCCCGAGACGATCCAATAGAAAAAGCCGCTTACCGCGCCGGTGGAAATGAAGGTCATCAGCGCATAGGAGTTGAGGATCGTCGGTTGCGCGGCGTTTTCGGCGGCATACTCGGCCGCAAATCCACACAGCGAGATGAGAACCCCCGCCAGGGTGTAGTAGGTCCACCCCCTGAGCCGCTGCACTTCGCCAATCAAAATTGCGATCGGCGCAAAGACGATGCAAAAGATGGCCGAGTGGGTGGCCGCACGGGCCATCACCGTGCCTATTTCAATCAGGCGGTCAGTGCGTGCTAATCCGTCCAGCACCATGAGGTCAGCCAGCGGCCATGCGAACAGCACCTGCGTCGCGCCGGCGGCGAGCATTGCGACGATAAATCCTAAAATGATGCGGATGAGGCGGCGCAATAGGCTTCTCTCTTGGTGTGGGGAGGCAAGGGTTTACGAACCGGGAGTTTAAAGGCTCGCCGCCTCTCTACAACGGGTTGAACGGCTTTCTTCAACCCCTGTGGGATGTGCGCCTCAGGCCGTGCGGCCGGCGATCAGCCAGTAGATGAAACCCCCGGCGAATCCGGCCGTCGCGAACACCTGCCAGACGGCCGTCGGCAGCGTCGAGACAGCGCCAGCCTCGCCAAATTGTGTGAACAGTGGAACGGCAACGAAAGTCAACCCGCCGCCCAGCACGTAATAGAGCATCGAGCGGATGCGGGCGACTTCACCGATGATCACGACCGCAAGCGCCGGGACCAGCGTCAGGCCCGAGATCAGCAGCTGTCCTTGGATGAGCAGTTCATAGAGCCCACCGATGGTGTCTGCATCCTGCCAGTTGCCCTGGGTCGCCTGGGTAATTTTCTCCAGCCCCAGCGTCACCAGAACGAAACCGCTGATTAGGCCGGCGATCAACATTGCGACGGGAATGAGAATGAGCCGCCCTACCGTGCGCCAGAACATGCGCGCTAACCCTCTTCGCTTGCGCCGCAAGCGGGTGCCAGCACGTCGGTTTCGCCCCCCTCCCTGGCGTTCCGATTTTGGCGAGCGCGAGCACGCAGCTTTTCGCTTTCGGATTTCAATTGCCCGCATGCCGCCAGGATGTCGCGCCCGCGCGGGGTACGCACCGGAGAGGCGTAACCGGCGCGGTTGACGACGTCGGCGAAGGCTTCGATTGCCTCCCAGTCCGAGCATTCATAGGCGCTGCCGGGCCATGGGTTGAAGGGAATGAGGTTGATCTTCGCGGGAATGCCTTTCAGCAGGCGAACGAGGGTCTTGGCGTCATCGATGGAATCGTTGACGCCCTTCAGCATGACATCTTCGAAGGTGCTGCGCCGTGCGTTCGAGAGTCCTGGATAATCGCGGCATGCGCCCAACAGCTCGGCAATCGGATAGCGCTTGTTGATCGGCACCAGCACGTTGCGTAGATCGTCGCTGACCGCATGCAGGGAAATGGCGAGCATGGTCCCCGCTTCCTCACCCCACCGCGCAATCTCGGGCACGACACCGGAGGTTGAAAGGGTGATCCGGCGCTTCGACAGCGAAAGACCCTCGCCGTCTGCCGCGACCTCCATTGCGGTCCGGACGTTCTCGAAATTATACAGCGGCTCGCCCATGCCCATCAGCACGACATTGGTGATCTTGCGCTCCGTGGTCGGCAATAGACGCCCATCGCCCGGCGGTACGGCTCCAGGCCAGTCGCCAATACGGTCGCGCGCGATGAGGATCTGCCCGACGATCTCCTCGGCTTCCAGGTTGCGAACCAGGCGCTGGGTGCCGGTGTGGCAGAACGTGCATGTCAGTGTGCAGCCGACCTGGCTTGAGATGCACAGCGTCCCGCGATCTTCCTCGGGAATGTAGACGCACTCGATTTCCGGAGCCTTCACTTCATGGCCGCGCCGGGGCAGGCGCGCCAGCCATTTGCGCGTGCCGTCGATGGATACCTGCTCGGTGACGATCTCCAGGCGGTCGAGGCTGTAGGCCCCCGCCAGCTTGCCGCGCAGCTCTTTCGAAACGTCCGTCATGTCGTCGAACGAGGTCACGCCGCGCACGTAGATCCAGCTCCACAGCTGGTTAACCCGCATCCGGATCTGTTTGTCCTGAACCCCGACAGCAGCCAGTGCGGCGGCAAGGCGTGCGCGGTCGAGCCCGGCCAGCGACGGTTTGGCCGCCGCTCGCCCGGCAACGGGCGCCGTGGCTTCAGTGGTATCCAGAACAATGGCCATGGCCTGACGTTTTGCCTCACAGAGCTGATTTTGCCTGCTCTGGCTTCTATCTAGCGATCATCGTGCCTGAGGGGAAGGCTTGGACGCTTTTGAGCTTCCATCGAGGGCGTGATTGAGGCTTTCAAACCAGGAAATTGCGCGGGCCCCAGAAACACAACCAGGATCGCAAATGGACCCGGCCTCGTGTCTTGACCCTGACACTTGGTTCCCTGTCGGGCCTCAAGACGTCAGCCAGGAACCCTAAAGTAGGTTGACCTGAAGTGCGCAGCGGTAGAGCCGTGAACAACATGCTCAAAAATTGAATTGGAGAAAGCGTTGTGGCCTGACGATCAGGCGGCGCGGGCGGTCAGGGCCGATCTATCGCGCCGGCATGTGATGTTGGACGCGCGCGAGAATACCGTGACCTCGGCTGACGATGGCTTGAGCGAAATGATGCCTTCAAGCTCGCCCATCAGTTTTTCCAGAGCATAGTGCGCCGCGTCCAGCTTCTGGCTTGCGGTGACGTGGGCGGTGCGCGCGGTGCGGGTGCTGTTGACGGCGCGGTTGACGATGTTTGCGGCGCGCTCCCACTGGGTGTCGATCGAAAGGCGCTCAGGAAGCGTGCTGGAAGGCGCATGCCCGGCCACCGCATGCATGGCAATGCGTTGAGCGTTTGTGCGCGGTGCTGCGCGCTTGCGCGCGTCTGCATAGGCCAGGGCGCTGTTCAATGGGGCCAGCACTACCTTGGGGGCGAGTAATGTTTTACGCACCGACGCTTGGATAGCCTGCACCAATCCGCCGGCGAGCTTGATCAGTGATGAAGACTTGGCGGGTGCAGATCGTGGCGACTCCGTTCGTGGGCCGGATCGCACGAGCGCGGGCTGCGCCTCAGGTTTCTCGCCATATCCGATCAGCTGGGCGGCGCGCCGGGTCAGCCAGGTTCCAGCCAGGGATAATGCGATCGCCACGCCAGCCAGGGCAGTCAGTTCCATAGCGGTTGGAAGGGGCGTGCTCATTGCGAAAAGTTCCGGGCCTGCCTTTTTCGATTCATGGCAACATTGAGTTTAAAATGCGCTGATTTTTCAGGTTTTACAATTAAAAAAGAAAATCTAGGGAAATGGCCCAGATTTCCCAGCGTCTGCGCAAGTAACGGTTGGAGAGAATAATTCCCCATATTGCCCCGTCAGGCATTAGGTTTATAAATGGTTAACCGCTTCTGATTTGGCTTACGGAATTGTTTTTTGTCCGAAAACAAAGCTCGATGAATTTGCCAATTCCAGTCGACGATAGGCTTCCAGGGCTCAGCGGCGCTGGCGCGACGTTGCGGCCGTGTCCTGGGAAGAAAAGCGGAAATGACCGGTAATCTTCTCCGCAAAAAGCCAATTCTCTTCGCTGACGCCCCAGCCGCGATTGTGAATAATAAAGGGGATGCCGTCCGGGTTTTTTCGATCTGAGACAATGGCAATGTGGGTCTTCGAGTATCGCCCTTTGGGCATGTAATAAGTGACAATATCGCCGGGGGCATAATCGCCGGGGTTCGTGGTAATGGGCAACGTGCGAGCGCGGCGTTCAAAAAAGCGCTTCAAAACAGGAACCCGGCGATGGTCGATATTGGTGTCGCCAGAGCCAACGCGGGCCTCGTGCACCAGCACCTGCAGATCAATATCGAGAGAGCGATAGGCGCGCACGATGACGTCGGTGCAGACGCCGAAGTACCAGGGCACATCCCCATTGGGATAGCCGATTTTGCGGTAGGTGGGGCTGTAGATCACCGGTACCCAGGTTTGCTGGCGGGCGGCGACGACCAGGCGGTTGCCGAAATCAGTCGGCTCAGCGGTCTTGGTGGTGGTGGCTGGGGCGGCGGCATGTGCGGTAGTAAAGACGGCCAAGCAGACAGCGAACACCACCAGCGTGCGCAACGCAAGGACGAGCGCACTGCCCACGCGCGCCGGCCCTGTGTGGGACACAGCGCCTCCAGGTGCCATGGCGGGTGCGGTATACAACTTCAAACCATCCTCGTTGGACGTGCGCGCGGATTTTGATTTGTGCGCATCTGCGATTGCGTCGACACAATCATCAAAGCGTGCCGAAACGATGAAGCAGATCGGACGGAAATGGGATGACGCGGCGAAATTGTCTTTTGGTGGTGTGTGCAAGTATAGAGCAGCACGGCGTCAGGCGTTGTGGTGAATGTCCGGCCGTCATGGTCCAAACCGCTTTAACGCCCGTTGGGTTGGTTGGACGCAGTGCGGCGCGATCTGGATGGGATGCGGGGATGTTCTCCGATGGCAGGACGAGACGCTTCAAGCGGCTTTGTAATGGCCTTGCTGACCGGTTGAGACTGGTGTGGACCAGAGTAGCGGTAGTGGCCAGTGATGCGATCGACGAAAAGCGCATCTTCGAGCTGCGGCCCCCAGCCACGGTTGTGAACGATCATCGGCCGTCCCGATGGGGCAACCATGTCGGCGACCATGGCAATATGGGAGCGCGAGGCGGTGCCGGTGTTCTGCGGGCGGGCATAGGTGACGATGTCGCCGGGCAGATAATCCTCGGGGAAGCTGGTGATCGGCAAGCTTTCCCCGGCGCGCTGGAAGAAGCGTCGCAACGTCTCGGTGCGGCGATGATCGATGCTGCGGTCGCCCGAGCCGACGTGTGCATTGTGTACGGCAACCTGCAGATCGATGCCCAAATCGCGATAGGCGCGGATCACGACATCGGTGCACACGCCGTAGAGCTTGGGTACGTCGCCGCGCGGATATGAGATGCGGCGGTAGGCATCGTTATAGATGATAAATTCACCAAGCTGGCGGCGCGAGGCTGCGGCAAGGCGCTGACCAAACGAGGACTTGCCGGCGGGTGAAAACCACGTTGCAGGCGCGATCGGCACATGAGATCGGGCGGCGCTGTTGTCTGAGGCCTGGGTTGATCGTGCACCTGGCGCGGGCAAAGAACAGCGCTTAAACAGGCTGATGCGCTGTGTTGCCATGTCGCGTTGTTCGTCGAATGCAACAAAAGCGTCCATCGCGTCGGCGCCGACAAGGGCGAGCATAGGGCCCGATAGCGCGGGCTCAGCGGTCTGCCATTGGGGTGCGGCGGTGGTCAACACCAGCCGCGACGACGAGATGGCAGCGATCTGTGCCTGGAGTGGCCGGGGGGGTGGCCGGGCGGCAATCTGGTGGCCAGGATATGGTCCTGAGGTGGTGAGCAAGGCGGGCCGTACGCCGCGCGCGAATGCGGGATCTATGGCGGGTGTCGATCTTGACGCTGGCAATGTGTCGGGATCGCCAAAGCGCCGGGCAATGCGGTCGGGAAAGGCATGCGGCGTGGCGGCGTCGCCGGGCGCCGTGATCCATGTTTTTGAGCTTTGTGGGTGAGCCAGGTTCAACACCAGCCGCGACGATGAGATGGCAGCGGTCTGTGTCTGGAGTGGTCGGGGGGGCAGCCGGGCGGCAACCTGGTGGCCAGGATATGGTCTCGACGTGGTGAGCGAGGCGGGCCGTACGTCGCGCGCCAACGCGGGATCGATGGCGGACATGGATTTTGACGCTGGCAATGTATCGGGATCGGCAAAGGGCCGGGCAATGCGGTCGGGAAAGGTATGCGGCGTGGCGGCGTCGCCGGGTGCCGTGATCCATGGTGCTGAGCTGTGCGGATGAGCCGGGGTCAGGCGGACGAGCCTTTGGGCGCCCAGATCACGATTTGGCGCAATCTGGCGCGCGGCGTCGTTGCCCACTGGAAGCATGGGCGGTGCGACGGGGCGGGCGATCAACACCCTGAGGTGTCGGGCGAAGTTGAGGCTCTGGTTACCGGCAAGCGCCAGCGTGAGGATGACGAACGGAGCGATCAGCAAGGCGAGGATCTCGCGGTCCTCGGCCGGCAGGGGAATCGCCCGTGCGCAGGCTTTCGGCAGCCGTTGCAGCCAGGCGACGGCGGTGGGTGTGGACGGTGATCGGGTGGCGATGGGCGCGGCCAGCGGTTGACGGCCATCAGCGGCAGGGCCGCGCAGGTTTGGTGCGATAGCGGCCGGTGTGTGCGGGTCGCTTGTCGCGCTGAGGGGGCTGGTTGGGGCGTGCGGGCATGCACCGGGCGATCGCGCGTGCGCGCGCCGGACCTTATGTCTTGCCTTCCTGTTCGCGGCCTTCTTCATTCCGGCCCAAAATTCCGGCTCTGGTGTTTCCCTCAACGCGATCCGCCGCTGCCATACGCGATGCGCATGCTGCTACAACACGCAACCGGCATGGGGCGGCGCAGACCTTGCACTCTAAATTAAGCATACGTCTTAACTCGTTAACATCGAAATCAGAAATGCATCATGGTTGAAGCGGCCGCCGACCCGTGACCGGCGTGCATCAAATGGGCTTGAAATGGGTCTGCGGGGGTTGATCAGGAGCATTTTCCGACGAAGGGGACACCGGTTCGTCGAAGAAAATGCGACCAAACAAGAAACTAGAGCGCCGATCCGATTCCATCGGATCGAAAAGCGCTCTAGGTGGAAGCGCTCAGGCCGAGGCGGGTGCGTATCTGGGCCGGGGTTGCGCCTTCGGCACGCAGGTCCTTGAGGCGTGGGGCATGGCTACTCTTGGCCAATTTGCGCCCATCGGGCCCGAGCAGCAGGCGGTGATGGTGATAGCGCGGTTCGGGCAGGTCGAGCAGCACCTGGAGCAGTCGGTGCAGGTCGGTCGCGGCGTAAAGATCCAGGCCGCGCGTGACATGCGTGATGCCTTGGCGAGCGTCGTCCACGACAACCGACAGGTGATAGCTGGCCGGCGTGTCCTTGCGGATCATGACGGCATCGCCCCAGCGGGCGGGATCGGCTTTGACGATGCGCTCGGTGCCGTCCTCGGCCAATTCACGAAACGTGAGGGGTTGGCCGCCGCGCATCTTGGCCGCGATGGCGAGGGCCTTTTCCATGTCGAGGCGTAATGCCGCCGGCTCGCCTTTGTCGCGTCGGGCGGCAATATCGCGATCGCTCATGTCCCGATAGAGACCGGGATAGATGGGCGCGCCATCGGGATCGCGGCGTTCAGGTAGGCTCGCGTTGGCGCTGGCGGCGATGGCCGCGGCAATTTCACCGCGCGTGGCAAAGCAGGGGTAGACGACGCCAAGCTCGGTGAGCCGTTTCGCAGCGGCGGCATAGTCAGCGAAGTGCTCGGACTGGCGCAGCTCTGGGTGCTCCCAGTCCAGACCCAGCCAAGCAAGATCATCAAGGATCGAGTGAATAAAGTGATCGCGCGTGCGCGGCAGGTCGATGTCCTCGATGCGCACCAGGAAGCGTCCGCCAACGCGCTTGGCCCAGTCATGGCCGATCATCGCGGATAGCGCATGGCCCAAGTGCAATTCGCCATTGGGACTGGGTGCGAAACGGAAAATGGCCCTGTTGGGTTCGCTCATCGTGGTGGCCCGCAAGCACGACGGGCATCGCCGTGGTTCGGCAATGATCTAATCGCTTGCCGGGCTTTGCTCAATCCTCGATTGCTGTCTCAGCAAGGCGATCAGCAGCCCGCATCAGTGCTGCGGCTGGGGCGGAAGGAGCGTGCGATCATTTCCAGGATCGGGTCGTAATAGCCCCGCTGGGCATGCGGATAGAGCATCGCCCAGCTGGTGATCCGCCGACCCGAGCAGGTGAAGGAGACACGCTCGTAGAATTCGGTTCCATTGCGCGTACCCGATAACACAAACCAGGTGGTGCGCACCGGCGCATAGGTGATAGCGGCGCCGGCGTAGCTCGTTTCGAGCAGGTGCGTGCGATAGGCGCGCAGCGAAACCTGTGTGTCATTGTCGAAAGCGCCGATCAGAAGCCTGGCGGGGCCGTCGTGCGTCACCAGGATGCGGCCCGCTTCGGACTGTTGTGCGGCTACGGGAGAAAATACGTTGGCTGGGTAATCGATCTTGAAGCCAAGGCGCGCGTGCGTCAGTCTTTGCCAGTCGCCAGCGGGTGGCTGCGCTGGTTCAATCGGTGCAGCGTATACCGCACCCAAGAAGGGTGCGTGGATGTTTAGAACCGACGCAATGAATGCTGCAAGACAGATGCTGCAAACGAGGCGTTTGAGTTTCCCACGATGCATGGCGTACCCCGCACTGTATCGAGGCTGAAACTCTGCGAGTCTAGGATTGATGAGCGTTTCATGAAAGTGGGAAGTGTGCCGGCAAACCGCGTTACGGCGCAGAAACTCATTCGCTCGCAAAGCGATATTCGCGCCGGCGTGCAGGCCCTGCGCCGGCGCTGTGCGGTGATGCGAGAGCTTCACGAGCGCAATGGCGATCCACCGTTGCGGCGCTATCGCGCAGATTTTGCCGGGCTGGCACGGATCATCGTTGGCCAGCAATTATCGATCGCGAGTGCCGCGGCGATCTGGTCGCGCCTTGATCAATCGCTGGTGAAGGTCGATGCCGAGCAGATTGCCCGCGCTTCACCAGACATGCTGACAGCCGCCGGTTTGTCGGGTGCGAAGATCCGTACCTTGAAGGCGCTGGCGCTGGCAACGCGCGGTGCCAAGCCAGCCCTGCGGATCGACAGGCTTGCACGCGTGAGTGACGAAGATGTGCGTCAGGCACTCACTCAGGTGCACGGCATCGGACCGTGGACGGCGGACATTTTCATCATGTTCTGTCTGGGACGCGCCGATGCGTGGGCGGCAGGTGATCTGGCGTTGCAGGTTGGCGTGGCGCGTGCCTTTGCCTTGGGCGAGCGCTTGTCGACTCATGAAACGCTTGAGCTTGCCGAGAGATGGCGCCCGTGGCGGGGCATTGCGGCGCGGCTGATCTGGGCCGACTATGCTTATCTTCGCGGGCGTCAGCGTCCGCGCTCTTCTCGGCCACCTCAATCGCGCACGGAGCCATGATCATGACGTCTATTCTCGATGGTCCACGCCGTTTGCCGCAGCATGGGCGTGCCGATGCGTTGGTCATCCTGCTGCACGGTTATGGTGCCAATGGGGAGGATCTGATTGGGCTTGCCGATTATTGGCGCGCGCTTTTGCCAAACGCTGCTTTCGTTGCCCCGAATGCTCCCGAGCAGCTACCGTTTGCGGGGTTCGGTGGGTTTCAGTGGTTCGATCTGACAACGCGCAGTCCGCAAGAGCGCTGGAGCGGAACGCAACAGGTGGCACCCGTGCTGGAAGCGTTCATTGCGCTGGAGCTGGAGCGCATGAAGCTCGGCGCGGAGCGTCTTGCACTGGTCGGCTTCAGCCAGGGCACGATGCTGTCGCTGCATGTCGGGTTGCGCCTGCGCACGCCGCCGGCCGCTATTCTGGGCTATTCGGGTATCATCGCGGGGCCTGAGCATTTGGCTGCGGACAGAGCGGCGCGCGGCATCACCGGCCAGCCGCCG
>JAXGRZ010000072.1:0-11627 GCA_040765305.1 Hyphomicrobiaceae bacterium | reverse complement strand
TGGTGCGAATACTCATAATTTCGAAATGTATGGTAAATAAATGGTTTACCGATAATTAATCGACCCAAGCCATTTTTCGGAAAATATCCGCAGACCACATTTTGCGACCCTTATTTCGGCATTCTGCGATTTACTCCACGCAAAATCTTATTTTTAGATTCAGGCAACCTGGCGGCCATTTCATTGTCATCGTGGGGAGATTTTCAGGCCAAACGAATCAAAACAATTCCTGCATCCGAACAATCCGACAGGAAGCCGGCGCCAAGCCAGCGGCTCATTCTATAACCAGCCCATCAATTCCCGGCGCACCACGGCTTCGATAACGTCAACACCCTCTTCGCTGTCATTGAGGGCTGGCAGATAGGCGAATTTCTCACCGCCATTTTGAATGAAGACCTCCCGGTTCTCGACGTCCAGCTCTTCGAGTGTTTCAAGGCAATCTGCGGAAAAACCCGGCGCAACAACCGCCAGTTTTTTCACGCCGTCTTGGCCCAACTGCGCGACGGTGTCGATCGTATAAGGCTGCAGCCACGTGTCATTGCCAAAACGCGATTGAAACGTCGTTAGCCATTTCTCCTCGGGAATGCCAAGGCGCTCGCGAAGCAAACGAGACGTCTTTTGACACTGGCAATGGTAGGGGTCGCCGCGGTGGAGATATTTTTCCGGCATTCCGTGAAACGTTGCGATGATCTTATCGGGCTCGAAATCGAGCGCCTTGAGATCACGCTCAATCGATTTTGCCAAGGCTTCGATGTAGGCGGGATCATCGAAATAGGCCGGCGCGACACGAACGTAGGGTTGCCAGCGCATCTTGATGAGGGCGCGGAAAGCTTCGTCACAGGCCGTCGCCGAGGTGGCCGCAGCATACTGCGGATAAAGCGGCACCAGCAGAATGCGATCACACCCCTGTTCCATCAGCCATTTGATGCGGCTTTGCGTCGAGGGATTGGCATAACGCATCGCCCAGTCGACAACGATGCGTCCCTCGCCACCGAGCCTCAAGGCAAGCTGTTCAGCCTGCGAGCGCGTAATCGTCTTGAGCGGGCCTTCGTCTTTCTCGTTGTTCCAGATCGACTGATAGTCCTTGCCCTTCTTGGAGGGGCGCACGGTGAGAATGATCAGATTGAGGATCGGCCACCATTTCCATTTGGGTTCCTCGATCACACGGGGATCGGAGAGGAATTGTTTCAGGTAGCGGCGCATCGGCCAATAGCTCGTCGCATCGGGCGTGCCAAGGTTGAGCAACAGGATCCCGATACGGCCAAAAGCCACCCTTGGATGATCAGCAGGCCAATGCGTTTGATCGGGTATAGCCGTGGCTGACGTCATCGCAGTCATAAAAACTCCTTCAGCACCGGACGCTCGAGCCAGCGCGCCGACCTAAACCCGCCTCCCTCCTTGCGGGTCGATCTCGCGCCAGCGCGATGACGACCATGCCCTCGTGAGAAAGGCGGGTTAATGCTGCCCACAATAATGGATCATCGCGGCAGGATCGACCGAAGCTGACAGCGATATCTACGCCTTGCCGGAAAGCCAGGCGGATTTTCGGATATCTGCGGGCTCGACCACGTCTGGAGGTGGCCCGTGAGCCTCAAAGTGTCAAGTCTTGCCTGAGGTCGAACGGCGCTTTGCGGGACGGGACGCCACCGCCCGCCGGCGCCGTTTTGCCGCCGTTTTCGGCATTGAGGCGTTCGCGCCCGCAGTGTCGGCACTGGCCTTGCCGGCCCCTGCCATCAACCGGTCTTGCGCTGGCGCGGCATTCTTGCCGGTCGACGGCTTGCCATTCGTACTGTTGCGGCCATTCAAAACCGCGCGCGTCGGCTTTTTCGCGGGCGCGGCTTGTGGAGATGGCGCCTTGGCATCGCGGCGACACGTCTTCTTTTCCAGTTTGCGGGTTTTCATTGCCGCGCGCCAATAGACATCAACACTGGCCACGAACCGCGAGGTCGGCTCGGCGAAGAGGGTAGCTCCCTTGATCTCCAGTTGCTTGCGAAGTTCATGTTGACGCGCCCGCGCCGCGCCCACCATCGCCTCCCTGCCGGCCTCATCAGCCGGCCCCATGAGGCTCATAGCCCGCCCGATCAACACGAACAGGTCGTGGTCGACCCCCAAGAGTTCCGAAATCTCCTTGGCCAGCTCGGCACGCGCCGCAAACAGATCCGGCCAGGCGCGATCGATCAGCAGGATGTGGCGCCAATGCGCCTGAACGGACTTGCGCCAGGCATGGAAATCCTCATCCACACCACTTTTGAACGCTTCCTTCATGTCGGCGCGGGCGTCGCGATAACTGCGCGCGATGCCAGCGCGCACAACGGCGAATGAATTCTCCTTGAAGTGAAGCTTCTCAAGCGACTTGGCGGCCGCCTCCAGTGCGGCCACCGCCTCGCGCACACGCGCTGCCTTGTTATGCGCGCCATCGTCAACGGTTTGAGGCTTGATATCGCGGGCCTCACTCATCGCGTCATCAGCGATGCGCGCCACAAACGCCTGGGTGGCCGCACGCGCCTCACCAACGGTTTCTTTTGCCAGCGTTTCGGCCGT
The DNA here is from genome assembly GCA_040765305.1 of Hyphomicrobiaceae bacterium. GTDB lineage: Bacteria > Pseudomonadota > Alphaproteobacteria > Rhizobiales > Hyphomicrobiaceae > JAEUMD01. The sequence continues at coordinate 9,086 of JAXGRZ010000072.1, read as the reverse complement.
TGCCATCAAAACGGCATGATCGCGCGCACCTGAGAGCAGCCGCGCAATGTCGCGGTAGCGTTTGTTCTCGCGGCTGTAGTCAGACGATGAAAGACCAGGCCGCAGCAGCTTCAACAGCGCGCGAACCCTCTTCATCGCCTTGCGCGTCTCGTGAACCGCACCATCAACGTTGTGGCCAGATCCAAGCTGTTCTTGCGCCAATTCAACCTGCTCGCGCACGATGCGACGCCAGCCCTTGCCGAGCGGCTCATTGAACTTCAAACGATACGCCATGAGAAATGAGCGAGACCTTCTCCAAGATATGACACCATGGACCAAACACTAATCCGGTCGCTTGTCACAATCCATTCACGGAGAAAGTATAATCGCGCCGCGTTAACCTTTTGAGCCGTGCCAAGTGCGTGACGCATCCAGCCACTGCGCAATACGCGCCATGGGTTGGGGCGCGGTGATGAAATCCGTGATCACGGCAATGCTATCGGCACCAGCGGCCAACACACCCGGCGCACGCTCAGGTGTAATTCCACCAATCGCCACCAGCGGCAGAGTGCCGATACGCGTCTTCCAGCGCCCGATGCGGTCAAGACCCTGCGGCGCCCACGCCATCACCTTGAGCTTCGTTTCATAGATCGGCCCAAGCGCCACATAATCGGGCGCGGCCGCCAGGGCGATCTCGAGTTCTTCTTCCGAATGGGTCGAGATGCCGAGCCGCGCGCCCGCCCGCTTGATCGCGGCGATATCGGCGCTCGCCAGATCCTCCTGGCCCAGGTGGATATAATCGCACGACAGTTCGAGCGCCGCCTGCCAGTAATCGTTGACGATCAACTGACATGCATGGGCCTTGCAAACATCTCGTGCCTGCGCGATCTGCTGGCGCACCTGCGCGTCTGACGCATCCTTCAGGCGTAGCTGCACGGTTCGAAGTCCAAGCGGCACCGCGCGCGCGATCCAGGCACTGTCGGGAAAGATCGGATAGAAAACGTCGAGCCCCACCGTACCCGCCACCTGCTGACTTGCCACCTGCCCCATTACGACTTGCTTCCCGTTGACGGCGTTTTACCGATGTCGAAGAAGGGTGTGCCCGCCACCGGGGTCGAGGGCGAGGCCATTTCGCGCGGCTCCATCAGACCGGATTCATAGGCGGCACGGCCCGCCTCCAGTGCCTTGGCAAAGGCTTCGGCCATCCGCACCGGATCGCCCGCCTTGGCGACCGCGGTGTTCAACAGCACCGCGTCATAGCCCATTTCCATCGCTTCAGCGGCATGCGAGGGCGCACCCAAGCCTGCGTCCACGACCAACGGCAGATCGCGGAAGTAGTTGCGCATGGTGCGCAGCGCATAGCGGTTATTGAGCCCGAGCCCCGTTCCGATCGGCGCGCCCCACGGCATCAGCACTTCGCAGCCGGCGGCAACGAGACGCTCAGCCGCGCCCAGATCCTCGGTCGTATAGGGAAACACCTTGAAGCCGCGCTTGTTGAGTTCGCGGGCTGCCTCGACAAGGCCGAACAGATCAGGTTGCAGCGTATCATCGTTGGCGATGACTTCGAGCTTGATCCAATCGGTGCCCAACAGTTCGCGCGCCATCTCGGCCGTTGTAATGGCTTCCTTGGCAGACCGGCAGCCAGCGGTATTGGGCAGCAGATTGACGCCCAGCGCCTTCACCAGTTCGAGAAAACGCTCGCCCGTCTTGCCGCGCGCCGCCTCGCGTCGCAACGACACCGTGACGATGCCGGCCTTGCTTGCCCGCACCGCCTCGCTCATCACTTGCGGGGAGGGATAAAGCGCCGTGCCCAGCAGCAGGCGCGAGCCCACCTCCACACCATAGAATGTGAGCGGCTTCAGCTGCGGGCGGTTCTGGTCGATCGCGTTCATGGGTTGAATGTAGCGAGTTTGGCGGCCTTGGAACAGCCCCTGGCATGCCACGAAACGAAAAGTTTTGACAAGGCCCGCCGCAAGCCTCGCATCTCGTAATTGGCGCTTGGCTCTCTAGAGCACTTTGGTTTGGTCGCATTTTCTTCGACGAACCGGTATCCACTTCGTCGGAAAATGCTTTGGCGCGCCCGAACGCATCGGCATGAAACGTCAGACGTCTATGCTTTGAGTTCTGGATCGACGTGCGCACGCCGGATCGCATCCGGCGGCTGCGACGGCGCCGCCCCCGCATCTGGGTTCACAGCACCGGACTGACGATGGCGAGCACGTTGTTCCAGATTTGCCGCCCGACGCTCCAGGCGCACACTTCCTCAAGCGTTATCGGGCGGGCGTGCTCCTGAAACACGGCCTGGCGTGCGCGCAACTCCATGGTGAGGGCACGGTCCTGAAACAGGATGTTGTTTTCGTAGTTCAGGTCAAAACTGCGCCGGTCCAAATTCGCCGAGCCGATCAACGCCACTTCGCCATCAACGGTTATGGTCTTGGCATGCAGCAGACCCGGTTGATATTCGAAGATCCGCACACCTGCTCGCAGCAAGCTTTCGTAATAGCTGCGGCTCGCCGCAGCGACGGCAAAGTCGTCGTTGTGCGCGGGAAAAATGACGCTCGTCGCCACACCACGATTGGCCGCGGCACAAAGGGCTGCCTGAATTGCACCATTGGGCACGTAGTAAGGTGTCGTGATGAAAAGCTCGCGACGCGCTGCAAACATCAAGCTTTCGAACATCTCGGGCATTGCCGAATTGCGCGCGGTCGGGCCGGTCGCAATTACCTGTGCGGTAAAACCAGGCTGTCCAGCCAATCGCCGTTCGTGAAAAATGCCCGATAGATCGTCGTGCGAATTGGCCATCCAGTCGCCGGCAAACAGGTGCTGGTTCTGCCAAACGACAGGACCTTCAAACCGCATCACGGTATCGACCCATGGGCCATACTTGGCCTTGGGCAGGAACGCCGCATCGGCACAGTTCTGGCTACCGCAATAGGTGATGGCATTGTCGATAACGAGGATCTTGCGGTGATTTCGCAGATCGACCCGCCCTTTGAAGATGCGCAAAAACGGATTGCCGATTTCCAACGCACGCGCCGTCTTCACGCCGGCGGCAGTCATCATCGCCCACAAGGGACTGCGCACCAGGTCGCGCGAGCCCAGATCATCGACCATCGCCCGGCACGTGACGCCGCGTTTGGCTGCACGCATCAATGCGGCCGCCATTTTGTTGCCGTTACGATCATTGAGCCAGATGTAGAAAACCAGATGCACGTGCTGCACGGCGGCGTCGATGTCGGCCACCATGGCGTCGATGGCGGCATCGGAATCGTTCATCAGTCGCGCACGATTGCCACCAACCGGGGGATAGCCGCTGATCGACTGGCCAACCTTGAACAGTGGCTCGAACCGCTCGGGGCATTGCGCCAGCTGCTCGGCGCCGATCACACCAACCGCATCCCCGGGCGGCACAAGTTGGCTCAGCGCAGCCTGCAAACGCTCGATGCGAGCCCGCCCGATGTTCGTCTCGCCCAGCAGCAGATAGGCGATAACGCCGACATACGGCAAGGTCAGCACAACGACGATCCACGCCATGCGCGATTCGGGCTGGCGATGCTTGCGCAGCAAAATCCGAAGAACGCACGCAGACACGACAACGATGTGTAAAAGCAGGTAGAGCACCGCACCCCCAAGGCCAGATACTGTCTGTTCCACTTTAAGGATTATAGGGCAGCGACCGGTGAAGATCCCTGCACTACGAAACGATTGAAGCGCTCAGGCCCGCTATCGGCAAGTGGTCGCGTGATAAAACCTAATCAACGCTCATCACGACGATCTTGTTCTTGGCCACCTCGGTTGGCAAAACAATCTGGGTCAGGCCGGAGGAGCCGATGAAGCGCGAAGAAGCGCGAATGAAAATTGTCAGCGCCAACCAGACGCCCCCTCCCCGCGCCAACGACCGACGAGACCGTGAGGACCATATCCAAACCAGCCTGCATCAATTGACACCGGCGCCAAGCCTGTCCCCCAAGCCTGCCCCCCTGGGGCAGGTCACCAACCCTCACATTGCCGTGAGAGGAGCCAATTCCTGCTTGCTCGATACGAAACAATATATCATAACAAATCTCGGAACAGACGCTTGCCACGCGTCAGCTTTCCTCGGGTTGAAAGCGGTATCCCACCTCCTGTGATGCCGCCACCGATCCATCTTTGAGCGGTCCGGTAACGCCGGAGCCTGTTTTGGTTGCCTCTCCCCAATCCCCCGCAACCACCAGGGCTCGCCGGCCGCTCGCTCCTCAAAGCCGCGAGCGCGCGCCGATCACCCGGCCAGCTCGCGGCCTCTCTTTGTTGCCGCCGCGATCGCCTCGCCCATCAAGTCAGGCAGGCCTGCCGTCTCCCGCATCAGCACCGATAGTGCCGCAGCCGTCGTGCCGCCGGGGGATGTGACGTTCTGTCGAAGCTGCCCGGTACTCTCACCCGAGAGGCGCAGCAATTCGCCCGCCCCCGCCACCGTCGCCCGCGCCAGCCGCGCGGCAAGTTCGGGGGCAAGACCTTGACGCTCGCCTGCCGCCGCCATCGCCTCGGCCAGCAGGAACACATAGGCCGGGCCGGAACCGGACAGCGCCGTCACCGCATCCATGAGCGACTCCTCATCGACCCAGCCAACCTCACCCACCGCCTCCAGCAGCGATGTGGCCAGCACCCGCTGAGCCTCCATGACGTGGGCATTGCCGACACAAACAGTGATGCCACGCCCAATGGCCGCCGGCGTGTTGGGCATCGCCCGAATAACCGGTGTGCCCTGCGGCAAATGCTTTTCAAAACGTGCCAAGGGCTTTCCCGCCGCAATCGACAAGATCAGCGTGTCAGGTCCGGCCAGCTTGGCAAGGTCAGGAAAAACAGCCTCCATCGCCTGCGGCTTCACCGCGACGACGATCACCGCGGGCGCAACGTCAAGCGCGTTTGCAGCGGACGTCGATGACTGAATGGCGTTGTCTTTGAGGAGTTGTGCGACCTCGCCGGGCGGCCCGGGGTCTTGCACCACAACCAATCGGGGATCGAGGCCGCGCTTGAGCCAGCCGGCCAGCAAGGCTCCACCCATTTTGCCCGCACCTGCAAGCACCAGCGGTCCATCAAGAGAAAGTGCCATGAAAAATCACCCAGCGCTGTTTGGGGCCAGTGTGGCGTCGCGTCTGAGTTGACCGACGGTGCGGCGAGGTTGGTGTCAACTAAGGCGCGAAACGCCACACTAAGCCCATATTTTAACTCGTGGCCCTCATGTCGCGCCAAAATCGGTAGAGGTTTCGGCCATGGTGCGATTTTGCCGCGACGGGCCACGAGTGTCGCGTCGCGCAGGCATGCGCTGCGCGGTCTTGGACAACGACATGCATGAAAACAAGGATTTACAGCGTTGGGAGCGAAACTGAAAGGTCGCGACACGCTCTATGACGATCAATAAGACGACCGGACCTGCATCCGGGATGCTCCAGGCGGTATCAACGGCGCATGCAGGCAAATTCAAGGGGCGGCCAACTCAAGCCTGGCCCTCGGTCTCGAACATGGCCGAAACGAGCGCCTCGCGGCTTTCCTTGCCCGCCCAAACGACGAACTGGAACGCCTGATAATAGCGCTCGCAGGCTTCGAGTGCGGCGCCAAGCAGGGCTTCACACTGACGCGGCGTGGCCAGCGCGCCGTTGAGAAGCAGGCCATGGCGGAACATCACCAGCCCTTCCTGGGCCCACAGATCGAAGTGTCCGAGCCAGAGCTGCTCGTTGATCTGCGCAATCAGACGATACATTTCACCGAGGCGATAGTCGGGCACCTTGAAGTCGAACGAACAGGCCAGATGCAGGGCTTCCAGATCACCGCGCCAGTTGAGCGAGACTTGATAGTCGGTCCAACTGCCTGCGACCATCAACGTCAGCTCGTCATCGATCAACCGCTCGCTGGCCCAGCCATGCGCATTGGCCAATTGCTCGATGAGGTCAATCGGATTTGTACTGCTCCCGAAGCTGGATTTCACCGAGCCCATCCCTGCCCTTTCTGTCCTCTGCACCAGTTGTCCTTGTCACAACCGCTGGCTGAGCGACGAAACCAGAAGCACGCCATGAGTCGCAAGGACTTGCCCGGCTTGTCCACGTTGAAAGCGCAATTTCTTTTGATTTCGCGCATTTGGAGCAGAAGTTACGGCGAGGGTTGTGGAAGGCTGCCGAGTTTCCTCGACAATGCGCAACAGCGACATAACCAAAAACGACTCAGGCTCGAAGAACCGCGCACTTGGTCGCACACGCGGCATTGATGCATGAGGGGGATGATGCAGGAGAGAGGCCGACGTGCCCCACGCCGCAACGTTGGGTCCGACGCTTGAAAATTCGGCCGCTTAAGCGGAGCGCCCGGCCTGGCCCGCCTCGAGCGCGGCAAGGCGCGCCGCAAGCGCCTCGTTTTCCGCCAGAGCCTTTTGCGCCATCGCCTTGACCACTTCGAACTCCTCGCGTGAGACGACATCCATCTCGCGAAGCACCCGCTCGCCTTGCGAGCGCATCAAGGTTTCCACCTCGCGCTTCATCCCCTGCGCGGCGCCAGCCGCATCGGTCATCATGCGCGCAAGCTCGTCGAGAATCGGATTTGACGTCTGGGTCATGGCAAGGCCTCGTCAGGGCCCCGAACCGCGGGGCTTACCGGCAGCGCCGTCACGGCGTTGTAATTGGCCGGGACTATGGCCGCCCCAGCCGGCCTGATCAAGCCGCATTGGGACACATTGTGTCGGAGCACGGATCGGGGCACGGATCGGGGCACGGATCGGGGTACGCGTCGAACCACGTCGGACCTGTACGGCGCGGCACGGGTTGACATGGCCGCCACACTGGCCAAAACGTGCCGCCGGGCGGATTGATGAGCCTGCGCCAGCCCCTGCGTTAACTGCATACCCCTGCGTTAACTGCATATCGCCCAACCGGCGCCACGAAAGCCACACCGGCAAGCGGAGGACAGAGCGTGAGGCTACTCGCCATTCCCTATCCCAACATCGATCCGGTGGCCATTTCGCTCGGGCCGCTATCGGTCAAATGGTACGGCCTCGCCTATATGGCGGGGCTTTTGCTGGGCTGGTGGTACGTCAAGCGGCTCGTCACAACCGGCCGGCTGTGGCGCAATCAGACGTCACCTTTTTCCGCAACCATGATGGATGATGTGCTGCTCGTCGTGACGCTCGGCGTCGTCATCGGCGGACGTCTGGGGCATGTGCTCTTTTACGAACCGACCTACTATTTGTCCCATCCAGTCGAGATCCTGAAGATCTGGCAAGGTGGCATGGCCTTTCATGGCGGCGCCTTGGGCGTCACCATCGCCATCTGGCTGTTTTCGATCTGGCGCAGGATATCGCTGTTGTCGCTCGCCGACGTCGTCACGGCGGCCGTGCCGATCGGTCTTTTCTTCGGCCGCATTGCCAATTTCATCAACTCCGAAGTTGTCGGCACGCCCTCCAACGTGCCCTGGGCGATCGCCTTTCCTGGCTATGGACCTCAACCACGCCACCCCGCCATGCTCTACGAGGCCTTCCTCGAAGGTGCTGTGCTGTTTGCAATCCTCGCCTGGCTGATCTGGAAGCGCGGTTCGCTCAAGATGCCGGGCTTCACTGTGGGCATGTTCCTGGCCGGTTACGGCGTCTTGCGCATGATCTGCGAACTCTTCAAGATCGAGGAATACGGCCTGCCGTTTGCCGGCGTGCCGATCACGCGCGGCATGCTCTACTCGATCCCGATGGTGCTGCTCGGCGCCTATCTGATGTGGCGCGCCAAGGTCGTCGCCGCACGCGCGGTAGCGCCCTCCAGCACGGGGCCACAATGAACGAGCCGCCCTATGACCCCGATGCGCGCCGTGACACGCCATTGGCTCTAAAACTCAAGGAGCGCATCCGCCGCGAGGGACCGCTCACCGTTGCCCAGTACATGCGCGCCTGCCTCAGCGATCCCGAGCATGGTTATTACGTCAAACAGCAGGCGATCGGTGCCAAAGGCGATTTCGTCACCGCGCCCGAGATCAGCCAGGTTTTCGGCGAATTGATCGGCCTATGGTCGGCCGTCGTCTGGCAGCAGATGGGATCACCCCGCCGCTTCAATCTCGTCGAGCTGGGGCCAGGGCGCGGCACCATGATGGCGGATGCGCTGCGCGCCGCGCGCATCGTGCCGGGGTTCATGGAGAGCGCAGACATACATTTGATCGAAGCCAATAACGTCCTCATCGAGCTGCAACGCAAATCCCTCGCCGCCCTTGCACCCGATGCCCAATGGCATCCACAAATCGCCACCGCGCTTGGCCCAGACTGCACCATCCCGGCAGCACCCACGATCATCCTTGCCAACGAGTTTCTCGATACGCTGCCAATTAGTCAGTTCATCTTCAAGAACGGCCAGTGGTGGGAAAGGGCTGTCGGCCTCAATGCAGATGCGCACCTGACGATGACGGTGCTTGCCGAACCTGACGATACCTTCAGCCCAACCCTGGGGCCCGATTACGTTGCCCAGGACGGCGATATCCACGAACGCAGCGGCGACTTGGTTGTCTTTGCCACAACCATCCTCCAGTCGCTTGAAACAAGCACACCTTATGCAGGCTTATTGATCGACTATGGCCACAGCCGCTCTGGTGTGGGTGATACTTTGCAGGCTGTCGAACACCATCACTACGTCTCACCCCTCTATGCGCCTGGAGAAACGGACCTTACCGCCCACGTTGATTTCGAGATGTTTGCGCAGCTGATGGAGGGGACCGGCAAAAGCAACGCCGACGGCCCCACCACCCAGGCCGAGCTTCTAGGTCGTCTTGGCATCATGGAGCGCGCCTCACGCCTGATGAGCGCCAACCCCAACATCGCCCACGAGATCGAGTTGGGCGCTGCCCGTTTGATGGCCGTGCCCGGCATGGGCGACCGTTTCAAAGCGATCGGCGTGCGCGCGCCCAACCTGCCGCCGCTGCCTGGGTTTTAGCGCGCGCGATAATGGCTGCGAGGGGCGGGGAGTGAACACCGCCAGCGTGAGCGCAAGCAGCCGCCCCTCACCCCGGCCCTCTCCCCGTCCTTACGGAGAGAGGGTTAGGGTGAGGGGCGGCGGCACAAGAGACGTTGCTGCGCTGAGACGGCATCGGTACGAGATCTTGCGCGTTACCAATAC
>JAXGRZ010000071.1:0-11712 GCA_040765305.1 Hyphomicrobiaceae bacterium | reverse complement strand
GAAATGCTCGGCCTGCAGGAACGAGGAGACGCGGTCGAGCGATTCGTTGTTGACGAGAATCGCACCCAGCAGCGCCTGTTCCGCCTCGATGTTGTGGGGAACCTGACGGAAGGTGACGGGCTCTGTTGCCTCCGCTACGGCGCGGAGTTTGTCAGCGGGAAGAATTGCGTTTTTTGCCATGGGTCTGAAAGTTAGTTCGAGTCGGGGGCACCGTAGAGTGTCAGGGTGCTGGTTGGGGCTGCCATCGCCAAGTCATGCACGCTACCCACAGGGGCGAAACTTTGCGCTTGGTGTCAACGAATCGCTTGGCAGCAAGGATGGACTCGGATTCGGCCGGTATTTGGCCGCGTCAAAGTGGGGTGTTCAACCTGGGCATGTTTCTTGTCTGGTCGCATTTTCTGCGCCGAACCGGTGCGCCCTTTGTCGGATTCGTCGGAAAAATTGTCTGGGAGCGTCCACATACGAAAATGCCCGGCGGAGCAATCCGCCGGGCGCTGTGTCTCAGTTGAGAGCGTCGTGCGCTCTATCGGTCGGTTGGCTCAGGTGTTGTCCTCGCCAGCAGGGGCCTCGCCTTCGAACATCTCGTCGGGGTTGAAGGTTTCGATGTCGAGGGCCTCGTCCTTGATCACGGTCACGTCCTCACCGCGGGCCTGGCGCTCGGCCTCATCTTCGGAGCGCGCCACGTTGAGCTTCACCTGCACGGAGACTTCAGGGTGCAGCGCGATCTCGACGTCGTGGACACCCAGATCCTTGATCGGCTTTTCCATGACAACCTGGTTGCGGTTGATGGTGAAGCCACCGGCGGTGATGACGTCGGCAATATCACGCGTGGAAACCGAGCCATAAAGCTGGCCGGTATCGCCGGCCTGGCGAATGGCGATGAAGATCTGGCCCTGAAGCTTGCCGCCAACCTGCTCGGCTTCCTGCTTGTGGGCGAGGTTGTCAGCTTCCAAATGAGCGCGTTGGCTCTCGAAATGCTTGCGGTTCTCTTCCGTGGCGCGCAGGGCCTTCTTCTGCGGCAGCAGGAAGTTGCGAGCGTACCCGTTGCGCACGTTGACGACATCGCCCATCTGGCCGAGCTTGGCGATGCGCTGAAGCAGGATGACTTGCATGGTGATGAACTCCTTGTTTATTCGGTCTGATCTTTGTCTGGTTGGGCGGACAGCCCTGATTTGATCAATTTTCGGATTGTGGGTTGTTGGGGTTGGATAGGCTTGGATGTCGCGAAATTTACGCTTTTAGGCGATGTTTGAGGTTGGCGGTCGTCCTTGAGGTGGTCGTCCCGGTGGCGGGCTGGGAGGCTTGCGCAGCGGCAGAAAGCTATCGGCAATGCCAATCAGCGCGATGAGCAGCGACACGCCGGTGTTGAGTATCAACAGCGCGCCATAAACGCCCCACAGCGCAAATGGTCGCCAGGATTTGCCGCGCGTCACGTAGTGGACCACTGACAGCCCCATCAGCACATAAGCGAAAAACAGCGCGCCAGAGATCGCCGAAGCGGCCACTGCGACGTAACCTGAAATAAAAGTCAGGCCGCTGGACAACGCCAGCGCCAGCGGTGTGGAGCGCGGAAAACGCATCGCGGGGATGTCAGGCCAGGGGCGGGGGAGTTTGCCCGATGCCAGCGTGATCTTCGCAGCTAGCCACAAATTGAGCAGGATGGTGAGCATCCAAGACAGCGCGGTTGCTGCGGGGAGCAGATAGATACCCATATTTGCCAGCCGACCAAGTTCTTCTTCGGTGATCGGCTGGCCACCGTTCATCGCTTCGAACTGGGTTTTGAGCGCGATGTCGATCAGCTTGCGCACCTCGGCGCGCAGCGTCTCCAGATCAGGCCCGATCATCAGGACGGCGGCAAGTGCCATCACGCCGGAGATACCGGCAGCCCAGATGACGATGCGGCCGATCGGATACCACTCGATTCCGGTGGTGGGATCGACGTCAGGCCCAGGTGCGCTGGCGGGCCGGTTCAGCGTCACCAGGTAGATGAGGATGGCGGAGGGAATTGCCTGGGAAATGGCGAACACGCCGCCCACGGCCGGGGTGGTCAAGAGTGCCATCGCCAGCGTTCCAAAGACGCCGGAGATAACCGTTGTCATCCAGCTCCAGCCGAACCCGGCGAGGAACAGCGGCAACGGTGTCAGGAGAAACAGGATGATACGCATGGGCAGCGGGCCGGTAGTCGCCGAAACGAACACCACCGCTGCTCCAACGCCGGCCAGCAGGCCGATGAGAAAATTGCCACGCATGCTTTTCGCTGTCCCGCGGTGTCCGCGGTTAGAGATGCGTGCCTTGCGTCTTGCGAAGGCTGCATCCCAACCATGCTGATCCAATCGTAACAGTACTCCGGGCGCCGTGCGGTGCCCAGAGCACTTTGTCTTCAAGCTCTCACTTCACAACGAACGGCAACAGAGCCAGGAAGCGGGCACGCTTGATGGCGCGCGCCAGTTCACGCTGCTTTTTTGCCGAAACGGCCGTGATGCGCGAGGGGACGATCTTGCCGCGCTCGGAAATGTAGCGACCGAGCAGACGCACGTCCTTGTAGTCGATCTTCGGCGCGTTGGCGCCGGAAAACGGGCAGGTCTTGCGGCGGCGGTGGAACGGCCGGCGGGGCCCAGACGAAGAGGTTGAAATTTCAGCCATGGATCAACCCTCCGAGCCGGGATTGGAATCGCGCGGCGGGCGCGCACGGAACGTGGAACCTTCACGATCGCCACGGGGGGGGCGGTCACCCCTGTCACCCCGGTGGGGGCGATCACCGCGATCACCACGTGGGGGACGATCACCGCGAAAGCCACCGCCACGCGGTCCACGGCCATCGCGCTCGTCGCGGTCGCCCTTGCGCATCATTACCGAAGGTTCGCTCTCGTGCTCTTCCACCTTCAGGGTCAAAAAGCGCAGGATGTCGGTGGAGATGCCCATGCGGCGCTCCATCTCGGCGACAGCGGCCGGCGGGGCGTCGAGGTTCAACAGCGTGTAATGCGCCTTGCGATTTTTCTTGATCTTGTAGGCCAGCGACTTGAGGCCCCAATATTCATTCTTGACGACCTTGCCGCCGTTCTCGGTGATGACGTCCGAGAATTCCTTGGTCAAGGCTTCAACCTGCTGGTTGGAAACATCCTGGCGCGCCAGGAATACATGCTCATAAAGCGGCATGCGTTGGCCTTTCTTCATTTAAATTGTCCGCCTCGGCGCAGAGCCTCTCGAGGACCTGAGAAAGGCCATCGAGATCCTTTTCAGAGCGGAGACACGGGGAGATGAGGGACCAGCACAACTTCTGATCATCCTCTGGAGCAGCCGGCCAATCCTATGCCAAGGCTTTGAAATACCTCAGCAACTATGGTGTTGGCGCGACGCGCAACTCTCCCGTTCAGCCTCCAACCGAGACGGGTGACGGGCGAGTTATAGGGGGGTTTGAAAAGGGTGGCAAGAGAGTTTCCGCATCAAACGCCTGGATCGCTGGTAAGGGCTAGCCTTTACAGGCTTTTCGGGTTGCTCAACGCAGTTTGATAGCCCCACTTCGCAGAAGTGTTTCTTACGGAGTTGGCGAATTCGCGATATTCTGAGCGGAAAGCAGAGTGTGGCTCGATGGCGGGCTGATGTGCGGCAGGCTTTTGAATTTTGTTGCGGCGAAAGCAAAATAACCAATGCCGTTTGATGTTTCCACGTTCGATTCCCAGGCGAAAAAGTGGCAGCGGTTGGCTGACATTTTGGCTCGTGTGTCAGGATTTGATGCTGCCTTGATCATGCGTGCCGAGATTGCAGAAATCGAAGTTTTCGTTTCCAGTCAGTCCGAGACCAACCCCTACCGCAAGGGAGAGCGGGCCAAACTCAGGACCGGTCTTTACTGCGAGAGGGTCATGGAGACGAGTTTGCCGCTTTACGTTGGCAATGCGCTGAAGGATCCCGACTGGAAGGACAACCCCGATATTCGCCTCGGGATGACGTGTTACTTTGGCATCCCCTTGTCATGGCCCGATGGACGCTCGTTTGGCACGATCTGCGTGCTCGACCGCAAGGAAAAGGTGCTGCCGCCCGATTGCAATGACCTCATGGACCTCATGCGCGAGGTAATCGAGGCCGACTTGCGGCAATTGAAGCAGAGTGTCGAGGAAACGAAACATGCGAGTGCTGCCCTGCAGGAAATGGAAGGCCGCTATGCGGCGATCTTCCGTCAGGCGGCGGTCGGTATCGCATGCGTAGGCCTGGATGGGAGCTGGCTGGATGTCAACGATCGTTTGTGCGAAATCACCGGCTATGAACGCGATGAATTGCTGTCAAAGACATTCCAGGACATCACGTATTGGGAAGATCTTGAACCCGATCTCAATTTTGCACAGCGCTTGCTGAATGGTGACATTCCAACCTATTCGATGAAAAAACGCTACTGGCACAAGCAGGGGCATATCGTATGGATCTTACTGACAGGATCTCTGGTTCGTGATTGCCACCAGATGCCCAGCTACTATGTGGCGATCGTTGAAGACATCACCGAGAAGAAGTTCCTGCAACAAGAGTTTGAGCAGTCCCAGAAACTTGAAGCCATGGGACGGCTCGTTGGCGGCATTGCGCACGAGTTCAATAACAAGCTGTCGGCAATTACCGGAAATCTGTTTCTTGCCACGCGACGTCCCGAAACCTACCAAGCCTATGTGAAGGACGCGGAAAAGTTATGTTTCCAAGCCTCGGAGATGATTGATTCACTTCTGGCCTATGCGCGAAAGGGGCCGACGGAAAAAGGGATCGTAGCCCTGGAGCCGTTCTTGAAGGAGGTCTTCCGAAGCTTCCAAGTCCTTGTGCCTGAAAATATCGATCTGAAGGTTGATATTTGCGACAGACGGATGCAGTTGCGGGGCAATGCAACCCAGATCCAGCAAATCGTCCTCAATCTCATCAACAACGCGATCTATGCCGTGCAATCGGTCAAACGCCCGAAAGTAACGGTCAAGCTGACGCGCTTTGCGGCGAGCCCGGAGTTCAAAAGACGACATCAATCCATTACGTCGGAACATCTGGCGCAGATCGTTGTGGAAGACAATGGCGTTGGCATGTCAGTTGAGCAGCTCGGCAAGATCTTTGATCCGTTCTACACGACCAAGCCGGTCGGCAAGGGAACGGGGTTGGGTCTGGCTATGGTTGCTAGTCTGGTAGAGCAGCATGGTGGCGCCATCGAAGTGGAGAGCAGCCCAGGCTGCGGCACCCGGTTCCAGATTTATTTGCCGCTCCTGGTGCAAAACGATGCCGCTGAGGTTGAGGCGGTCGACAACAAACTGGTTGATCCAGGCAAGGGTCATAGGATTCTCGTCGTTGACGATAATGAAAACGTATTAAAGATCATGACCAAGGTGCTGGAAACAATCGGCTACGATGTGCTGATGGCAAGAGAGGGTCGCCAAGCGCTCGAAGTTTACGCAGAGAACGACAACATTTCATGCGTTCTTACCGATGTCATTATGCCGGTCATGGGAGGGGTCGAACTTTTTGATCGGCTGAAGACCATCGATCCGACGGCTAAGGTGGTGTTCATGACAGGCCATGATTTGCGCGACAGCGTTTCATCGTTGGATGTCCCGGTCTTGCAGAAGCCCATCGACGTAAAGGATTTGAACCGAGCCTTGCAGAAAGTTCTCAATGGGTGAAGCACGGGGGGATACGCGGGCGGCGCATGGATCAGCGCTCTGCGATTCCAGAGCTTCAGCTTGTCCAGAGTTTCAGCTTGCGCAGGGTCAGCGGCGGCGGCCGCCACGCGGGGGTGGGCGGGAGCGGCGCTGATTGAGGCGACGCCCGCCTTTGACCGGGCCGAGCACGCCCTTTTGCGGCGGTGTCATCATCTCAAAGCGCAATGCGCCCGCGGTCGGGATCGCTTCAACGAGGCGGACTTCAACGGTATCGCCAAGACGGTAGGCGGCATTGGAGCGCGCACCCAGTAGCGCGTGGGCTTCCTCGATGTGATGGTAAAAGTCGTTTCCCAGGCTGGAGATCGGCACGAAGCCGTCGGCGCCGGTTTCGCTGAGGCGCACGAAAAGGCCCGAGCGCGTGACGCCGGCAATGCGCCCGGCAAAACGCGCCCCAATCCGGTCGGCCAGATGCGCCGCGATCAGGCGGTCGGTGGTCTCGCGCTCGGCGGCCATGGCGCGGCGTTCAGCTTCCGAAATGAGGCGTGCGGTTTCGGCCATACGTTCGGTATCGACATCTTCCAGGCCGCCATCGCCCAGGCCAAGGCCGCTGATCAGGGCGCGATGCACCAGCAGATCGGCATAGCGGCGAATGGGCGAGGTGAAATGCGCGTACCGGCGTAGATTGAGCCCGAAGTGGCCATAGTTCTCGATGGCGTATTCGGCCTGCGCCTGGGATCTCAGCACGACCTCGTTGACCAGTTCAGGCACCGGCAGGGATCTGGCCTTCTCCAGAATGCGGTTGAAGGCAGCAGGTCTCAACTGGCCTTGTGGTGGCAGGTGCAGATCGAGCGTTTCGAGGAACTCGCGCAGCGCCTTCAATTTCTCTTTTGAAGGCTCGGCGTGGACGCGGTAGACGACCGGCTTCTTCTTGGCTTCGAGTGCTTCGGCCGCGGCAACGTTGGCCTGGATCATGAACTCCTCGATCAGGCGGTGGGCATCGAGGCGCTCGGGAATGACGATGCCGGCAACGCGGCCGTCTGCATCGAGCTTGATCTTCTTTTCGGGTAAGTCGAGGTCGAGGGGGCCGCGCTTGTCACGCGCCTTGGCCAGGGCCTGATAGGCGCTCCACAACGGCCGCAAAGCCGTGTCCATGAGCGGGCTGGCCTTGTCGCCCGGATTGCCATCGAATGCGGCCTGCGCCTCCTGATAGGACAGCTTGGCGGCTGAACGCATCATGGCACGATGGAACGAATGGGAGCGCTTCTCGCCATGGCTGTCGAAGACCATTCGTGCAATGAGGCACGGGCGGTCCTCGCCCTCGCGCAACGAGCACAGGTCATTGGAGATCTTTTCGGGCAGCATCGGCACGACGCGATCGGGGAAATAGACCGAGTTGCCGCGCAGGCGCGCTTCGCGGTCAAGGTGCGAAGACGAGCGCACGTAATGGGCTACGTCGGCAATGGCGACAAGGACGATGAAGCCGCCGTCGTTGTTTTGCGATTTGTCGGCCTCGGCATAAACGGCATCGTCGTGGTCGCGCGCGTCGGCCGGATCGATGGTCAGCAACGGCACGTCACGCAAGTCCTCGCGCCCCTTCATCGTGGGCGGTGTGAGATCGGTCGTTGCGGCAATCACGCTTTCTGGAAAATCATCAGGCAGGCCAGGCGCGTGGACGGCGATGAGGCTGATCTGGCGCTGGTCGTCCGGGTTGCCGAGGCTCTCGACGATGCGCGCCTGCGGTGTGGCGAGGCGGCCGCGTTTCATCAGTTCGAAGCGAACGAGATCGCCGTCCTTGGCCGCGCCCTCGTCTTGGCTTTGGATCGGCCAGGACCTGAGCGACTTGCGATCGATGGGTTCGATGGTGCCGCCACCGTGCTTGGCCTTGCGATAGATGCCAAGGAGGCGGCGCTGGTCGCGCGGCAGGCGGCGGATCGGCTCGGCTTCAAAGCGGAAGCCTTCGATATCATGGCCGGCAAGTTCGGTGATGCGGGCGAGCACGCGGTCGCCAATGCCGATCTCGCCATCCTGGGAGCGGCGTGGGCGGTGCGCAACGAGCAGCAGCACCTGTGGGCGTGGGCCTTCGACTTCGTCCCAGACGACGGGTTCGGCGACAAGATCACCGTCGTCGTCGCGGCCCTTGACCTCGATCACCGTGACCGGCGGCAGGCCGCCGCGCTTCTTGAACTTCTTCTTGTCGCCGGTGAGGAGGCCTTCGTCGGCCATATCGGCGAGCAGACGTTTAAGGGCGATGCGGGCGCCACCCTTGATGGAAAAGGCGCGGGCAATCTCGCGCTTGCCGACCTTGCTTTTGGCTTGCGCGACAAAATCAAGAATCTGCTCGCGGGTCGGCAGATCGCCTGGTTCGGAGGTTCGGCGGGGGGCTTTGGGATTGCGTGCCACCGTTTTGTGCTCGCTCAGCCTGCGCCCTTGGCGGACTTCGCCGCGGCCGTCTTCTTTGCCGAAGTTTTCTTAGCGGGCGATTTCTTGGCTGCGGTTGCCTTCGCCTTGGCGGGCGCCTTGTTGGCCGCAGCGCTTTTCTTGGCGGCGGCAGGCGCCTTCGCCTCCTTGGGTGCGGCCTTCGCGTCTTTGGGTGCGGCTTTCGCCTTTGGCTTTGACTTGGCGGCGCTCTGGCGCGCCGGCTTCTTGCCGCCGCCCTTGGCGATGCGTTCTTCAAGAAGACGGATCGCCTCTTCCTGCGTCAGGGCCGCCGGATCGCTTCCCTTTGGAATTGTCGCATTGACCTTGTTGTGGGTGACGTAGGGGCCATAGCGCCCATCGAGCACCTCGATCTTGCCGCCTTCGGAGGGATGCTCACCAAGGTCCTTGAGAACCGTGCGCGTTGCGGCGCGGCCGAAGCGGCCCTTGCCGCCACCGGCCTTCTTTTCCGCAATCAAGGTGACGGCGCGGTTGATGCCGATCGAGAACACGTCCTCGATCGAGGGCAGATTGACGTAGGTCTTCTCCTTTTCGGAGATCTCGTGGACGATGAAGGGACCAAAGCGACCAAGGCCGGCGATAATGGTGCCGCCTTCGGGGTGCTGGCCGACTTCGCGCGGCAGCCGCAACAGCTGCAAGGCATGATCGAGATCGATGGTGGCCGCATCGATGCCTTTGGGAATGGATGAGCGGCGCGGCTTTTCACCCTCCTCGTAATCCTTGGCCTCGCCAAGCTGCAGATAGGTGCCAAAGCGGCCGGTCTTGACGGTGACGGCAAGACCCGTTTCGGGGTCGTAGCCCAGCACCTTGCCGTCGAGTTCATTTTCGCCGCTCTGCGACAGGCCGCGCCGGTACGAGCAGCCGCCGTCCTCCTCTTTATAGTTGGAGCAGCCGATGAACGGGCCAAACCTGCCCGGCTTCAGACTGAGGCGTCCGGTGCCGCATTGCGGGCAGGAGCGCGGATCGCTGCCATCTTCGCGCGGCGGGAAGATGTGTGGGCCGAGCATGTCGTTCAAGGCTTCCATCACCTCGCCGACGCGCAGATCCTTGATCTCGTCGATGGAGGCGGTGAAGTTCTTCCAGAAATCGCGCAGCACCTCGCGCCATTCGAGCTTGTGGTCGGAAATGAGATCGAGCTTTTCCTCAAGGTCGGCGGTGAAGTCGTATTCGACGTAGCGCTTGAAGAAGCTTTCCAGGAAGGCGATGACGAGACGGCCCTTGTCCTCGGGAATGAGGCGCTTCTTGTCGAGGCGCACATACTCGCGATCGCGCAGCACGGCGAGCGTCGAGGCATAGGTGGAGGGGCGGCCGATGCCCAACTCTTCCATGCGCTTGACCAGCGTTGCCTCGGTGAAACGTGGCGGCGGCTGGGTGAAGTGCTGTGCCGCATCGATACCGCGATCGCTCAGTTTATCGCCGGCGGCAAGCGCGGGCAGCAGACGGCTGTCTTCATCTTCGGGATCATCATCGCGGCCTTCTGAATAGAGCTTCAGGAAGCCTTCGAACTGGATGACCGAGCCGGTGGCGCGCACGCCGTAGGTCTTGCCATCCTTGCCGGGCACGGTGATTTCTGCGGTGGTCTGCTCAAGCTCCGCAGAGGCCATTTGGCTTGCCAGGGCGCGCTTCCAGATCAACTCGTATAGGTTGGCCTCATCGGGCTTGAGGTTACGCTTGAGGTCCTTGGGCAGGCGCGAAATGTCGGTCGGGCGGATCGCCTCGTGGGCTTCCTGGGTGTTCTTCGCCTTGGTCTTGTACTCGCGGATGAAGGGCGCGACGAAGCGCTTGGCAAACAGCTGCTCGATCTGCTTGCGGATGTCGCTGACCGCTTCGGGAACGATGTCGACGCCGTCGGTTCGCATGTAGGTGATAAGGCCGACGGTCTCGCCGCCGATATCGATGCCTTCATAAAGACGCTGGGCGACCTGCATGGTCTGCTTGGCCGAAAAGCCCAGCTTGCGCGAGGCCTCCTGCTGCAGCGTCGAGGTGGTGAAGGGGGGGAACGGATTGCGCTTCACACCCTTCTTGTCGACCGAGCCGACGCGGAAGTCGCCGCCCTGGATCGCCGCCTTGATGGCGTGGGCGTCTTTCTCATTGGTGATGTCGAGTTTCTTGAGCGCCTTGCCGGCGATCGAGACGAGACGGGCCTTCAACTCCTCGTTCTTGGCGGTCGCCAGCAGGGCTTCGATGGTCCAGTACTCGTCGGTCTTGAAGGTTTCGATCTCCAGCTCGCGGTCACATATGAGACGCAGCGCCACCGACTGGACGCGGCCGGCCGAGCGCGCGCCCGGCAGCTTGCGCCACAGCACTGGAGAGAGTGTGAAGCCGACGAGGTAATCGAGTGCACGGCGGGCCAGATAGGCTTCGACAAGCGGCTGATCGATCTGGCGCGGCTTGGACATCGCGCTTTGGATCGCCTGCTTGGTGACGGCGTTGAAGGCGACGCGCTCGACGTGCGTATCCTTGCCGATCGCCTTCTTTTTCTGCAGCACCTGGAGAATGTGCCAGGAGATCGCCTCGCCTTCGCGATCAGGGTCGGTGGCCAGGATCAGCTTGTCCGCCGATTTGACCGCCTCGGTAATTTCCTTGAGGATTTTCTGGGACTTGGAGTCAACATCCCAGTGCATCTCGAAGTCTTTGTCGGGCTCGACCGATCCGTCCTTGGAGGGCAGATCGCGGACGTGACCGAACGAGGCCATGACCTTATAGGTCTTGCCCAGGTACTTGTTGATGGTTTTCGCCTTGGCGGGCGATTCCACGATGACGACGTTCATAAGCGGCCTTCGGACGTGCGGACGTGCCCAAACGTATAGATCACTGACAAATCAGGACAAAACCCCGCTCGCGCTGGGTGCGTCGGGCGGGGCGGCAGCGCTGATTGCGCAAAAGCACCAGCTTTTGCAATGGCGGCAGAACATCCGCGAAGTCGCATGCCGTGTCAAACATGGTGATAGGGCGAGGCAATTTGGCTGACCCGCGGCGTGCCCCCGGGCAATACAAAAAAGAAACGTCAATTCCGTTAGTTGCACCCTGTTACATCAGTCGAAATAAACGTCGTTTAGATTTAAACGGACAGTGATCCAGGTGGTAAATTCGGCGGGGCTTGCCGGGTTTGTGTACGGATCAGTCTTGCGTGCGCGAGACAAGGCCGGCGCCGTGGCGGACGATGCGACCGGCCAGATCGAGTTCCATCAAGATGACGTTGAGGGCGCGCGTATCGAGGCCGGTGGCGCGCATCAGCGCGTCAACGTCGACGGGCGCGGGGCCCAATGCCTCGAGCACCAGGGAGCGATCGTCGTCCTTGAGAAGGGGTGGGGGGAGCGGTGGCGGGGCTTGCCAGGCTTGCGCGGGGTGCTGTTCGGCAAACGCTGCGTCAGGAGAGAGGCCTGATAATGGCGCCAGCGCTTCGATGATGTCATCGGGTTCGGTGACGAGCGTCGCGCCGCGCTTCAACAGGGCGTTGGTTCCCTCCGCACGCGGGTCGAGTGGGTGGCCTGGAACGGCGAAGACCTCGCGGCCTTGCTCGCCGGCAAGGCGCGCTGTCACGAGTGTGCCTGAGCGCTTTGCCGCTTCGACCACGATTACCCCCAGTGCGATGCCCGAAATGATCCGGTTGCGGCGGGGAAAATCCTTGGCGCGCGGCTGAAAGCCGGGCGGCATG
>JAXGRZ010000070.1:0-11819 GCA_040765305.1 Hyphomicrobiaceae bacterium | reverse complement strand
CATGCAGCACATCGGCCGCCGGCCGATTGCAGCATTCGGCAATTCCGACGGTGACCTGCAGATGCTGCAATGGACCTGCCTGGACCGCGCCGCGCAGACGCTGTGTCTTTACGTTCATCACACCGATGGTGAGCGCGAATGGGCCTATGATCGCCACTCAGCGGTTGGCAAACTCGATCGCGGTCTTGATGCGGCAAAGGTCAATGGTTGGGTGCTGGTCGACATGAAGTCACAATGGAAGCTGGTGTTTCCAGAGCCTTGATCGGAGTCGACTCAGCAGCGAACATAACGCTCAGCCAAAAAACTCTCACGACACGCCCAATAGGTCCGCATAGGCAAAACCGTCTCGCATCACGATCTCGCCCACCTTGACATCGACGCCTCCGTCAAACATCGGTCCGTGGGTGACAAAGGTGTGAAACTCGCCATTTTCGCCACACGGATCAACACCCCTTGGAAGCTCGCCCAGCAGCGCGCTGTCATAGCTGCGCCCTGCAAACGAGGCGTCGAGCTTGGCCAGATCCACCGTTGCCAGGCGTGCGCGCACGCCCGCGGCAAGCAACTCACGCGAAAGCTTGTCGGTTGGCACACCCCAAATGGGGAACAGCGGCTCGATTCCCGTACCTACAAGATTTTTCTCGCGATAGGCGCGGATTTCCGCAAGAAAGAGGTCGCCAAACGCCATGTGCGTCACCTGCGCGGCTTGCGCCTTCATCAGAAACCCCGCCATGACCTGCTCGTACGCCTCATTGGTGCACGGCCAGGGCAGCTCAATGATATGAAGCTCGAGCCCGGCCGCATGCGCTTGTGCCTCCAGCAACTCGCGGCGCACACCATGCATGGCCACCCGGTCAGCCGCCGCATTGATCGTGGTGAACAGCGCCGTGATCGGCCTGCCGTCCTGCCGCAACCGGTGCAACGCCCAAGCGCAGTCCTTGCCCGAACTCCAGCTCAACCAGATTGTCACGCGATGTCATCCCCTTTTGGGCGATACCTTGCGATCACCCGATGCACCCATTATCGCTTCTGGAGACAACACCACAAGGCCACATTGACTTTCGCGACACCGATGGCGCAAACCCGCAGAAACCATGACACGAAAGATTAGCCCATTGAGACACCACGAACGCATCGTCATCCTGACTGGCGCGGGACTGTCGGCAGAATCCGGCCTTGCTACGTTCCGCGATCAAGGGGGCGTGTGGGCAAAATACGACTACCGCGAAGTCGCGACGCCGGAAGGCTTTGCGCACAATCCATCGCTGGTCCACGAGTTCTACAATATGCGCCGCCGTGACCTGGCGAACGTCAAACCGAATGCCGCCCATATTGCCCTCGCCCGCCTTGAACGCGAACATCGAGGCAACGTGCTTGTAGTCACACAGAACGTTGACAACCTGCATGAGGCCGCCGGCTCGAAAAACCTCATCCACATGCATGGCGAGCTTCTCAAGGTCTACTGCACGCACTGCCGCAAAGGTCGCAGCTGGACCGATGATTTATCGAGCGAACTTGCCTGCCCCAATTGCGCCAAGAGCGGCGGCATGCGCCCCGACATCGTCTGGTTCGGCGAAATGCCATACCGCATGGAGGAGATCGCCGATGCACTGGCGCGCGCCGATCTGTTCATTTCGATCGGCACCAGCGGCAACGTCTATCCGGCTGCTGGCTTCGTTGCCGAGGCAAGCGCCAATGGCGCCCATACGGTCGAACTCAACCTGGAGCCATCTGAAGGCGCGAGCTTCTTTACCGAAGCAATCCACGGCCCGGCAACGCGTATCGTCCCGGCGTTCGTCGACAAGCTGCTCGCGACGTGAACCTGCACGTGTCCCATCGATCGGACCTCAGCGCGAGGAGCGCTGGAACACCGCAACCGCCTCGACATGCGCCGACCAGGTAAACTGATCGATCGGCGTTACGGTGCCGATTTCATAGCCGCCATCGATCAGGATACGGGCATCGCGCGCCAGTGTCGCTGGATTGCACGAAACCGCAACGATCACCGGAACCTTCGACTTGGCCAGCATCTCCGCTTGCGCCTTGGCGCCCGCTCGCGGCGGATCGAACACGGCCAGATCAAAGGGCTCCAGTTCCTTGCGGGACAACGGTTCGCGGAAGAGATCACGCTGGCGCGTGCTGATGGGCTTTAACCCTTTTGCACCGCGCGTCGCCCTATCGAGCGCTGCAAGCGCTGGCTGGTCGCTATCGAGCGCCAGCACGCCAACGCGCGCCGCCAGCGGAAACGTGAACGCGCCAACGCCGCAAAACAGGTCAACGGCGTTCTTTGCCTTCTTGGGTAGCGCGGCGACAACCGCTTCCGCCATCGCCCGCTCGGCTGCGGCCGAGGCCTGCAGGAACGATCCGGCCGGCACGCTGACATCGGCCCCACCCATGGCCAGCGTTGGCTGGGCGCGCAGATAAATCGGCGCTCCGTCGATGCTCAATCGCACGAGGCTTGAAAGCTGTGCAGCTTCACGTGCAATGCGCGCGCTGGACGGCGCATCAAGCCCACGCTTGTCGATCGCGCCTGCCACGGCCACATCGAGCCCATTGTCTGCCGCGATGATGGCGACACGCGCCTCACCTTCCCAACGCGGCAGCACACCCAGGATGGCGCGAATGCCAGGGAGTGCGGCAACAATCCGCGCCTCCAACACCGGGCACTCGGCAACGTCAATGACCTTGTCATCGCGCGTACCGTGGAATCCCATAACGACGCCGGTGCGTGTCGACAGGGCCGACATCACCGCGCGCCGTCGCGATTGCGCACCCGTCGCGACCAGCGGCGCAACCTGTGCCGAGATGCCGCGCTGTGCAAAGGCCTCGACAACGAGCGACCTCTTCCAGGCCGCACAAGATTGGCCCGCAACATGCTGAAGGGTACAGCCGCCGCAGTGCGTGAAGTGTCCGCACACCGGAGCGATACGATCGGGCGCGGCCTCTAGAACCTCAAGAAGAACGCCCCGCGCGCCACTTCCCGTTGCCGCGCCAACGCACGCACGCACCCGTTCGCCAGGCAGCGCGAATGGCACAAAGACCGGCCCACGATCACCTGCACTCTCGCCAACACCATCGCCCTGAGCGCCGAGCCGCTCGATGACAAGTTCGAGACCATCGGCGCTGTCTGCTGGGCCCGACGACGTCGTCTTATGCCTATCCATCACCAAGCACCGCGCCGATCAGCCACTCCGTATTGCCTTCCTTGCCCCGCAGCGGCGATGGCAGCGAGCCGATCACGCGCCAACCCGCCGCTTCGAGAAATGCCGCCACATCCTCAAGCGCACGTTTGTGTGCAGCCTCATCGCGCACCACGCCGCGCTTGCCGACCGCCGCGCGCCCCGCCTCGAACTGCGGCTTGACCAGCGCCACCAGCCAACACGCGGGCGCTGCCAGCTGCAAAGGCACAGGTAGCGCCTGACGCAGTGACAGAAAGCTGACGTCCGCAACAATCGCTTCAGCTGGATCAATCACCAGCTCACGGCTCAACGCACGCGCATCCTGCCCTTCCATGGAAATCACCCGCGGGTTGGCGCGCAACGTTTCATGCAGCTGGCCGCGGCCCACATCGACCGCATAAACACGCTTCACCCCGCCTTCCAGAAGCACCTGCGTAAAGCCGCCCGTCGAGGCACCGACATCGAGCGCAACACGCCCTGCAGGGTCAAATCCGAATGCCTCCAGCGCCGCAACGAGCTTGGCTCCCGAGCGCGCCACATGCGCATTGGCCAGCGCGTCCACCGTGATCTCGATATCGGCTTCAACCAACACTCCCGCCTTGCGGGCGATACGCCCTTCGACGGTAACGGCGCCGCGCGCGATCAGATCGGCCGCGCGCGCCCGCGATTGCACCAGCCCTCGCATCACCAAAACTTGATCCAGCCGTTGCCGCACGATTTTTGGTCCTGCACTTTCCTGCACGTCCATGACAGTTCCATCAGATATTTTTTCGGCCACCTTAATTGTGCGCCAGGATCTTGGTTTAAAGTCTGGACTTATTGTTATCACGTTGGAGCCTCAACTTCCTTGCCGGAAGGGGGGCACCCTCAACACCCCGCACCTCAACACCCTGCACCAAGGAGTTTACGCTCATGCTGACGCGCCGCCTCGCCCTGCTATCGATGACTGCCTTCGTTTTCGCCGCCCCCGCGATGGCGCAGACGCCATCCCCAGAGGGCGCCAAGCTCTACTTTATCGCCCCGCAGGATGGAGCGGAGGTCTCCAACCCTGTCACCGTCAAATTTGGCTTATCGGGAATGGGCGTCGCACCCGCCGGTGTCGACAAACCCAAGACGGGACATCACCACCTGCTGATCGACGTCGATGAAATCGATCTCAACAACCCATTACCCGCCGACGACAACCACAAGCACTTCGGCGGTGGCCAGACGGAGACGACGGTCACATTAAAGCCCGGCAAACACACGCTCCAGCTTGTGCTCGGCGACCTCAACCACGTCCCGCACAAGCCGCCAGTCATGAGCGAGAAGATCACGATAAACGTGAAGTAGCGGGTTTTCCCGATAACGTGGCGGGAACAGGTGGGGCTGGTTGACAAAGACCGTTGCAGGCCGTCAAGCCCGGTCGCCACCTTCCTGCGCCAGCCGCTCACGCCCAAGCGCGGCAAACACCGTCTCGACGATGCCGGATGCGTTGAGGCCGGCTTCCTCATACATCGCTTCGGGCTTGCCGTGCTCGGTAAAGGCATCGGGCAAGACCATCGGGCGCACCTTCAGGCCGCGGTCGAGCAAACCGGCGCCGGCCAGATGATGCAGCACGAACGAGCCGAAGCCGCCGATTGAACCTTCCTCGACCGTCACCAGAACTTCGTGCTCGCGCGCCAATTGCTCGATGAGCGCCGTATCGAGTGGCTTGGCAAAACGCGCATCCGCAACCGTTGTCGACAGCCCGAACGCCGCAAGTTGATCTGCTGCCTTGAGCGCTTCGGCCAGACGCGTTCCAAGTGACAGGATCGCCACCGTCGCGCCTTCGCGAACAATGCGGCCCTTGCCGATCTCCAGCACCTTGCCTTGCGTGGGAATTTCGATGCCCACCCCATCACCGCGCGGATAGCGCACCGCGCAGGGGCGATCATCGATGGCCGCCGCGGTCGCGACCATGTGCGTCAATTCCGCTTCGTCGGCCGCTGCCATGACCACGAAATTGGGCAGCGCACCGAGATAGCCGATGTCGAATGATCCAGCATGTGTCGGTCCGTCCGCGCCAACGTATCCAGCCCGGTCGATGGCGAAGCGCACGGGCAGGCTTTGCACCGCCACGTCGTGCACCACCTGATCATAGGCACGCTGCAGGAAGGTCGAATAGATCGTACAGAACGGCTTCATCCCCTCGGCCGCAAGGCCCGCCGCGAACGTCACCGCGTGCTGCTCGGCGATACCGACATCGAACATGCGGTCGGGAAACGCGCGCGCGAACAGGTCAAGCCCGGTACCCGAGGGCATCGCCGCCGTGATCGCCACGATCGATTTGTCCTTGCGCGCCTCGGCAATCAGGCTTTCCGCGAACACGTTGGTATAGCTCGGCGCGTTCGACTTCGCCTTCACCTGAGCCCCGGTGACGACATTGAATTTCGAGACGCCATGATACTTGTCGTCCGATTCCTCGGCCGGACCATAGCCCTTGCCCTTGCGCGTGACGACGTGGACCAGGATCGGCCCCTGCTTGGCATCGCGCACGTTCTTGAGGACGGGAAGCAATTGATTGAAGTCGTGCCCATCGATCGGACCGACATAATAAAAGCCCAGCTCCTCGAACCAGGCGCCGCCCTGCCACAGATGGCGCGTATATTCCTCAACGCGCGCCGCCCGCCGTTCCCAGCTCTTCGGCAGCTTCTTCGCCAGCTGCTTGGCGAAGTCGCGCATGTAAAGGTAGGTGCCGCTCGTCGTGATGCGCGCCAGGTACGAGGACAGCGCCCCGGTCGGCGGCGCGATCGACATGTCATTGTCGTTGAGAATGACGATCAGCCGTTCATCGCGCGCGCCCGCATTGTTCATCGCTTCATAGGCCATGCCCGCCGACATGGCGCCATCGCCGATCACGGCCACAACGTTGTTATTGCCACCCTTGAGATCTCTTGCAACCGCCATGCCAAGACCCGCCGAGATCGAGGTCGAGGAGTGGCCCGCGCCGAACGGGTCATACTCGCTCTCCGCGCGCCGCGTGAAACCCGACAATCCATCGGGCTGTCGCAGGGTACGGATGCGCTCGCGCCGCCCGGTCAGGATCTTGTGCGGATAAGCCTGGTGTCCGACATCCCAGATCAGCCGGTCGCGCGGGGTGTCGAAGACCCAGTGCAATGCCACGGTCAGCTCGACGACGCCAAGGCCCGCGCCCAGATGCCCACCGGTTACGGAAACCGCGTCGATCATCTCAAGCCTGAGCTCGTCAGCAAGTTGCCTGAGGTCACTTTCAGATAGCAGGCGCAGGTCTGCCGGGGTCGTGACGGTATCAAGGAGCGGCGTCTTACTCACTTAAATTCACCCTTTGCTGCCGGCGGACGGCCCAAATCTTGATGCGGACCTTGCATGCCTTTCCGTGGGCTGCCTTTATCGCCCTTCTTAGGTCAACGTGCCCAATTCTTCAACCGATCCATCGAGCCATCATAAAGGTTGCACCGTCAATCTTGACATATCGGCGTTCAGCGCTGTTGCGGATCGAGCGGTTCGCTGCCTCGGGGGCTGCCCTCGGCATCGAAGGCGAGCTTCTCGACCTTGGCCTCGGCCTGCTTGAGAAGGCGATCACAATGCGCCTTCAGCGCTTCGCCACGCTCGTAGATCGCAATGCTTTCTTCAAGCTCCACATCGCCGCGCTCGAGCCGGCCGACAATCACTTCCAGTTCCTTCAAGGCCCGCTCGAACGTCAGGTCCTTGATGTCCGCATGCCCCTTACCGGGCGCCTTGTGTGCGCTGCTCATGATCTGGCTCTCGTTCCCATCTCGATCCTTGCCCGCCGATCGTCTGGCCGCAACTGGCCGCTACCCAGACCGCTCCGCGCCCTTCACGTTGCGGCCACCATCAGCGTTCTGACATGAACGCCAACCGAGCGCGCCAGTGCCTTGAGGTCGTAGCCGCCTTCGAGCATCGACACCACCCGTCCCTGGCATTGTTTGTCGGCAATCTCGACGAGTTCCTGGGTGATCCACGTATAATCGTCCTCAATCAGTTCCAGGCTTGCCAGCGGATCGTCGCGATGGGCGTCAAATCCAGCCGAGATGAGAATGATATCGGGGCTGAAGTTCCGGAGAGCGGGCAGGATACGGCTGCTCATCGCCTCGCGGAACGCCGAGCCGCCATCACCCGAGCGTAACGGTGCGTTGAACAGATTTCCCACGCCCGTTTCCGAAACGGCCCCCGTGCCGGGATAAAGCGGCATCTGATGGGTCGAGCCGAAAAACAGGTCCTTGTCGGTCTCGAAGATGTCCTGCGTCCCATTGCCGTGGTGGACATCGAAATCGACCACCGCCACGCGCTCGCACCCATGCTTGGCGCGCGCATAAAGACTGGCGATCGCAATATTGGAGAACAGGCAAAAGCCCATTGCCCGCTGCGCCTCCGCATGGTGCCCGCACGGTCGCACCTGGCAGAAGGCATTGCGCGTTCCTGATGCGGGATCCATGACGCGGTCGACAGCTTCCAGTCCCGCTCCCACCGCCCGCAGCGCCGCCTGCCACGAGCCCGGCGACATCACCGTGTCGGGGTCGAGGTGAACGTGTTCACCATCTCCTGACGGGCGCGCCGTACGCACCATCTCCAGATACGAGCTCGGATGGGCAAGCAGGATCTGCTCCTCGACATCGCCTCTCAGTGGCGCTTCTTCGCGCTTCAATCCGGCAAACAGGTCATGTTCCAGCACGCGATCAATCGCCCGCATACGGTCGGGCCGCTCGGGATGGCCAAAGCCTGTATCATGTTCGACAAAGCAGGGGTGGGTCAGCAGCAAGGTGGGCATGAAGGAATGTTTCCTCAGTCGTCTTTTCTTGTGGGACTCATGTTAGCCGCTCTTTGGGGCAATGTCACAACCTCCGGGAAAGGCGACAAAAACAGCGCATGCGGGTCGCCGCGCATGGGGCTGCGCGAAGACGCTCCCAAAGACTGCGATCCGATTGAAGATATGTGACGTTCCACACGCCATCTGGCAAACCATCGCACCAGTTCCCGGCGCCACTGCGACCTGATGGGTTGGAACCCGGTTAACCGCCCATAAGCATGGACAGCGGCGCCAGCTTCACCCCGGGTGGCGGGCGGCTATCGGCCGGAACGAAGAAATCCGGCGCCAGCGGCACGGACGCATCAATCCGGTAGCGTTCGAAATCGCTGACCCCGCCCACCTCGTGCAGGAAGCTGTCATCGATCAAAAATTGACCCGAGAAACTTTTCGCCGGCTGCGTGAAAACAAGATGCGCCGCATCGGCCAGGATTTCGGGCGAGCGACTCATGCGCACCAGCTTGTCCCCGCCCAGGATGTTCTTGATCGCCGCTGTCGCGATTGTCGAGCGCGGCCACAACGCGTTGACGGCGATGCCCTTCGG
Organism: Hyphomicrobiaceae bacterium; assembly: GCA_040765305.1. Classification (GTDB taxonomy): domain Bacteria; phylum Pseudomonadota; class Alphaproteobacteria; order Rhizobiales; family Hyphomicrobiaceae; genus JAEUMD01. Next base: position 3,274 of record JAXGRZ010000070.1, on the reverse strand, counting down.
CTTCAACTCGTCCGCCAACCCCAGCACCACCAGACTCATCCCGTATTTGGCAATTGAATAGGCGACATGACCTGAGAACCATTGCGGCTTCATGTCGAGCGGTGGCGACAGCATCAGCACGTGCGGATTTTCCGCCTTCTCCAGGAAGGGCGCGCACGCTTGCGTGGTGACGAACGTACCGCGCGTATTGACGCCGAACATCAGATCGAACCGCTTGGGGTCGGTCTTTTCCAGTGGCGTTAGCGCGATGGCAGAAGCGTTGTTGACACAGATATCGATGCCGCCAAACATCTTTGCGGCTTTTGCCACCGCCTCGCGCACCTGGGCTTCATCGCGGATGTCGCAAACGAGCGGCAGGGCCTTGCCTCCCGCGTCCTCGATCTGCTTGGCGGCGGTATAGATCGTGCCGTCCAGCTTGGCATGCGCCTCAGCCGTCTTGGCGGCGATCGCCACGTTAGCGCCATCGCGCGCCGCACGCAGGCCGATCGCCAGGCCAATGCCCCGGCTCGCCCCGGTGATGAAGAGTGTCTTGCCTGCCAGACTGGCCATGTTGTTACCTGACATTTACTGCGCTGAAAGCGTCACGCATGGCGCCATCGCCCAGCGTTGAGGACTTCTGATCTGGCTTCTGCCGCAAGCACCCTCACAGCTTCCGCGCGACGCCACACTCGTGGCCCGTCGCGCCAAAATCGCACCATAGCCGAAACCTCTACCGATTTTGGCGCGACATGAGGGCCACGAGTGAAAACATGTGGCTAGTGTGGCGTTCATCGCGCCTTAGTTGACACCAACCTTGCCGCACCGTCGGTCAACTGAGGCGCGACGCCACACTAGAGCATTTTTCGCTGAAGTGGACACCGCTACATCGCAGAAAATACGACACATCAAATAACTGGTGCACCAATCCGATCACATTGGAGTATCAAGGGAGTGTCAAACGCCCCAGCTCCTCTTTCACCGGCGAAAAGTCGGGCACGAACAAAAAGGTCAGGTTCCCCGCGCCGGCACGATCCGCTGCCAGATCCATCTCACGACCCTGAACGGCAACGAAACGATAAGCCAGACCTGGTCGAAAAACCCCTTGAGCATGGCCCACACCCCAGCAGGTATCCCGACGATGGGCAAAAATATGAAGCTGAACAGAGCCAGCCTGACGCCCCGCGCCGCACGATAGCCTGCGGAGCTTGCATACTCAGAGCGTTGTTCGGCCGGCCAAAGCCATGCCCACCACCGCCGGGCGTAACCCAGTCCCACCAACCCCAGCACCAGCCCGCCGATATAAAGAAACTGGACGAACGACGGCACACCGGGCAGCAATCGCGAATCGAGTTCCCGCTGGCGTTCTTTGTCAACCAGATCCGCCTTGATGGCGCTCGTTACAATATTGCCAACCGCCTGCGAGAAGATGCCTTCCGTCCACGAGGTCATCGTATCTGTAAGGCTGTCGGTCAGTGTACTCGCCGTATTGCCGGCTGGACTGACATCAAAACCGATCCGGCCATCAAGGCTTGTCCGCGCCTCGACTACCATGGTCTGGCGGTGCTGCCCCAGCGCATCGAGGAAATCGGCAAAGTCGGCCCGATTCAACGCCGCGTCGAGCCCTTTGACCTCGACCTTCTGCCAGAACCAGTTGCGCCCACCCGGCTGCAGCGGGTCGCCCGCTTCCAGCATCACCAGATTGACGTCCTGATCCTTTGCGGCTCGCTTCAGGTCGCCGATCAGCAACGACTGCTCCGGGCCACTCGACGGCCGAAAATACAAAAATTCGCCGTCCACCCGCCCGGTCATGACCACCGTCTGACCGCGGATCGAGGACAATGCGGACGGCAGCTTGCCTGGATCGATCCGGTCGATCAGCGCTGCCTTGCCTTGCGCATCGAAATGCGGCGCCGACGACAGCGTTGGAGCCGCCCCGGGTTCCAGCGCGACAACCCGGATGCTCGAGCGCGACAGCGGCCGCTTGAGATGCCACAACGCCTCATCGAACAGGTTTCTATCGGACAGGCGAAGAAGCAGCCCCGGCTTGACCTCCGCCAGGAAACCGTTGCGAGAAGCATTCGCGGCGTCTGGCAACAGGCGGAAACTGCGCTTTTGTGCAAGCAGGGACAGCTCCGCACCAGCCGGCAGGTCCTTGATCGCTTCGGCGCGCGTAAAAACCGTATCCTCCGACAGGTAGAGCTTGAGTTTGCCCGCGCCCTCACCCGCGCCTGCGTGATCGGGGGCCAGTGCCTTGACCACGCGCGCCATCTCATCGCCATTGGCGGCGGTGAACACCTCACCCTCAGCGTTGGTGAATTTCCAGTGCCCTTCGGGCGTCACATGCGCGCCCAGCGGCATGGCCTTGGGATCGTGCGGCAGCGCCTTGAGATATCGTGAGACACCCGTGAGATTGTCGAGACCGTGACCGGCGTGACGGGCCGCACTGCCACCGGCTTCACCCGCCTCCCGCGCCAGCCGCGTGAGCCAGTTCGCCTGCGCGGGCGGCGCGGCGGCAAGACCACCCCCCAGCGCGATGATGAGGCCAACCCACAACGCGGTCAGCTTGGCGCGTGCAAGCGAGCCGCACCACAAGCGCGCATTGACGCGCATCGACGCCGATGGCGCTGAACGTCGTGCCATGGCACTAACGGCCATCAAGCTTCGAAAAATCGGGCGCGCGCTTTTCCAGAAAGGCCTGGAATGCCTCGCGCGCTTCGGCACTTTGCAACTGCCGCGCAAAGATCGCCACCTCCTCATCGGTTCGCCGCCAAACGGCCTCCACATCACCGCGCATCAGCCGCCGGGCCTGCGCCAACGCGGCCGGTGGCTTGCGTGCCAGTTCGCCCGCAACGCGCAACACCTCAGCTTCCAATTGATCTTCGGGAACAATGGCATTGACGAGACCAGCCCTCGACATGGCCGCACTATCCATGACCCTGCCGAGCACCAGCATCTCGAAGGCGCGCGCATAGCCCATGCGCGCCGGCATCAGCAGGCTGGAAGCGGCTTCCGGCACCAGCCCAAGATCGAGGAACGGGGTGTGGAAGCGCGCTTGCGGCGAGGCATAGACCATGTCGCAGTGAAACAGCAGTGTCGTACCAATTCCCACAGCGACGCCATCAACGCCCGCAAGCATCGGCTTTGCCACGCGCGCCAGCAGCCTGACGAAGCGCAGCACCGCCTTGAGGACCGCCTGATCACCGCGCGAGGAGGACAAAAACTCGCCGATATCGTTGCCCGCGGTAAACACACCGCCAGACCCCAACAAGACATGCACGGCCACGTCTGGGTCCTT
>JAXGRZ010000007.1:0-26338 GCA_040765305.1 Hyphomicrobiaceae bacterium | reverse complement strand
TAGGGGACGATCGGCAGGAGCTGGGAGCCGGTGAGACCGTTGATGAGTCCATTGAGATAGCCGACCGGCACGTTGAGCACTCGTTCAGCACGATGACCCAGGTTCAGTGCGGGTCTGGTTAATGCGTAGGTCGCATACATCAAGATGACCACCCCCAGCACGCGTCCGGCATGGTTCACGGGCACGCTCGACAGCAGATAGAGCCCCGTCAGAAGGCCAGGAAGCAGAGCCAGGTAGAGCGCGCGAAAACGAATGAGCATCGGTCTGAAATCGCCAGCGCTTATCATGACGGACAGGTTTGATGTGATCGATGGCAAAATGACGAGCGGTATGGCGTGGTCGAGTCCGACGGCAAGCGCCACGATAGGCAGTGCGGTTGTCGAATAGCCAATGCCGGTTGCGCCTTTGACAAGACCTGCGCACCCCAGCCCGATAATGGCGATGATGATTTCAGGTAGAGTCATGCAAGGAGCTCTTGAGCCATGCGGCGGGGATCGCACGTTGCAGGCTGCGATCTTATGTGAGGACGGTGTGTTTTTAAGATAGACTTGAAGGTGGTGCAATCTGTCGGCCGGGTGGTACGTGGCTTTTCTCGCTCAATATCTAGCTCCCCAGAGCCACGCGGGAATGAACCGTGCCAATGCACCAAAGGAATCTCGTAGCATTTGGCTCAGGGTGCTTCCTGGTGTGATCAACTGGCGCTCTGACCCGAGCGGCAAAACATTCCGGTGCGGATGCGGGATGGTGCGATACGTATGCCGCGCGGCAAGGTGAAGGCGCGTTTCTCCCGCGCCAATATCAAAGCCGCCTTGGCGGGCCTTCTGATAGATACTGGAGAGGGATGGTGATGCAGAGCCGTCGATGGGAATGGACCTTGCTTGGCGAAAGGCCAAGAGCGCGGATTGCACGCTGCACCGTTGTTGCGATCGCTTGCCTTGTGCTCACCAGTCCTGCCGGCGCGGGCAACGATGTTGGCAGTGCCGATGCGGGGCGCAAGATTGCCAACGCGTACTGCGCGCGTTGTCATGTCGTCAGCAAGGCCAATGCGTCAGGGGGGATTGGTTCGACCCCCTCGTTCCGTATGCTGGTCACGGCTTTAACCGATTGGCGCACCCGTTTTAGGACCTTCTATGCACGGCGCCCGCATCCCGCCTTCTTGTCAATCGAAGGACAAGGCCGGCTCCGCGAAGACCTCCCTCCTAACGCCCATCCGGTTAGCCTTCCCGTGCGCGCCATCGACGACCTCCTGGCCCTCGCAGAGGAGATTCGGGCGGGGGTGGTCTCGCCGGATGCCATCAGGCCGAACGCCACCAGAATGGCGCAATGACCGCTTCGAGAGTTGGCTGCCGTCACGGCAGGCGCCACCAGTCGGTGGTATGCCAATATATGGCAGTTTGCACAAAAACGAACTGGAACAATATCTACGTTGTGAGGGAAATGGCCCAGGCAAACCCTTGGAGCCCATTCAAGGGGTTAACGGGTGCGCCAAGGACAATGCCAGAGGCCCTGTCCATCTCGGTAGAATTGGCCGGCTATTGGGAGTTTGCCTTGCCTTTAGGAGCAATAAAGGTCATATAAGGCGCCATCGAACACGCTTTGGTCTGCTCTACCCGGCCTGCACTGCACTGCCTACTAGAAGTCTCCAACGCGCGATTTGAGGCCCGAAGGCAATTCCGCCTGAGGGAAACGCCACTTGCTTGGAGGCAATTCATATGGCGAACGGTACTGTGAAGTGGTTCAACGGTCAGAAGGGCTATGGCTTCATTCAGCCGGAAGAGGGCGGCTCCGACGTCTTCGTTCACATCTCGGCTGTCGAGCGTGCTGGCATGTCGACGCTTCACGAGGGTCAGAAGGTTTCTTTCGAGACCGAGCGCGGTCGCAACGGCAAGATCGCTGCAACCAACCTGCGCGCGATCTGATTTTTCACGATCGAAGGTGTGTCTTCTGAAAAAGGGAGACCAGCGGGAGCAGCGTCATGCTGCTCCCGTTCTGCTACCCGACTAGGTGTCACGACCGCGCGCGACAAGGACAGCGTGCGACAAGGAGAGTAGATGGCAAAGGAAGAGATGCTCGAGTTCGAGGGCGTGGTGGACGAGGTTCTGCCGGACGCTCGATGCCGTGTGAAGCTGGATAATGGCCATGAGGTCATCGCCTATACGTCTGGCCGCATGAAAAAGAACCGCATCCGCATCCTCGCCGGCGACCGCGTCACCATCGAGATGACGCCTTACGACCTGACGAAGGGGCGTATCAATTTCCGTCACAAGGACCAGCGCGGACCGGCGCCTTCCTCCGGTGGCGGTGGGGGGCCGGGCGGCAATCGTCGTCGCTGAGGCTAACCCGGCTATTGCGGCGCGCGCGAGGTGCGGCCGCTGCGCCTTGCCGCGCCAAAGTCCAGGTTGGTGTAAAAGAGCCGTTGGGCCTTCAGTTCGTACGCGCACAGGCTGCGTATGGATCTGATCTGAATCCGCATTTCAGGTAATGCGATCAAACCACAAGCTGAGGCATTTTCCGACGAATTGGACACCGGTTCGTCGCAGAAGATGTAACAAACCATGAAGCAAGAGAGTCGGTCGGATGGCATTGGCCCGACAAGCTCTGTGGTCTTTTAAAATATACAGAGCATAAGTTGGAGGGTGTGCATTTCAGCAACCTTCTCTTGTGAACCCTCCAGGTCTGACCCACGGCGTGCATGCGATACATGCCTTGCTGGTCAGTGACGCGGTATACTTCGGTAAACTCAATTGATTCGCTGCGTTCGTGGCGAGCGTGATTTTCTGGAAACGCGATGCTGAACCGCCGTGCACTTTTCGGCTTCCTGGCAGGTGCTGTGGCTCTCACCAGCAGTTCCCTGGCCGTTGCGGATCGTTATCAAAATCAGTCTGGCTTGGCGCCGGGCCGTTTCGTTTGGGCCCCATCGGTTGCGCCAGCAGGTGTCGTGACGATCGTCGTGACGCCGGGCGAGCGCTCCCTTCACGTATATCGCAATGGCGTGGAGATTGGGATCTCGACCATAACGACTGCGCCTGAGGCGCAAGCCTCCAGCGGTGTTTTCGTCCTCACCCCAAACAAGGCTGGCGGCCAGCAGGAGGCTGCATCCTCAGGTCTTGTCTGGCGCGGCAGGGAGATTTTCCTGGGTGGTGCATCGCACGTACCCAAGGACGGTATCGGCGTGAGCATGCCGAACGACTTTGCCAAGCTGCTGATGAAAGCAACAAAGCTTGGCGCTGCCGTCATCGTTGCGCAGGAACGCTCGGGGCCGCAGCTGTTTTCAGCTCCTGGACCGTTCATTGATCCGGTGGAGACGGGAAGCTTGAACCGCGTTGGACGTTTCGCCCAACCGGAGCTGGGCGGCCAGCTGACGCCACCAGAGCCGTCCTCGCCGCTAGCGAAGGGGGGCGATGGCGAGGCTGCGGCTTCTGGTGCGGCTGAGAATGGCGGAGCCAACGAGAGCGTGAGCGTGCCTGGGCAGATCACGTCGCTCATTCTATCGCGTGCCGATTTGTCGGCTTATGTCATGAGGGACGGGGTGCTGGTCGACCGGCTCCCCATTACCGTGGCAGATCCCGCAAAGCCGCTCGGGTTGCATGTTGGCGTACTCGTGTCGCCAGCAGATGGACACCATGAGGCGAAGTGGCTTGCTTTTGGTCTTGATGACGATGCCAAAGCTGCGCATGTCGAGAGCGAGGGAGCCGAACAGGCACTTGGGCGCGTAAGGTTTCTGGACAAGGACCGTTCGGCAACCCTTGCGCGGGCTTTAAAGGCCGGCACCGTTGTCGTGCTGATGGACGGGCACGGCCCCTCGGCAACCCAAGCGCCAGGAGCAAGCATTGCGCTTTTGCAAAGCGAGGACGCGGCGCTTGAGGCATCCATCTCCTCATCCGGCTCGTCAACACCGCACGATGCGCCGGCTGCGGCCGAGAACCAAGCTCCCTCAGTCAACCGGGCGCGATCCAGGGCAAAATCGCGTCGCGCAACACTGCGGCGGCGGCGCGGCCCCATGGACAACCGTGAAGCCTGGCCCAACAGCATGTACTGGCCGTATTAGCGCATGTTGAGCTGAAGTGTTGAGCGTTTCAGCGTGAAAAACGTGCTCAAAACAAAAATCTAGAGCGCCAAGTTTAGAAGCACAGCCAGGGGCCCAAGCAGGTCTTGGGGGTGCCGCCTTTGCAGGCCATCTGCGAGGAGTAACACGAAATCATCGTCGAGCCTGTTTTGCAGTTCGTGCGCACGGGCCCCTTGCCCACGAGACCTTTTCCGGCCAGCGTATTTTTAAGAGCGTTTGTGGAGAAGAGCACGGCGGCATCGTGGGTGAAGTTTTCGCCAAGGGCCGTAACCCTGGTGCACTCGGCAGCCTGAGCCGTCACCGAAAGTGCGCCCATCATCACCGTCGCCACGAGGACTGTTGCGACGAAACTGAATTTGAAGACCTGCATTGCCCCCTCCGAAAATAGAATCTCATGCGCAGGCTAGTTGAGTGCTTGTCCCTTGCCAAGGGATGGATTGTCATAGGTCGGATGTCTCTCCACAAAGCATTCGACATCCGGCAGCGCCCTGCTTCAGGCCTTCCACAGGAACGCCACGGCGATCGATGTTGGTCTGCTTGGGCATTTTCGGAACTATGGACGTTTGTCGTTGGTGCGCTGCAGCTTGTCGCTCGGTCCCAGGAGGGGAAGTCGCGAGACCTGCCGAAGGCCGTGCCGGCTGAACCGTTCGCAATGTCCGGTCAGTGAGGCATCGCGTCATCACGAAGGCAGGGCGGCAGATATACAGAAGCGGGCATTGGGGCGAATCACCATCGCGGGACTATTCAGCCACGTTCTCATCGCGAATCGCCTAAGTTTAAGACAGACTCCCTCGCCACATATTCAGGCTCATCTTAGACTGATCATCATGACATCCTACCCTATCTACGGCTTTGGTATCGGCGGATACCGCAGCTTCTCTGGCGAACCGCAAATCCTTGGGCCGTTTAAGAAGATCAATATTTTCATTGGCGAAAACAACAGCGGAAAATCCAACATCCTGCGTTTCATTCGGGATGTTTACTTGCCTATCGCCGCGAACCCGCATCAATTTAAGCCCATCTCGGGAACAAACGCTCCGCGTGGTGGACGGAACACGGACATACTCCCTCTTCTACTTCCCGCCAGCGATCATCACCTCAATACCATCGGTCCGGAACTGAACGCCGCCGACATCGCTGCGATTAAAACGTGCCTCAGTGTGGAAAACGACTACTGCATCCTGCCATTCTCGTTCTCCGCCAGGAAAATTGTGGTCAATGCCGACGCCATTGCAGTCAGTTTCGAGCAACACCACCGCTCGGCTGCTATCCAGAGGGCTTGGGCGAAGATAACCAAGCAGGGAAGCGGCAATCTACGGATTCATTGGATACCCGAGGTCGTTGAGTGGTTCTATCGTAAGACGCAGCGACTACCGGGGGCTTTCCACTACGTGCCCACCCTTCGGCAGATACCAACGAAGCTTGAAGAATTCGCAGATGAGTACGGTTCTGTGACCAAGGGACCAACCGTCGCCGACGAACTCGCGGCGTTGGCTCAGCCTGAGCACACTCGCCCGCAAGACCGCGACAAGTTCCAGAACATCCTAAGGTTTATGCGATTGGTGCTCAAACGTCCAGAATTGCAACTAAGCGTGCCTCACGACAAATCAACAATCATTGTCGAAGATCATAGTCGCTATCTCCCGATTGAGGCGCTTGGGACCGGATTGCACCAGCTTCTTATCCTCGCCATTAAAGCCGTACTCGTGGACAATTCCGTAATTTGCATCGAGGAGCCTGAACTCCACATGCACCCTGAACTCCAACATCAACTTATGAACTTCATCGCTGATCACACGACGAACCAGTATTTTATCACCACGCACTCCGCTACAATCATGGATTCCGTCGATGCAGACGTCTATTCGGTGCGGCTTGAAGGCACATACTCCAAGCTCGAAAAGCCTCTGACACGAAGTGCACGTCGCAGCGTCTGCCATACGCTCGGCTACCGTCCGAGCGATCTTTTGCAGGCTAACAGCGTCATCTGGGTGGAAGGGCCAACCGACCGCCTCTATCTGTTGAACTGGCTCAAATCAATTTGCCCCTACCTGGAAGAAGGCTGGCACTTTTCTATTATGTTCTACGGTGGCAAACTTGCCAGCCACTTGACGACGGACGAAGACACTTCCGACCTGATAGAACTTCTGCCTATCAATCGTTTTCCGGCCATCGTTATGGACAGCGACAAGAAAGCCAAGGGGCAGCATGTAAATAAAACAAAACAGCGGCTCAGTATCGAGTTTGAACGTGCTGACGGGTTCGCCTGGATTACGAATGGTCGCGAAATTGAGAATTACATACCCAAAGATGTACGCACTAAGGTCGTCACTCAAATCGCCGGCGGCGCTGTAAATCTTGCTAACGACGACCAGTATGGGCATCCTCTTGCCTATACCAAGGGCCAGGACGAGGTAGTGCCGGATAAACTCGAATGTGCAAAGGCTGCTTGCAAGACGGCGCTTGACTTGAATGTCTTCGATCTCAAATCACAGCTTTCAAAGCTGGCCCAGTTTATTTGCCAAGCTAATCGGATTGAATACACGCCAACCCTGTAAGTCGGCCCCAGTCAATTTGAACGTCTGTCCCTATGGACAACACATAATACCCTTTGACGCGCGAATGCATTCGCATCCAGCGCTGATTCAGCCAGTTCGCATCACACCGTTGCCAACCCTGTCTGGTTACGAAACCAAAGCGATGTTCGCAGCTAGCAGTAGCGAGCTATAGTTCACCTTAACCACTGACGTCCGCAATTCTGCAGCGCTGACGATGGTTCATCGGCGATGCTGCACCTGCTCAGGACCGCTCAGGGTCACATAAGCAGAGCCGTTGAAAATACGACGTTGTTCAACGCTGGCGGTGGGCGCGCGTGTTGCGGGAGGCGCTGATGCTGCGCAATCAATGCATCTGTGAGCCGGCCAGCAGGTTTCCTTGCAAGGACGCATCGAGTGCAGCCTGTAGTGCCGCGGCGCCGGCTTGGCGTGCCACGTGCTCAGGGATGATCCAGGCGCGGTAGTCGCTGCTTTCAACGGTGCGCGCGCATGCGATGTGCCCGCCTGACAGCGCGCAGGTCGGATCGCTGGCGATGCGGCGCGTTTCGCGGCGATCGTGGCGGACGATGCGCAAGTCAATCGGCTGCATCCAGGCGTGATCGTTGATCAGATCGACATCGCGGAAGATGCAATTGAGCTGGTGATTGCAGGCCCCTGCGCGCGTGCCGAGCGCAATGGCAGGCCCAAAACCCTTGCGACGCGAGACGCGCCGCGCAGCCGTTTCCGCGCCGCTGCTGATGTAGCAGGTGTCTTCCAGACACAGCATGGGATCAGCGGTCTTGTTCCAGCGCCGGATGCCGCGATTGCCCGGTTTCATCACGAGGAGCACCGTGGCGTGATGAGCGAGCGTGGCATCGGGCACGGCAGGTGCGCGGGTGAGTTGTGGCGCGTGCATCCCATCGGCTGGTGGGGCCGATGTGTCGCCAAGCGTCGTCGGGGCGTGCGTGCGCGCTGTCGTCTCAGGCGATGAGGCAAGGCGTGCATCGTGCTCGCGGCGGGCTCTGATCGCCTCAAGTTTGTTGGCAAGACGCTCACTGCGCTGACGCAATGCGTTGCGTGCGTTTTCGATACGCGCCTGGCCCTGGGCTCTGGCTTCGGCATCAGCGGCCGCAAGTGCACGGGCCTGTGCGCGCGCCTGGCGTGCAGCGCGCAGGCGCTCTGCCAGTTGCCGCGCCTCGGCCTCGCGTTCGCTTGCCTGCCGCGCGGTTTGGGCCCGCTCGCGTGCCTGCGCCTGCGCTCTAAGCTGCTGCTGTTCGGCTTCGGCTCGTTGCCGCACCGCCTCCTGCTCGCGCGCCATGTCAGCTTTCAAGCGCGCGTCGGCCTCGGCGCGCGCCCGCGCCAGCATATCTTCCTCATAGGCGCGCTGTTCCTCGGCGGCGCGCAATTCGCGTTCTGCGCGCTCATCATTCAGATCTTCGCTATCGTCCGTGGTTTGCGTTAAGGGCGAGACCGTGGGTTGATCGGCTTCGTCCCGTGGCTGCGCCGGCGTGCGCGCGGCATCCGAAGCGCGTGAGAATTTCTCCGCCAAGGCATGCGCAGGGTTGACGGGCTCGGCGTTTACGGGCTGAAGGGCGCAGGTTGCCGTCAAAACAGTGGCGAGGCCAAGCGTACGCACCGTGGATGCAAAACCTCTCGCGAACATGCCGTGGCTGTCGGGCCGGCGTCCCGGCCATGTCCTGCGCTCGGCAAACATGATGTGCCTCCAACCCGTTGCTGTGCCCGCCCGCGCGCGCAATTGCGTCGTTCTAGAGCGGCGATCCGATACCATCGTCTCGGCGCTCTAGCTCTTTGGTTTGTCGCATCTTCCACGACGAACCGGCGTCCACCTCGTCGGAAAATGCTTTGGCGACCACTTCGCCAGTTTCGAACATAATTCGGGCAATAAAGCGGAGCGTGTTTGAACGGCGCCTGAATAACCTTCGGCAGGCGTGGCGTATGCACGGTTTGCGGGGCAGTGGCGGGCTATGACTTCGTTGCCTTGGCGATGGCGGCAAGGCCTTCGCGATAGGTGGGATATGCCAGGGTGATGCCAAGATCGCGCTTCATAAGATCGTTGCGCACCTGCTTGTTCTCACCATAAAAACTGCGCGCCATCGCCGAGAGTTGCGCGTCTTCGAAGGCGACTTCGGGCGGCGCGGGTACGCCCAGCACCTCGGCGGCGTAGGCGATGACATCTTGCGGCGGCGCGGGCAGATCATCGGTGACGTTGAGGATTGGCGCGTTGCCTTTGCCACGCATTGACGCCTGCACGGCATTTGCGATGTCGGTGACATGGATGCGATTGAAGCGCTGCCCGGGCTTGATGATGCGGCGGGCGCGGCCGTCACGCACACTATCGATGGCGCTGCGTCCAGGACCGTAGATGCCGGCAAGGCGGAAGATGACGACGCGCTTGCCGGTTTGGTGTGAGAATGCTTCCCATGCCTCCTCTGCCGCGCGGCGATGGCGCGAGCGTGTCGAGACCGGTGATGGCGGCGTTGTCTCATCAACCCAGCCGCCGTGGTGTTCGCCATAAACGCCAACGGTTGACAGGTAGCCGATCCAGCCAAGCCTCGCCGCCGCGGCGAGCGTGCTGCGATACTGCGACAGGACCGGATCCGTGTCGGCACCGGGAGGCGCGGAGATCAGCACGTGGGTTGCCGCCGACAGGGCTTGTGCCAACCCCGGTGGCTGGGCCGTGCCGTCAAAGGCGTAGGCGTCGATGCCGGCGGCACGCCAGCGCTCGGCCGAGGCTGCCTCGCGCACCGTACCTGCAATGTGCCATTGGGTGCGCTCAAGCCGCGCGATGAGATGGCGTGCGCAAAAGCCCAGACCGAAACAGAACAGTGATCGGTGGGTGCTCGTTGCCTCACTCATTGAGTCCCCCTGGATTAGAAGATGTTGGTTGGCGTCGGAGCGCTGACGCGCTGCCATTCGGCGCGCACGTCGGCGTCAGTCTCTCGCGTCTGATGCGCCGTGGCGTAGGCTGCAATTGTGCTTTGGTTGGCGATCTTCGCCAAAGCCCATACCGCCATAGCGCGGACCAAGGGAGAGGGATCGTCCAGGTGCGCGCCAACCAGGCTCTGATAGTCGGGGTTGCCGGTATTGCCGGTGGCGATCAGCACATTGCGCATGAATCTATCGCGGCCAGTGCGCTTGATGGGGGTTCCAGCAAAGCGCTGGCGAAAGGCTGCGTCGTCAAGCTGAAGCAGGTCGGCAAGGTGCGGGTTGGCGGTCTCCGTGCGCGCGGCAAAGCGTGTCTCGCGCGCCTGTTGCGCGAATTTGTTCCACGGGCACACGGCAAGGCAATCGTCGCAGCCAAACACGCGATTGCCGATCGCGGCGCGCAGGTCGGGCGCGATATGTCCCTTGTATTCGATCGTCAGGTAGGCGATGCAGCGGCGCGCGTCGAGTTCGTAGGGCTGGGGAAAGGCGCGCGTCGGGCAGATGTCGAGGCAGCGTGTGCAGCTGCCGCAGTGATCGGCGTGCGGCGCCGAGGCTGGCAGCTCGGCCGTCGTCAGGATTGCGCCAAGAAACAGCCAGGAACCGTGGCTCATCGACACCAGATTGGTGTGCTTGCCCTGCCAGCCAACGCCGGCGGCGGCGGCGAGCGGCTTTTCCATCAGCGGGGCGGTATCGACGAATACCTTGACCTGTGACCCCGTCTCAGAGGCCAGGCGCTGGGCCAATTGCTTCAGGCGCCCCTTGATGATGTCGTGATAATCCTTGCCGCGGGCATAGACCGAGAGGGCAGCGCGCTGCGGTGTGCCCAGCACGGTGCGTGGATCTTCATCTGGTGCATAGCTGGTGGCGAGCATGAGGACGCTTCGCGCCTCGGGCCACAGAGTGCGTGGATCGCGGCGGCGGGCGCGGTGCGTTTCCATCCAGTCCATGTCGCCGTGACGACCAAGGGCAACGAAACGATCAAGCGCGGTGGCGGGATCGTATCGTATCGCCTCGAAGACATCGGGGGTTGTAATCCCGAACGCATCAAAGCCCAGCTCAGTTGACCATTGCGCCAAACGTGCGCCGATATCCTTGATTGGGCGCGCGCCTTTTCTGGTGTTCGGATCAGGCATGGAGGTCGTCATGCGGGGGCATTCTTCCTGGAGCATTTTCCGGCGAAGTGGACACCAGTTCGTCGCAGAAAATGCGACCAAACAAAGAGCATGTTGAGCTGAAGTGTGTGCGGTTCGCCGTGAAAAACATGCTCAAAAGTCCAGGTCGGTATAGTGGCGCGGCGGCGCGACGCCCGAGATACGGTCGGCAAGCAGTGCACGAAAGGCCGGTCGGGATTTGACGCGCGCGAACCACAAACGCGCCGGCTCGTAGTCGTCCCAGGGGACTTCGCCAAGATAATCCAGGCACGACAGGTGCGCGGCGGCGGCCAGATCGGCAAAGCTCATCTCCTCGCCCGCCAGCCAATGCCTTTGATCTGCCAGGTAGGCCAGGTAACTCATATGGTAGCGCAGGTTGGCGCGGGCCGCGCGAAGCATTGCCACGTCGGGTGCGCTGGCGCCATTGTGCCGGTAGGCACGGTAAACGCGCTCTTCGATGATCTCATGGGTGACTTCGCGGTTGAGCTTGCCATGGAACCAGTCGACGAGACGGCGCACCTCGGCGCGATCTGCGCGGTTGCCAGGGAAAATGGGCGGCGGGCGCGCGTCTCCGGGTTGCTGCTTGACCTCCTCGGCGATGTATTCGGATATGGCGTAGGCACCGCATAAGATTGGGCCGCCTTCGCGTGTCAGGACCGGCAGTTCGCCAGCCGGGTTCATGGCGAGTAGCTCAGGGCGATATTCCCATGGCCGCTCTTCGTCCAAATCGAAGGCGAGGCCGAGTTCGGCCAGCAGCAGACGTATGGAACGGGACTGCGGGCAGAGCCTGAAATGCGTCAGTTTCAGTTTAGGCATGGCAGGCAGACCAGCTCCTTGGGATCGAACCAGGCTGCCGTGCCGCGCCCGGTTGGTGGTCCTGCTCGGACCGAAAAATTAAGTCGTCAAGTGGCCCGTAAAAAACTATCACGGTTCGTCCATCTTGCGACGCGTTGCACAGGGATGCACATGGCGGCGCAAATCCTGATATGAGAGCGCAGCCGGAGCATTTTCCAAGGCGCTCTGATCGGTGGGCCGACGTAATAGGGAGGCAAGATGCCAACTTGGCAAGTCATTCTGCTTGGGGTGATCGAGGGCCTGACGGAATTCATTCCGGTTTCCTCAACTGGACATGTTCTGTTGGCCGGGCACTTCCTGGGTTTCAATTCTCCAGGAAAAACCTTCGAGGTGCTGATTCAACTCGGCGCCATCCTAGCTATTTTGTCGGTCTATGCCGCGCGCCTCATCAACATGGCGCTGGCGCTGCCGCATGACCGGCGCACACAGCGCTTCGTGCTCGGCATTTTGATTGCGTTTCTCCCTGCGGCGGTGATCGGCGCGCTCGGCCACTCCTTCATCAAGAGTGTGCTGTTCGAAACGCCAATGCTCATCTGCGTCATGTTGATCGTAGGTGGCGTCATCTTGTTGATCGTCGATCGGCTGCCGTTAAAGCCCGTCTATAGCGATGTGATGGAATTTCCCCCCTCGCTTGCCTTCAAGATCGGTGTTTGCCAGTGCCTTGCGATGATCCCGGGTGTGTCACGCTCGGGCTCGACCATCGTCGGTGCCATGCTGATGGGAACCGACAAGCGTTCGGCGGCCGAGTTCTCGTTCTTCCTGGCGATGCCGACAATGGCCGGCGCGTTTGCCTACGATCTCTACAAGAACCGGGACGTCCTCCATGCCGGCGACATTTCCGCCATTGCGCTGGGCTTTGTCACCGCGTTCATCTGTGGCGTCTTCGTGGTGCGCTATCTGCTCGGGTTCGTCAGCCGCCACGGTTACGCGCTGTTTGGCTGGTGGCGCATCATTGTCGGCTCTGTGGCCTTGGTCGCCCTGTTGGCCGCAGGGCAGGGCACGGTGACGGCAGGTTAGAGCATTTTCCGACGAAGTGGACACCGGTTCGCCCTAAGAAAATGCGACCAAACAAGAAGCTGGAGCGCCGGTTCCGTTCCATCGGATCGAAAAGCGCTCTAGTCGCGCAATCTGCCCGCGGCTTTCCGCGTACCGCTTGGCGCTACGTTGATCGGCGCGACGCCAGGTAAGTCCCGGCGTCGCAAAGGATCATGCCCTGGTCAGGCCGCGTGCGACGTCGCCGGCGAGGTCAAAACCTCACGTAGCGATTTGACATCGGCCGCCGTGCGCAGCCGCTCAAGCATGGCAGGATCGCGGACCAGCCGCGAGATGCGTGCCAGGGCCTTCAAATGGTCTCCTGACGCGTGCTCCGGCGCCAGCAGCAGGAAGATGAGGTCAACAGGCTCGTTGTCGGGGCTCTCGAAATCAATGGGTGTTTCGATTCTTGCAAAAACACAGATGATCGACTTCAGGGCACGGAATTTGACGTGCGGAATCGCAATGCCGCGGCCAAAGCCTGTGGAGCCAAGACGCTCGCGCTGCAAAAGCGCATCAAAAATCTCGCGCTGCTCGATTCCGCTGATTTCGGACGCGCGCTGAGCCAGTTCTTGCAGCGCCTGTTTCTTGCTCTTCGCCTTCAGCGAGGCAATGACCCCTTCCGGCGCCAGGAGATCACCAAGATCCATCGTCCTTATCCCACCATGAAAAGGTTAGGCCAAGAGGCAGCCCGATTGGCCGGATCTGCCGCGCACATCCAAATTCATCAGTTAAGTCCAACTGTCGGCACTGCCCTCAAAATTCACCATAGCCCGGGGCCGTTCCTTGCATCCCGACGCATTCCGACACAAATTCAGCCAATTGTCTGCGGTGCAAACTCTACGATTGGTCGGCTCCACGTTTTTTGGCAACTACGGCAAAGCGCCTGCATCGCACCCCGTGCTGTGCGTCCGATTCGATCGGATGTAAACTCAAGAAACATGCCAAAGTTGCGGCAATTTGTCGGGCGTCAACACGAGTTACCCACTGATGCCTGCGGTGATTTCGGCCGTACGGCCGGCCGGATCGATCCAGCCAATGTTTCCATCGCGGCGTCTATACACCACATTCAGCCCGCCGTGTGCAGCATTTCTGAAGACCAGAAACTGATTCTCCGTCAGATCCAACTGCATCACGGCAGCGCTAACAGTCAGTTCGCGGATACCACGCTCGGCCTCAGCAATGATCATCGGATGATCATTCGCGGTTTCATTATCCTCATCCTCAGCAATACGGACGGTATAATCGCGGGCGGGTTGCTCGGAACCTAGAACGTCGTGCTCGCGGCCATTGTGGTGATTTTTCAGGCGTCTTTTGTACCGGCGAACGCGCTTTTCCAGCTTCTCGACTGCAGCGTCGGCACTTGTGTAAGCATCCACACCCTCGCCATGCGCTTCGACTTGAAGTCCGGTGCGCAGTCGTATTGAACAATTCGTGCGGAATCCAACTTTATCTTTCTCAAGGCGAACATGACCCGATATTTCAGGGCCAATATACTTCTCAAGAACTGTGGAAATCTTTTCGAGGATATAAGATTTATAGGCTTCGCCTGCGTCAACATTCTTTCCGGTGACTTGAATTGTCATATTTTGACCTGCACGTCTGCTTCATGAACTTTGGGCGGGAAGAGAAGATCTAATTTCGATCAAGCCAAGATGCGAACCCCGTACAGCGGTCAGTCTGAGAGCTGATCAACCCTTGTCGCCGCTGCTCATTTATGTTTTCCGCTTTCCCCTCGCAATAGGACCGATGAGCCTCTGCGTATCTAGAGCGCTTTTCGATCCGATGGAATCGGATCGGCGCTCTAGCTTCTTGTTTGGTCGCATTTTCTTGGGGCGAACCGGAGTCCACGTCGTCGGAAAATGCTCTAGAGCGGCTGTTGGGGTGGCATCGATTTTATCCCTCGCCTGTGGCGGCGCGCTGCAGCGCGATTGGTTGAACGGTAAATCGCGTCTCACGTAGCTGTCAAACCCCACGATGGTGTTCATCCGGCAACTGAACGACTCGCTGATCTGGGCTCTTGCCTTCGATAGGCTCAAACGCGGCCAAGCCGCTCGTGCATCTCCTTGTCGCGTCGGCGCTGCACCGAGGAGGGGATGCGCATCGCCTCGCGGTACTTGGCGACAGTGCGGCGCGCAATGTCGATGCCATCGTTCTTCAAGCGTTCGACGATCTTGTCGTCCGACAGGATGGAGCGTGCCGTTTCTGCGTCGATCAGTTGCTTGATGCGGAAGCGCACGGCTTCCGATGAGTGTGCTTCGCCCTCGTCGGAATTGGCGATTGCGGAGGTGAAGAAATACTTCAGCTCGA
Organism: Hyphomicrobiaceae bacterium; assembly: GCA_040765305.1. Classification (GTDB taxonomy): domain Bacteria; phylum Pseudomonadota; class Alphaproteobacteria; order Rhizobiales; family Hyphomicrobiaceae; genus JAEUMD01. The sequence continues at coordinate 11,444 of JAXGRZ010000007.1, read as the reverse complement.
AGATGCCGCGCGGCGAGGACAGGTACTTGTTGGAGGTAACCCGCGAGACGGTCGATTCGTGCATCTGGATGGCGTCAGCCACGGTCTTGAGGTTGAGCGGACGCAGGTACTGCACACCGTGGGTGAAGAAGCCATCCTGTTGGCGGACGATCTCCTCGGCGACCCGCAGGATGGTGCGGGCGCGCTGATCGAGGCTCTTCACCAGCCAGTTCGCTGTCTGCAGACATTCCAGCAGATAGCCCTTGTCCTTGTCGGAGGCGGTCTTGGTGGAGACGCGCGTGTAGTAGGACCGGTTGATGAGAACGCGCGGCAACGTTTCGGAATTGAGTTCGACAAGCCAGCTGCCGTCTTGGGCAGGACGCACGAACACGTCGGGAACAACGGGCTGCACCTGCACCGAGCCGAAACCGAGGCCGGGCTTGGGATTGAGCCCCTTGATTTCCTGGATCATCTCGGTGAGTTCATCCATGTCGACATTGACGGCGCGGCGCAGGGCCGCCAGATCGCGCTTGGCGAGCAGATGGAGGTTGTCGAGGAGCGCCGCGATCACCGGATCGTAGCGGTTCTGCTCCTTGAGTTGCAGGGCGAGGCATTCACCAAGCGAGCGGGCGAACACGCCTGCGGGATCGAGTGTCTGCAACTTGGCAAGAGTCGAGGCCACCATCGCTTCGCTGGCGCCGAGGCGCTCGGCCAGATGATCGAGGTCGGAGGAGATGTAGCCCGACTCGTCGACGAGATCGACCATGTACTGACCAACGAGCCGCTCGGCCGGTGTATGCAGCACAAGGGGAAGCTGGGCGGACAGGTGGTCCTTGAGCGACAGTTCGGCAGAAACGTACGATTCGAGATTGGACTCCTCATCGCCAAAGCCGTGGTCGCGGGTGCGCACGCTGGACCAGTTGCCCAGATCGCTGCCGACAGTATCGGGGTAGACGTTGTCGTACTCGGTATCGAAAGCCTGTTCGGGATCGGGAGAAGTCTTGGCCATGTCCAGCCAAGCCTCATCGCTGCCGGCTTCGGCGCCATTACGCTCGCCAGAGTTTTCGCCATCTGAAACGGTGTCTGTGGGATCGGCTCCGTTTGAGCCGTTCTCGCTCGCGCGGTTTGTCTCCGCGGTACCGAAGCGGTCTGCATCGGCGCGCTGGGTCGCTTCGCCCGCTTCATCTTGCGGCGCGTCTTCGCCTTGCTCGGCGCGCTCCAGCAACGGATTGCGCTCAAGCTCGGTTTCGACGAACTGGGACAGTTCGAGATTGGAGAATTGAAGCAGACGAATCGCCTGTTGCAGTTGGGGCGTCATCACCAACTGCTGGCTCTGTCTCAGTTCAAGCTTCGTTGTCAGTGCCATCCTCTGGGCCTTTGCGCCTAATGCACGTCAGAGGTTTTTATACTCATCGCCCGTTAACGAACATGTCGCCCAGGTAGACCCTGCGGACGTCTTCGTTGGCTATGATTTCCTGAGGGTTACCATGTGTCAGAACCTGACCGTCATAAATGATGTAAGCGCGGTCAATAAGCGCCAGGGTTTCACGGACGTTGTGGTCAGTGATCAGAACGCCGATCCCCCGATCGGTCAAGTGCCGCACGAGATGTTGGATATCGCCAACCGCGATGGGATCAATACCGGCAAAAGGTTCGTCAAGAAGCATGAATGAGGGGTTGGAGGCCAGCGCCCGGGCAATCTCGCAGCGCCGCCGCTCGCCGCCTGAAAGTGCGATGGAGGGCGACTTGCGCAGGCGCGTAATCTGGAACTCCTCAAGCAAGCTTTCCAGCTTTTCCTTCCGCTTTCTCTTGTCTGGTTCGGCGATCTCGAGCACCGCCATGATGTTTTGTTCGACGCTCAGGCCGCGAAAAATCGAGGCCTCCTGCGGCAGATAGCCGATCCCAAGGCGTGCGCGCTGATACATCGGCATGCCGGTGACATCAACACCATCAAGCGTGATGGAGCCATCGTCAGCCGGGACCAGACCGGTGATCATATAGAATACCGTCGTCTTGCCCGCACCATTGGGCCCGAGCAGGCCGATCGATTCACCACGCCTGACCGACAGGCTCACGCCGCGCACGACGGTGCGCTTCTTGTACGCCTTCTTGACGCCGTGAATCGACAAGTATCCAGGTGCATCGATCGCCTCGTCGAAGATCTCTTCCTCGTAAGGCATATCGGAACGAACCGGCTGCCCCTGATAACCATATTGTGATTGCTGGGGAGCGGAATAATCATGATGTGGCGCGGGCATCGTGGCGAGTGCCGTGGTGGCCTGAGGCGAGTTCCGCCGCGCATCAGATTTATTGAACAACTTCTTCAGCACGTTGCTTCCCGGTCTTCATTTCTGCCTGGTGGCGAGGTGAGGGCATGTCTTGCTAGGTTGGCCGCGCGCACGCGGCCAAGTGCCCTGGCTTTGGGTGTTCCACTCAACCTTATACCATCGCGGTATAGTCTTATTCATGACTTTGATGGAATTGCGCAACGCTATGCGATGCAGGTGCCGACAAATTTGTACGCAGATGGCACGAAATCAACGGATTCTCGTCCTGTCCCGGCGTCAGGCTGAGCCGCAAGATAGCTCATTCCGAACCGTCCCCCGCATCTCCAGAAACCGGTCATTGCCGGGTTCTCAATTGTCTTTTGCGTAGGGTCCAGCCCCTAAGGCGCCGTCGTCGACTGCCAGCCGCTGGCCGCCGGTGTCTTTACCTTGTTGTGCGCGCTTGGTGCGCCTGCTTTGACATCGCGGGGGAAGAATACCGCACTGGGTCGCGAGGTCTTTTGATAGGCGCGCCAACCGCTACCTGGTTTTGTGCCGGTGATGCGTGGGGCGGATGAATTGTCGGTGTTGATGATACTTTCACCCGTGCTCAGATTGATCACCAGGTGGGTGCCCTTGACGACATTGCGGCCCTGCGACAGCACGACTGCGCCGCCCAGCGTTACGGTATTGGCTGCAACGTCGAAATCCGCCCAGTCACCGGTTGCGTTCTGGCCATTTTGTGAAGTCACCACAACCTTGCCGCGAGCCTGCAGTCGTGTCAGGCGTGCCGCGGGCTGCTCTGCCTGCTCGACGGCCGATGCATCAAGGCTTGAGCCGGCAACCCGGTTCAATCCTGCCGAGCCGGAATAAATTGCATTGAGTTCGGAGGTCCGGAAGCTGAAGGTGCCTTGCTGGGCTTGCACATCGCCACGGAAGACGGCGAGCTTTTTTTGATCGAACACTTCCAGCTGGTTGGCTGTGATGTCGACGGGGGCGCCGGGATCGCTGCGGAAATTGCCCATCAGGTTGGTGCCTGGTGCGCCGGCCGAGGTCGATGATGATTTGCCCGGCTTGGTGCTGGGTTGCACGAAATGAGCCAAGATTCGTCCAGGACCCGAGCCGGACATGGGTGGGGATGTGAGGTCAGTATGGCCTGTCTTGCGATCGATATAGAGCCGCTTGCCGCGGAGTTCGTTCTTGCCCTGAATGAGCACGACGTCGCCGGTCATCAACGCGGTATCGTTCTTGGTGTCGAATTCGGCGTGCTCACTGCTGGCCCGCCGGTCTGCCCCTTGAACGATAACAACATCGCCATCGACATAGGCAATGCCGGCAGGGTCATCGAAACCGGCGGTAAGGCTGGTGATCCGCGTATCGGGCGCGCGCGTTATGACGACGCCACCGGTGAGGGTCGCGCGCTGGGAGGGGGCGTCGAAGGCGGCGCCGGTGCTGGTAATATGCGTGGCTGGAGCCTGGGTAATGGCGACAGGGTCGGCGGCAACGATCGAGCTGATCCGGGCGCCCTCCTCGGTTTTTGTTTCCGCAGCTGGGGATGGTGGCGCAGATGCTGGCGTCGGTGCTGGCTGTGCATTGGTCCCGCCCGCTCCGGTCAAACCTGCCGAGGGCGCGCTGGTGTAGGCGATGCGCAGCTCCGGGGTGGTCAAGTTCGCATCGCCCTGTGTGGCGCGCACCTTGCCGATGAAGATCGCCGTCTTCTTGACGTCGTCGATCTCGAGGCGATCGGAGGTCACTTCGATTGGCCCCTTGCCGCCGGTGAACATGCGCGTCAATGCGGTGGATGTCGCATCAGGTTGAACGGCAGTGGCCGTTACCGGCGTTGGCGTTTGGGGTGCTGCAATCGCCGCAGCCGGTGCAGTGGTCGTGTCGGTTGTAAAGCTTGCCTTGAGTGCTGCCCCATCGTCTCGGCTACTGCTGGTCGATGGGGTGATGACCGCCACGACGTTGCCGGAGACGACCACCTCTTTGGTCTTCTGCATGATCCGCAACTGCTGGCCGGTAATCGTCGATTGCGGGTTGCCGAATTTCACCGGCTGATCGGATGTAATAAGGCCGGTGCGGCTTTCGAAGCGCAAACGTTCCAGCTGTGCCCAGCCCCCGCGATTTGTCTTCAACCGAACCTCGTTGTGCAAAAGCACGCTCTCATCGGCCGAATTAAAGATCCCCTCCTTTGCGGTCAACGACATCGTCGCGCCGTCCTTCTGAGTGAGATCGCCGGTCACCCCCGTCATTTGGATGAGGTTGGTGTCGTTGGTGTCGGGCGTCGCGGTCTGGGCTGTGACGAGGTAAGCACCACCGTCCTTGGTGAAACCACGATAGCGCGGGTTCTTCATCGTCAGTCCGGATGGGAGAATCTTGGGGATTGTCGTGCGCACCATCTGGCTGCCGATATTGGAGGCGCCGATCAAGGTCGCCACGTAATAGATGGCGATGGCGAGGGCGCCGACGGGCAGTGCCAGGCGCAAGATGCGCACGGATTTGGAATGACGCTGGGCGCGGCGCACCCGAGCCGTGCGCACGCTCGTGCCATCATCCGCGCGACCCGAATGGTCACGGCGGCGGAGCGGGCTGTCGAGGTTGGTCGAAATCGCCATTCTAGTTGGGGTGCCGTGTCACAGGGCTCAGTGCCAGTCGATTCCTAAACTCAAGTGCAAATTGGGTGATATTGGGACTGCTGGCAATGCCCGGCGGCCAGTTCACGGGACATCCGCACCGGGTGTGTCCGCCAAGTTGCGTAACTGCGGCGCGGTCAATCAGTCCGTTGTCTGGTTATCCACATAAAACATCGTTCAAATGTGGCGTCCCGCGAGGTCGCCAGCGGGCTTTCGATCAGCACACGAGCCACACAGCGGACCCAACACTTCAGCTCAACATGCTGGAGGTCTGAACCGCTCTAATGGGAAAAAATGTCCATGTCGTCGAACCCGGCCAGGTCGAGGGCCGCGCGGGTCGGCAAAAACTTGAACGCCGCTTCGGCCAGATGGTGCCGCCCATCGCGCACCAGCATCTCATCAAGGCGCGCCTTGAGAGCATGCAGATGCAGCACGTCCGAAGCCGCATAGGCCTTCTGCTGGTCGCTCAGCTTTTTGGCGGCCCAGTCGGAACTTTGCTGTTGTTTGGACAATTCAACGCCGGTGATCTCTGCAACCAGGTCCTTGAGACCGTGCCGGTCGGTATAGGTGCGCACCAGCTTGGAGGCGATCTTGGTGCAGTAGATGGGCACGGTATCGACGCCAAGATAATGCGACAGAACGGCAACGTCGAAGCGCGCATAGTGGAAGATCTTTAGGACACGCGGGTTGGCCAACAACGCCTTGAGGTTGGGCGCTGCGTAGTCGGTTCCATCGAATTGAACGAGGTGCGCATTGCCGTCACCAGCGGACAGCTGCACGAGGCAGAGGCGGTCACGATGCGGTTTGAGGCCGAGAGTTTCGGTGTCGATGGCGAGGGATGAGCCGAAATCCAATCCGGCGGGCAGGTCGCCCTGGTGGAGGGTGATCTTGGCTGTCGGCATATCGCTCTCGTTATGTGTTCGATTTGCTCCCGCGGATGCGGACCCGATTTACCCCGTGGTGTAGTGGCTCGATCCGGGCGCGTCAATTGCCCCACCAGCGGGGCGCATGCCATGTGCCGGCGGTCCCGCATGCACGTGGCCCCACTGTTGCAGCGGGGTAAAATCCGCTATGAGCGCCTGAGAACCCAAGTCTTCAAACAAGAAAGAATTCGATGACTGCTCAGGCCAAGCCGCCACAAGGATTGAAGGCCGCCATTATCCAGGTCACGCCCTTCCAGCAAAACTGTACGCTCATTTGGGATGACGAAACCAAGAAGGGCGCCGTCGTCGATCCTGGTGGGGACCTCGACCGGATTGAGCAGGCCCTGCAACAGGTCAAGTTCACCGTCGAGAAGATCATCCTCACCCATGGCCACATCGACCATGCCGGCGGCGCCAAGGAGTTGAAGGAAAAGCTCGGTGTGCCGATCGAGGGTCCACACATCGCCGATCGGTTTTTGCTCGATAATCTGGAAAAGCAGGGTGACGCTTACGACATCCCAGCTAAGAACGTGACGCCCGACCGCTGGCTCGATGAGGGCGATCAGGTCAACGTTGGCCGCTTCGTCTTTGCGATCCGCCATTGTCCGGGCCATTCGCCGGGCTCGGTCGTGCTGCTCAATGAGGCGCAGAAATTCGCGCTCGTCGGCGATGTGCTGTTTCGCGGCTCGATCGGGCGAACCGACTTTCCTTATGGTGACCACGATGCGCTGATCAAAGCCATCAAGACCAAGCTGCTGCCATTGGGCGAGGAGTGGGCATTCATCTGCGGGCATGGCCCCGGCAGCACGTTTGCCATGGAAAAGCGGACCAACCCGTTCTTGCAGGGGTAGAGGGGCCTGCAGGCGTAGGGCGCGCGCGTTCGCGAATTTGGTGTGGAGCAAAAAAAATCAAGGCGCAGCTTTCTGCTCCGCGCCTTTGATGTCGGTGGGCTCGTAGCGCTGATGTTGCAGTGCCCGCAAGCCGGCCTCGCTTCACCAGCCGATTTCGAAGCCGATGCAACCCACAATGCCGCATTCCTGGGTGAGTCCCACCTGGCCATCATTGCGACCTTCCCAGATATCGACGGTCTCCACGCGCAGCGTCTCAGAGCACGAGCGACGGCAATATTCCCACGTGCCGCCGGGCAACCGCACTTGCGGTCCCAGATCCGTCATCCGCACCGGCCCTGAAACCGAGCCGTTGCCAAACCGTGAGCGGGCGACGACATAGCCTTTTTTCAGGCCGTTGTGGCCGATGTCGCGATGGAACCGGATGAACCGGTCACCAGCATGAACATGCGGTGTTACGGCCAAGTTGATGGCAGCGGCAATCAAGGCTGCGGCTGCAATAATGCGCAGTGTCATGGTCTTCTCCGTTGTCCGGTGACGGCAGCGTCAGCAAGCTTCGCGCGCGAAGCGCGCCCGACATCATTCGCACCGGTGTGCGATAGATTTTTCGTCATTATTGGGGTCAAACGTATCACAAATCGTGAAGAACTTTGGACGCGCGCCCTATGCCGCACGTATTCCCGCTGGCTGTTGCGCTGGTGCATCAAGCCAATACGTGTCAGTCCGCCAAGCGGGCTGCGTGCGCTATGCTCAACCGCGCGACAACGACAAGTCGAGCCCCCGGAATGTTGAGCCCTCCGTCGAGATGCTGACCGTTTGGGATGCGCCGCCAAGCCGCACAGACATGCTGCCGTTAATGCCTCCACCGGCAATGGAAAGCATCATTCGGCTTGAGGTTGCTTGTCCCGTGACTGCACCCGTGGCGTTGTAGGTGCGCTCTTCCCAGTTGCCGGAAATGGCGCCGTTGGAATAATTGAGATTGGCGCGCATTTCCATCTTGTTGGAGGCGCTGGCGCAGCGGATGGCCATGTTGAGCCCTGATCCGCCATTATTGGTCGTGTAGTAGGCGCGGCAGCGGATCGTCTCGGACTTTCCCCCTTGCAGCCGGATCTTGCCCCGTCCTGACCAAGTGCCAGCCAGTGAGGCAAACGGACTGTCGGCGGCGGCATTGCTGCTGCCGGAGAACAGGATCGCCATTAAAACAAGGGCCATCGCACTGATTCTGCCAACAATCCGCATCATGATCGCTCTCCTCGACCGCTCTTTAATCGTGTTCTCCAAGTCGCCCGATCAATATTCACGGACTTGGACAAAAATACGAGACATTGGTGAACGCGCCCTTGTGGACACAGCATCACCGAGGCCCAATCGGGCTTGCATGCCAGGGCAGTAGACCAAATTTACGAATCTGAATTTACATAAAAAAGTTTCCGAAGCAAAAAAGGCATCGCTATTCACCTGCCACCGGCGTCGTGCCGACCTGATGGCGTGCTATCACAGGTGGGCTTTGCATATAGACGGCAATCAGTTGGGCAACAGATTCCAGACTGTCCAGATGAACGCGTTCATATCCGTGTGAAGCGTCAAGCCCGAAACAGACCAGTGCGGTGCGGATGTCGTTACCTGCTGCAAGCGCGGAGGCGCTGTCGCTGCGGTAGTATTTGAAAACATCGCGCGCATAGGGAATCGAAAATTCGCGTGCCAATTCGCACAGACCATTCGACAGATGCCAGTCGAACGGGCCGGTTTCGTCCATCATGCAGATCGTTGCACCAAATTCGCTGGTGTTCTGGCCTTCCGCGAATGTGCCATTGTCGATCGATACCATCTCCGCCACGTCACCATGCAGGACGTGCGATGCACCGGTTCCGATTTCTTCAGAAATGGTCAGCAGAATGTGACAATCGACCGGCAGCGTGACGCCGGCATCGATGATCGCCTTGGTGGCTGCCAACAGGCATGACACGCCAGCCTTGTCGTCGATGTGACGCGAGTTGATGAAGCCGTTTTCGGCGATGTCGGCCCCGGTATCGATCGCGATCATGTCGCCCACGTGCACCGGAAGCCGCATCAGATCGTGCCGCGTCGAGACCCGTTCATCGAGTCTTAGCTCCACGTAATCCCATCCCACCGGCATGGTATCGACGCCGGTGTTGTAGACGTGTCCTGATGCTCTCAGCGGCAGGATCGTGCCTCGGTACTGCCCACCGCTGGCCGAATAGACTGTGCACCGCGCACCCTCGGCAAATCGCGCCGACCACGTGCCGATCGGTACGATCTCCAGACGTCCATTGTCCTTGAGGTTTTTCACCATGGCGCCGAGCGTGTCGACATGGGCAACAACGGCACGGTCCGGGCTCTTCTGCAGGCCGGGAAGATTGGCGCGTATGGCGCCCCGGCGGGTGAGTTCCACCTTCAGTCCGAGAGCTGTTAGTTCCTCGCAGACAAGCGCCACCACGGCATCGGTTAACCCGGTTGGACTTGGTGTGCGTAACAGGCGAGCGAGCAAACGCGTAAGATACGCAATGTCGATCTCCAGCCGCTGCAAGGGTGCACCTCCTTTTACGATTCGTTTGAGAACCCCGGATTTTACACACCGAGGCTCTCATGTGGTCAGTCTGGCGCGGCAAAGTAAACGCGCAACGAACAGATTGGAACCGTCTATATGAAATCGTTCTGTATGAAAGTGTCTGGGGTGGAGGCTGACCAGATTTTTAGTGCCATGTGTGAGCCACCTCTACATCCCGATCGCGGCGCTCAAGCGTCAATGGTGGGCATGAGCGTCATGGTCGCCTTGGCGGTTGGCTGCAGGATTGCCAGCGGGCAAGACGGTGCGTTTCTTGGCTCATTTGCGTTTGCCGCACACCAGCGAGACCAGTGCTGCGGCGCCCAGCAAGGGGCCGAGCCCGACAACGGCATGGATGAGAATGTGACGCAGCAGCACCGCATCAAACACCGCTCGCGTTTCGGGATCGGACGCGGAAATATCCATCGGGATATGCGGCCATGTCGTATAGCCGTGCACCGCTGTCACAACCATCCAGACCAACGCGATCAGCAGCGATACGCGTGAACACCACGGCGAACGAGGCGGTCCTTCGTTGTCTGGCGCGACGTGTCGATCGCGAGCCTGTGGGTCCGATGTCATGCGTAAGATCCCGTAGTGTGTTGCGCTGATTGTTGGTTGCAGACGTTGCCGACATGATCGCCATGCGGAGGTCCCTGCCTCAATCACACGCGCACGGACAGTTGTCGAGTCGCGCCCTTGTGCGCGCTCTGGCTGGCTCGGGCGGGCCGCAACAAGGGAAAGCGAATGATCCATTCAGATTATAGTATCGATATCAACTATCGATTTCAGTTATTTGTCGAGCGACGGCATAGTCCCATCACACCGGGCGCCAATGAGGCAACCGGAACGTCGAGAGGAAACCTGAGTGCCGGCTTTGTGCCGGCAGACACTGAAAAGGATTGAGCCATGAACATCTCCAAGACATTGACCGCCGCCGCTGCCCTCGCCACCGTTGCATTGGTCGCTGGACCTGGCCTGCCGGCGCGCGCCGAGACGCTTGAGCTCACCAAGCCGATGGCTGGTTCGACGATGTTCTTTGCTGACCGCTATGCCAGCGCCTACTACCTCGTCGACAAATCCAATTTCAAGACGGTTGTGACCGTTGCGCCGGGCCCCAATGCTGAGGGCAATCCGATGCAGTTCGTCAACTATCTAAGCGATGGCGAGAGTGCCGAGTATTCGGTTGGTGGCTACGGCACCAACGCGATCACGGTGAAACTCAAGTTGCACCGCGATGGTGATACGGTGAAAGCCAACGTCACGACTGAAACGCCGTCGAATTCGTGATTTCGCTGCCTCCCCGAGCGTCTGGCTGCTGTCCCAGGCTCATGGTGGTTGCCATATGATCGGGGAGGCACGCGAAGAGTTGAGCCGCTCTGCAGGGTCACACTCCAGGGCTATCATGATGTGAAGGTGAAGCACGCCTGCGACGACACACGCCAGCAGGACCAGGCAATGTAAGGGACACCCCCCTCCCTTTACGGCACGGGGCACCCCGCCCCCGTCGTGCCCCGTGCCCCAGCCTTCCGCTTTTCATCCCCGGGCGGATCTGCAAGCACCGATCACATCAGGCTCCTGGGCGGCCGGTCTTCTTGGGCCGGCCGCGCCTTTTCTTCTTTTCCGCCGGATCTTCGAACTCGCGCGTCAGAACCGGCTTTGCGGGAAGCGCTTTGCCACGCGTGCGGGGCGGCGTCATCGCATGCGGTCCCATCTCGTCGAGCGTCGGCTTGTGTGGGCCGCGAATGCCTTCGCCGTAAGCGCCCGCGCGCTTGCGCGGATCAATTTCCCTCCGCTCCTCGTTGTTGGGGAGAGGGAGGGGGGTGGCTTCATTGATTGGGGGATGAGGCCGCCCCTCGCTTCGATGGTCCGGCTGCGCGCGCGCAGCCGGACCATCACGTCGCGGTATCGCACGGTCGGTACCCGGCCCCATGTCATCGAGTGATGGCTTTTTCGCGCGGCTTGCCGGGACCGCCGTCGATTGTGCATTGGTCGGCTGAACCGGTTCGTAGGCGTTGGTAATGCGCGATTGGGTTGGCCCCGCCTTGTCTTTGCCGCGTCCGGATTTGCCCTTCGGCGGCAGATTGGCGGCCGCACCATACTTGCGCGCGCCCTGGTAGCTGCCGGCGCGATCTTCCACCTCGCCCTGTCGCGCCAGCGGATCGTCGGCAATCGCAAGTTCCGTCTCGCGTAGGCGCTTGATCTCGTCGCGCAGCCGCGCCGCTTCCTCG
>JAXGRZ010000069.1:0-11898 GCA_040765305.1 Hyphomicrobiaceae bacterium | reverse complement strand
ATTTCCTATCGACGTTGGCGTGGCGATTGTCTTGGGGGCAAATCTGGGCAGTGCCATTGTTCCGGTCTGGCTGGCACGAACAATGCCCAATCAGGCGCGCCGGGTGCCCATGGCAGCTCTTGTTTTGCGTGGTGGTTGGTCGGTTGTCTCCCTGTTGGGGTTGAGCATCATTCCTATTCAGTTTGAGGCGCTGAATTTTACAGCAGGTCAGACGCTGGTTATCGTGCATATGGCCTTCAACTTCGCGATGCTCTTTTTCCTGCCTTTCCTCGGGTTGGTGGAGAAGATGATGCTGGCGATCATGCCGGATCAGAGTATCGAATCTGAGAATCCGGAATCGGAAAACAAGTCCGTTCTTGATCCCACGTTGCTTGACCGACCCAAGCTTGCCATTACCTGCGTACGGCGCGAAGTTTTGCGGATGCAGGAGATGACCGGCAAGATGTTTGCCCAAGTCCAACAGGTCTATGCGACGGGCAACAAGGCGCATGGCCGTGCGATTATCCAGCAAGACAAGGACGTCAATGATGCCCTTGATGGAATTCGTCGCTATGCCGCCCGGATTGCAGTGCGCGATGGGGCGCAGGAGGACGCTGACCGGCTGCGTGAACTGGTCGAATATGCGATTGCTGTTGAATCGGCAGCTGATGTCGTGACCAAGCGCTTGATTCCACGCGCCTTGCAAAAGGCGGCGGAGGGCATCGAGTTGTCGAAGGAGGGGGCTGGTGAGATCGCCAGAGTGCACGAGAACATCTTGCGCAACTTGCCGCTGGCCTCGAATGTGCTCATTGCTGATGATCCCGAAAGTGCCAGGTTGCTTCTGGAGGGCAAGGACGAGATTGCGCGGCTGGAGCGTGAGAGCCGAAAGAACCACCTTTATCGTCTGAACCAGGGTTCGGCGCAGACTTTCGAATCCAGCAACATGCATCTTGAAACGCTGAAGGCGCTCAAGGACTTCAACAGTCTGATCGCCAACGTGGCATATCCGATTATGCAAAGGAGCGGCCAGCTTTTGGAGACACGGCTCACCACAAAGCTTTGAGCAGGCCCGCATTTGCGCGGCCATGCCTCCATGAAAAAGACGGGCTCGGGCAAAGCCTTCGACGAGCCGGGCGTGCGTCGCACCAACCCTTCGGGTCGGGCGCACTCATTCAAGATCAAGCTGAGCGTTGAAGGTTGCCAAGTGAGGCGTCGAGTCGATTCAAAGGGCTGCATTATAAAATGGACCCGCAAACCATGAATAGTGATGACCAAGCACGACTATCCTTGGCGGTCGATGTTGTCGTTAGCGTTGGTGCAATGCTCAAGGAGCGTCGCGCCAACTCGGTCATCGACGTCAAGTTCAAGGGACCGCAGGATTATGTGACGGAGTTGGATGGCGAGGCAGAATGCGTGATCAAGCAGCGCATCTTGGCCGCTTTTCCAGACGACACGGTGTTTGGCGAGGAAATGGGTGGCGCGACAAGCGATGCGACGTGGGTTGTCGACCCGATCGATGGGACGAGTAATTTCGCGCGCGGTATTCCCCACTACGCCATTTCAATTGGTTTTGTGCGAGGTGGTGTTCCTTCGTGTGGTGTAATCTACGATCCTGAACTTGATCTGCTCTATTCGGCGCGGCGGGGTGGTGGTGCCTTCTGCAATGGTCAGCGCATGGCAACGGCGCGGAACCGTGACCTCAAATCGGCAATGATCGAGATTGGCTGCTGGCGCCGGCGTCCACCACCGACCAACTTCAGTGATATGATCGGGAGGATGGTTTGCGCAGGCCTCGATTTTCGATGGAGAGGTTCGGCGGCATTAGCGCTGGCCGATGTTGCGCGGGGAACGAGTGATGCATTCTATGGCTTGCACCTTAATTCGTGGGATGCAGCGGCGGGAATAGTACTTGTGCTGGAAGCGGGAGGGCGGACGTCGGATTTCTTCGCCAACGATGGGCTTCGAAAGGGAAATGCTTTGCTGGCGAGTAGCTCGGGTTTGTTTTCTGAGCTGAGTGCGATCACGACTTGAGGCAACGCCGAGGCGACGAAAACTTCGGGTCAAGCATGTTTGTCGAGGCGCCAGTTTTGTGGCGGCACCAGTCCGCTGTGCAGCGGACCGATCTGGCTTGAGCCGTACAGGCAAGCCACCCGCTTCAACCGACGCTTCATTCATCCGTACACCCTTGTGATGTCCGGCATCTTAACCCCCATGCCGAATGGCTCAGCTACAAAATGACTGCTCATTCGTCGAAGAAAATGCGCCAAACCAGGGATCTACAACACATTGTTTTGAAGTGTGCAGCGCACAAGGCGCGAAAAATATGCTCCAAACAACACATCTGGTGCGCCGTTTCGATTCCATCCGATCGCAAACCGCATTAAGGTGGATTCAAGTCATAACCAGGAGACGCTTGTCGAGGCGGCGGTGTACGATCATCGCGCGCAGCCAGGCGCTGGGAAGGGGTCCGTGGAGGGTCTTCAGGACGATGAGGGCGTGCCAGCTGCGCCCGAACCGTCGAAGCTAGAGCCGTCGAAACTAGAGCTGCCGAATGTGCAGCCGCTGCAGGATGTCGCTGCTCAGGCGCGCATTTCCGAAACCACTGTTCCACAACATCGCAATCCGGACACGGGCGCCGGGCACGTTGATGCGCGTGTTCTGGATGGGGCCGCCAGCGCGTCGGCGTGTCGTTTTGATCCTGGTGATGGCCCTCACGATCGCGGACGGCAATTGCACCCGCACAAGCATAACCGAGACGGGGGCGGTGCACACCGTCAACCGTACACCGAAGTCCGTGAGGTGTACGGTGCGCTGGATCTGGGGACCAACAATTGTCGGTTGCTGTTGGCGCGGCCATCGCGGCGCGGGTTCCAGGTTGTTGATGCCTTCTCGCGCATCATCCGCTTAGGAGAAGGGGTCAGCCAGACCAGTCGGTTGTCGGAAGCGGCGATGCGCCGAACGATCGATGCGCTGCGCGTTTGTGCCCAGAAGATCGAGCGTCATGGCGTGCGCCGTTCCATGCTCGTTGCGACCGAAGCTTGTCGCATTGCTGCCAACGGCCAGGACTTTCTCGAACGGGTTGAGCAGAGCACGGGCCTGAAGATCGAAATACTGAGCCGTGAGGGTGAGGCGCGCCTTGCTGTTTCGGGATGCGCTTCGCTGATTGATCCGAGTGTCGACTACGTTCTCGTGTTCGATATTGGCGGAGGCTCGTCCGAACTCGTGTGGCTTGACTTGACGCGTATTCCGAGCGGTGCGCGTGGGGGCGTGCTGCATCGGGCGGTGGCCGAAGATGCCATAATGGCCTGGACCTCCTTGCCCGTCGGGGTGGTGACACTGGCAGAAAAGTTCGGTGGCCGCTTTGTTGGTGCCGACATTTTCGAGGCCATGGTCGAGCATGTTCTGCAAATGTTGGCGCCATTCGAGGCCGCGCATGGATTCAGCGGGCGTATGGAGGAGGGTTCGCGCCATCTGCTGGGCACATCGGGAACGGTAACAACCGTGGCCGGCGTCCATCTCGGGCTGCCGCGTTACGACCGTAATCGCGTCGATGGCTGCTGGCTTGATGCGCAGGCAGCGCGTGGTGTCGTCTATGACCTGCTGCGGCGCAGCTATTCGGAACGGGTCTCCGAGCCGTGTATCGGACGGGACCGCGCGGACCTCGTGCTGGCGGGCTGCGCCATCCTGGAGGCATTGATGCGCATGTGGCCCAGTCCGCGCCTCAGGGTTGCCGACCGTGGCCTGCGCGAAGGGATCTTGATGCAGTTGATGGGTGAGGATCGCGTGCTGCGCTCGGGGCGCCGGCGGCGGCGCGGGCGCGCGCGTCGTAAGCAGATTTGAATGCGTGGCGGCAGAATTGTTTCCAGCTCGGTCTGAAACGCGCTAGAGCACTTTTCGGTCCGAGTGCATCGGATCGGCGCTCTAGCTCTTTGGTTTGGGCGCATTTTCTTCGACGAACCGGTATCCACTTCGTCGGAAAATGCTCTAACTGCGCAAGTGCCACGACATCGCCGGGACAAGACAAGCGACAGAGATGACCAAAAAGGTGAAGACAGGACGTGCCGGCGGCCCCGACGGCGGGCGCAGGCAGCTCAGGGTGCGTGTGAAAACGGCGCGCAAGCGATCGGTGTCATCTGCGCGCTGGCTGGAGCGTCAGCTCAACGACCCCTACGTCAAGGCTGCCAAGTCGGAGGGAATGCGCTCAAGGGCAGCCTATAAACTTACTGAGATGGACGACAAGTATCGGCTTCTAAAGCCGGGATTGCGGGTTGTTGATCTTGGTGCGGCGCCTGGGGGCTGGAGTCAGATCGCCGCTGAACGGGTCCGCGCCGTGACCGGCGAGGGGCAGGTTGTGGGTATCGATTATCTGGATGTCGATCCACTTCCCGGGGTTGTGATGCTGAAACTCGATTTCATGGACGAGGGTGCGGAAGAAAAACTCAAGTCGCTGTTGCGCGGAGGTGGAGCTGATCTCGTCCTTTCCGATATGGCGGCGCCTACAGTTGGGCATACCCGAACCGACCATTTGCGGATCATGGCGCTGGCGGAGGCTGCGGCGCATTTTGCCATCGACGTTCTGGCGCCGCGCGGGGCATTCCTTTGCAAGGTTTTCCAGGGCGGAACCGAGCGCGACCTGCTCGATCTGTTGAAGAGGAACTTTGCCATCGTCCGGCATGTGAAACCACCAGCCAGCCGATCGGATTCGGCTGAGCTTTATGTCCTGGCGACCGGGTTCAAGGGGCGAGCGGGCGAGCAAGACGCTTAGGGTTCATACCTCGCTGCTATTGGGGCTGGCCCCAGAGCGCTGTGCGATATATCGGGATCATTCTGCCGTGGCGAACTTGATCCAAGATCAAGTCGGCCGGCGTCGGGCGTAGATGTCGCAGAGTGGCGGGTTTAGTGCTGCGACGAATGCAACATGCTTGATGGAGGTCAACGTCGCAGGGCGCCAAGTCCTACAGCATTTTTGAACGAAGTGGACGCCGGCACGTCGAAGATAATGCGACAAACCAAATTGTATTTAGCGTTCAATACGATTGTCGCGGTGAATTATGCCGGCCGATTGCGATCATAATGGATTTCATCGCGGACCCCCGGGGTAACCGGTAAACACAGCTGATTGGAGAGGTTTGTCATGCGCATGTTGAAGAATGCAGTTTGGGGTGCCGCGTTTGTGTTGGGCACGTTCTCGACAATGGCCCTATCGCCGGCTGCCAGGGCTGATGACGGTTTTAAAGAGCAGACCCGCATGGGTGACTATGCGGAGGTCAGGGACGACATTAAAAACGCGATCGTCAACCGTGGTTTTGTTGTCGACTATGTTGGGCATCTCAACAAGATGCTGGAGCGAACCAGCGAGGCTGTGGGCAGCGTGACGGAAGCTGGGGCAAAAACGCCTTACAAGGATGCCGAGTTCCTGCAGTTTTGTGCGGCGAAGTTCACACACGATGCGATCAGCGCCAATCCGCAGAATATCGTGAATTGCCCCTACGTGATTTATGTCTATGAGCTGACCGCCAAGCCGGGTCTCATTCACGTGGGATATCGCATTCCGGTTTCAGGCCCCTCCAAGATCTCGCGTAAGGCGGTTGCCAAGATCGACATCTTGTTGAGCGAGATCATCACCGAGGTGACGCAGCAGTAATCCTGGGTGAGTGCGGACAACGCGCTAGAGCATTTTCCGACGAAGTGGACACCGGTTCGTCGAAGAAAATGCGACCAAACAAAAAGCTAGAGCGCCGATCCGATGCAATCGGATCGAAAAGCGCTCTAGAGTCGAGCCAGATAAGGCAGGTGAGCCAGACAAGGCAGTCGCTGCGGACAAGGCAGGCGAGGCAGAAACGTGGTGGGTTGGGTCACCTGGCCGCCAGATTTGCCGCGAGGCGCCCACGTTGGCGGGCAGCCCAGGCCGGCGGGCCGACCTGACGCGGTCTGATTGTTCCCGCAAGAGGGGCCAGGAGGTGGCGCCGGCGGTCCTCCGGACGGTGTTGGGGGAGCAAATCCCAGGTGAGGTGTCGTAGCCCCAGGTTGGGCCTCACCTTGTGCTAATCGGTCACCCTCACTTCCCACTCGTCGAGTCGGGTGATATACGCCATGCGACATCGGTTTCCGGGCCTCGCGACGGCCGTGACCGGCCCTGTCGCCCAGCCCCGAATGCATGGAGGAGATGCCGCATGGCTTTACGCCAAATCGACGGGGATTCCGGGGTAGGGCTGACATTTGACGATGTGCTCCTGGTTCCGGGCGCATCGGACGTGATGCCAGGGGAGGTCAATGTCGCCTCGAAGGTGACAAAATCGATCGCGGTCAATATCCCGATCATCTCATCGGCCATGGATACGGTGACCGAGGCACGGCTGGCTATTGCGGTGGCCCAGTCAGGCGGCATCGGCGTCATTCACCGCAACCTCAGTCCGGAGGAGCAGGCTGAGCATGTCCGGCAGGTCAAGAAATTCGAGTCCGGCATCGTTCTTGATCCGGTGACCATCGCGCCCGATGCGTCGCTGTCGAAGGCGCTCGACCTGATGGCCAAGCATTCGATCTCTGGCATCCCGGTTGTGGAAGCGAAGAGAAACGGCGACAAGACCGGGCGTCTCGTTGGTATTTTGACCAATCGTGATGTGCGTTTTGCAACCAATCTCAGCCAACCGGTGTCCGATCTGATGACGCGAGAAGGGCTCGTCACGGTCAAGCGTACGGTCGAACGCGATGAGGCGCGCCATCTGCTGCACAAGCATCGCATCGAGAAGCTGCTGGTGGTGGACGATGAGTATCATTGCGTCGGCCTTATCACGGTCAAGGATATCGAGAAGGCGCAAAAGCACCCTAACGCGTGCAAGGACGAGCAGGGGCGCCTGCGCGTGGCGGCGGCGACAACGGTCGGCAATGATGGTTATGAGCGCACCGAGCGCCTGATCGCGGCCGGCTGCGATCTGATCGTCGTCGATACGGCGCACGGCCATTCACGCCGCGTCCTGGAGACGGTTTCGCGCATCAAGAAGCTGTCGAATTCGGTGCAGGTGGTGGCCGGTAATGTCGCGACGGGCGAGGCGACCGAGGCACTGATTGATGCCGGCGCGGACTGCGTCAAGGTCGGCATTGGTCCGGGATCGATTTGCACGACGCGCATCGTCGCGGGTGTGGGCGTGCCGCAGCTGACGGCGATTTCCAATTGCGCGGAGGCGGCACACAAGCGCGGCATTCCGATCATTGCCGATGGCGGCATCAAGTTTTCAGGTGACATCGCCAAGGCGATTGCGGCGGGTGCGGACGTGGTCATGGTCGGCTCGCTGCTGGCCGGTACCGACGAGGCACCAGGCGAGACGTATCTCTACCAGGGCCGGACGTACAAGTCGTACCGCGGCATGGGATCGGTCGGCGCCATGGCGCGCGGCTCGGCGGATCGCTATTTCCAGGCAGAAGTGCGCGATACCTTGAAGCTTGTTCCCGAAGGCATCGAGGGTCAGGTGCCCTACAAGGGGCCGGTTGATGTGGTGTTGCATCAGTTGGTCGGTGGCCTGCGGGCTGGTATGGGCTACTGCGGTGCGCCAACCATTCCCGAGCTTCAGGCAAAGGCACGTTTCGTGCGGATTTCGCCCGCCGCGATGCGGGAAAGCCATGCCCACGGCGTAACGATCACACGCGAAAGCCCCAACTATCCTGGTGGCTTGTGAGGCCTGTCACGATGGGCATCGGCGCCATGCTGGTGCGATGATCGCGACGGTCCGCCAGTCGGTAGTGGCAACGCCCCCGTTAGTCTTGTCCGCAATGCAGGCAAAGCAGGGCACGCAAGCGGGTGAGCATTGGATTGAATCATGGTTGGCCATCATGGCCAGCTCTACCTTGCTGTTTGTCAGCATTCGTTACTCCTTCGATGGACGCATGATGGCTTCCATCCCGCCGTATTGATCAGGACACAAAAATGCGCCCGGGTGCACGACTTGCCGCTGCGATGGATGTGATCGCGGCGATTGATCGCGAGCATCGACCGGCCTCGGTGGCTCTTGCCGACTGGGGGCGCGCGCACCGCTTTGCCGGTTCAGGCGATCGCTCGGCGATCGGGACACTTGTTTTCGACGTGCTGCGCCGGCGCCGTTCGCTGGCGGCGCTGATGGGGGCCGATACGCCGCGCGCGGTGGTGCTGGGTGCGGCGGTGCGCGCCTTCGCCATGCAGCCCTGCGAGATCGAGCGTGCCATTGCGCAGGGCGAACCGCACGCACCCGCCCCTCTGACCGTTGAGGAGCGCCAGCGTCTCGAAGGGGAACTGCCTGCTGACACGCCGGCGGACGTGCGCGCCGACCTGCCCGCGTGGCTGCTTGGCTCGCTCGAACGCGCGTTCGGTGAGCGGCTTGCTGCCGAGGGCGAAGCGATGGCCATGCGCGCGCCGATCGATCTGCGCGTCAACACGCTGAAGGCCGACCGCGAGAAGGTGTTGAATGCGTTATCGCGTTTGGGCGCGCAACCGACAGCGCTTGCACCGCATGGCATACGCATTGCGCCACCCCTGGCTGGGGCACGCGCACCCAACGTCGAGGCGGAGACGTCGCACGGCAAAGGGTGGTTCGAAGTCCAGGATGAAGGCAGCCAGATTGCGGCGGCGCTGGCGGGAGCGGGGCCGCGCCGGCAGGTGCTCGATCTGTGCGCCGGGGCCGGTGGCAAGACGCTGGCGCTGGCGGCGGCGATGGGCAATACCGGCCAGATCTACGCCTACGACAAGGACCGCAAACAGCTACGCGCGATCTTTGAGCGGTTGACGCGGGCGGGCGTGCGCAATGTGCAGGTGATGGAAGGGGGCGAGCAGGCCGCGCTTGATGCGCTGGGGGCGCGTTTCGATGTCGTCTTCATCGATGCGCCCTGTACCGGTTCAGGCACTTGGCGGCGGCGGCCCGATTCCAAGTGGCGCTTGAAACGCGAAGCACTTGAGCAGCGGATGGCGGACCAGGATGCGGTTTTGTTGGAGGGTGCGAAGTTCGTCAAGCCGGGCGGCCGCCTTGTCTATGCGACGTGCTCGGTACTGCCGGAAGAAAACGTTGATCGTGTCGCCGCGTTCCTTGATGCGCATCCAGGTTTTTCTCTCTTTCCAATTGAAGAGGCTTGGACCGCGGCGCTGGGGGGCACGGCGCCGTCATCGGCGGATGGCCGCACAGGAACCCTGCAACTGACGCCAGGGCGGCATGGGACAGACGGGTTTTTCATCGCCATTGTGACACGAACCACAGCGGTGTGAGTGTACGGCAGGGCCAATCGGGGGATCATTTCGGTGGATGCGATAGTCGAACATGCAGCTAAGCAAAGCCGTGTCGTGACGCTGCGCTCCGGCCGCCGTGTGGGCGTTGCGACGTATGGTGATCCTGCCGGCGTGCCGGTCCTGGCCATCCATGGCGCACCAGCCTGTCGTACCATGTTCGAGGCGGCCGATGCCCATGCGCGCGCCTGCGGTGTGCGGCTCATCGCATTCGATCGGCCGGGCTATGGGCTGACGCCGCTCGATTATGGCACGACATTGGCGAGCCGGACGGAGGTGTTTGCGCAGCTGCCCGATGCGCTGGGGCTCGACAGGTTCGCGGTGCTCGGTATCTCAGGGGGTGGACCATATGCGGTGGCCTTGGCGGCGCGGCTTGGCTCGCGCATCTCGGGGCTGGCTCTTGTGTGTCCGATGGGGCCGGTTGCCGATGTAGCATCGCGCACCGCGATCCACCCCGTTCACCTGTCGGCCATGCAGCGCGGTTTCTTTCTTGATCTGCCCCGCCATCCCTGGGTGCTGCGGGCTCATGCGGAGATTGTACTGCACTCGTTCCGCATTGCGCCCAGCTATTTCCTGTCGGCGGTCTCGCATCTGCTGCCGGAGGTGGATCGTGTGATCATCACCCGTGAAGACGTATCACGCAATGTGATTGACATGACCATGGAGGCGACGCGGCACGGAATTTTGGGTGCAATTGCCGATCTGGAGATTTTTGCCGAGCCCTGGCATGTCGATTATGGACAGATCACCGCGCCGGCCCGGCTATGGCAGGGTACGGCCGATACGATTGTTCCGGTTGGCGTCGCTTTGAAACTGGGCACCCTCGTTCCCAACTGCACGGTGACGCGGGTAAAAGGCGGTGGGCACTTCTGGATCTACGATGCCATTCCAGATGTTCTCAAGGAACTGGTTTCACTTGCCTCATCCGGAGGGTAGATGTTTCTTGCGCGCAGTCGGCGGGTTCGCCGTGCGCAACTTGGTGGTCTTCCTTGACGCTTTTGGCGGTGGGTGGTCTGTCATAGAGCTGTTGGAGACGTCCAGCAGCGCCAGTCTTTGCCTTCCTCTCTTTGCCGTCCTCAAGGGGGCGACCACAAGCAACGGCCCGATAACGCAACCGGACATCACATGACAGACACCGTTCTTATCATCGATTTCGGCAGTCAGGTGACGCAGCTCATTGCGCGTCGCGTGCGTGAGGCGGGTGTCTATTCGGAAATCGTTCCATTCAATAACGCGGAGGATGCGCTGGGGCGGCTCAATCCACGTGCCGTCATCCTGTCGGGCGGGCCGGCGAGCGTCACCGAGATGGGCACACCACGCGCACCCGATTGGGTGTTCGAAAGCGGACTGCCGGTGCTTGGCATCTGCTATGGCGAGCAGACCATGGTGGCGCAGCAGGGCGGCGGCGTCGAAGCGGGCCATCATCGCGAATTCGGCCGTGCGGAGCTGGAGGTGATGAAGCCATCGGCGCTGTTTGAAGGCTGCTGGAAGCCCGGCGAGAAGCACCAGGTCTGGATGAGCCACGGCGATCGCGTGACGCGGCTCCCCGAGGGCTTTGAGGTGATTGGTGTGTCGCGCGGTGCGCCGTTCGCGGCCATCGCTGATGAAAAACGCAAGTTCTATGCGGTGCAGTTCCACCCTGAGGTCGTCCACACGCCAGATGGTGCGCGGCTCATTTCAAATTTCGTGCATCGCATCACCGGGCTTGCCGGCGATTGGACGATGGCGCATTTCCGCTCCAGCGAGATCGAGAAGATCCGTGGCCAGGTCGGCAAGGGGCGGGTCATTTCGGGGTTGTCAGGTGGCGTCGATAGCGCCGTGGCTTCTGTTCTCATTCACGAAGCGATCGGTGATCAGCTCACCTGCATCTTTGTCGATCATGGCCTGCTGCGCCAGAACGAGGCCGAAGAAGTCGTTTCGCTGTTCCGTGAGAGCTACAACATTCCGCTTGTGCATGTTGATGCGCGCGAGCAGTTCCTCGGGGCGCTCAAAGGCGTCGATGATCCCGAGAAGAAGCGCAAGATCATCGGCGGGCTGTTCATCGATGTGTTCGAGGCGGAAGCCAAGAAGGTTGGCGGGGCGCAGTTTCTGGCGCAAGGCACGCTCTATCCTGACGTCATCGAGAGCGTGTCGTTCACGGGCGGACCGTCAGTCACGATCAAGTCGCACCACAACGTTGGCGGATTGCCTGAGCGCATGAACCTGAAGCTGATCGAACCGTTGCGCGAATTGTTCAAGGACGAGGTGCGTGAGCTGGGGCGCGAACTGGGTCTGCCGGCACATTTCATCGCCCGCCATCCATTCCCCGGTCCCGGTCTTGCGATCCGCATTCCGGGCGCCATCACCCAGGAGAAACTCGACATCCTGCGGCAGGCCGATTCCATCTATCTGGAGGAAATTCGCGGCGCCGGCCTTTACGATCAGATCTGGCAGGCGTTCGCGGTGCTGCTTCCGGTGCGTACGGTTGGCGTGATGGGGGACGCACGCACCTATGATCATGTGTGCGCCCTGCGCGCGGTGACGTCGACCGACGGCATGACCGCCGACAGCTTTGCCTTCTCCCACGATTTCCTGACGCGGACGGCAACGCGCATCATCAACGAGGTGAAGGGCATCAACCGCGTCGTCTACGATGTAACGAGCAAACCACCCGGCACCATCGAGTGGGAGTGATT
>JAXGRZ010000068.1:0-11959 GCA_040765305.1 Hyphomicrobiaceae bacterium | reverse complement strand
CATCGTCCTTGCAGCGCGAAGCAGCGACGAAGGAGTTGGCGCGGGACTTCAACGCAACCGAACTCTCAACCCCGCTCGAATTACACCCAAACAAATCTGCCGCGTCCGCCACGACGCGCGCCGACGCTCGCGCGTACACAAGGAGAAAGCTCTCATGTCGCCAGAAGAAATGCAACGAATACGATCCCACCCAGCCTACGAGGAACTGGTGCGCAAGCGCACGAGTTTCGGAATTGTGCTCACCATCATCATGCTGGTGATCTACTTCGGTTTCGTCCTGCTGATTGCCTTCGACAAGTCATTGCTGGCAACGCCAATTGGCGCCGGCGTCACCACCGTCGGCATTCCGCTCGGTGTGTTCGTGATCGTCTCCGCTTTCGTCCTCACCGGTATCTACGTGCGCCGCGCCAATAGCGAATTCGACGCACTGACACGACAGATCAGCGAGGACCTTTGATCATGAAGCGCTTGTTCTCAAGGTCATTCGTCACGCTCGCCGCACTTGGTCTTCTGAGCACAGCAGCGGCTGCCGCCGGCGCCATAGAAGGCGGCGGCAAGCAACCGCTCAACCTTGAAGCCGTCGCGATGTTCGGCCTGTTCGTGCTGTTCACGCTGGGCATCACCAAATGGGCCGCTGCCCGCAATAAGTCTGCCGCGGACTTTTATACCGCTGGTGGCGGCATCACCGGATTCCAGAACGGACTGGCACTGGCCGGTGATTACATGTCGGCGGCCTCATTCCTCGGCATTTCAGGTCTTGTCTTCGCGTCCGGTTTCGACGGCCTCATCTACTCGGTCGGTTGGCTGGTCGGCTGGCCGATCATTTTATTCCTGATCGCCGAACGACTGCGCAACCTGGGCAAGTACACGTTCGCCGATGTCGTCTCGTTCCGATTGCAGCCGGTCCCGGTGCGCACCATGTCGGCGATTGGCACCTTGACGGTCGTTGCATTCTACCTCATCGCCCAGATGGTCGGTGCCGGCAAGCTGATCGAACTCCTGTTCGGTCTCGACTATCTCTACGCCGTCATTTCTGTCGGCATGCTCATGATCATCTACGTCGCATTCGGCGGCATGACGGCAACCACCTGGGTGCAGATCATCAAGGCTGGGCTGCTGCTCGGTGGCGCGACCTTCATGGCTTTGATGGTGCTCGCGCAGTTCAATTTCTCGCCCGAAGCGCTGTTCAAGAAGGCCACCGAAGTTCATCCCAAGGCGATCGCGATCATGGGTCCTGGCACGTTGATCTCCGACCCCGTCTCGGCGATCTCACTTGGCCTTGCGTTGATGTTCGGCACCGCCGGCCTGCCGCATATCCTGATGCGGTTTTTCACCGTGTCGAACGCCAAGGAAGCGCGTAAATCGGTGTTCTTCGCCACCGGCTTCATCGGCTACTTCTATATCCTGACATTCATCATCGGCTTCGGCGCCATCACGCTGCTGATGAACGATCCGTCCTACTTCAAGCTCGGCGCCAACGGTACCTACGACAAGGTCAAGGACCTGCTTGGCGGCTCCAACATGGCAGCCGTGCATCTGTCGAAAGCCGTCGGTGGCTCTTTGTTCCTCGGCTTCATATCGGCCGTTGCCTTCGCCACCATCCTGGCCGTCGTTGCCGGCCTGACGCTGGCTGGCGCCACCGCGGTCAGCCACGACCTTTACGCTTCCGTGATTGCGCGCGGTCGCGTCAGCGAGCAGACCGAAGTGCGGATCTCCAAGATCTCCGCCGTGGTGATTGGCATCGTTGCCATTTTCCTTGGCTACATGTTCGAGAAGCAGAATGTGGCGTTCATGGTCGGCCTTGCCTTCTCGGTCGCTGCCTCGATCAACTTCCCCGTGCTCGTCATGTCGATCTTCTCGAAAAACACGACGACCAAGGGCGCGGTGATCGGTGGCTTCATCGGCCTTGTCACGTCGGTGACGATGGTGGTGCTATCAAAGTCGGTCTGGGAGGACGTGCTCGGCATGCCGAAGGGTTCTGCACCCTTCCCCTACTCCAACCCGGCACTGTTCTCGATGACCGCCGCTTTCGTCAGCATCTGGTTGTTCTCGTTGCTCGACCGCTCGGCCACCGCCGCCCAGGAACGCAAATCCTATGAGGCTCAGAAACTGCGCTCCGAAACCGGCATCGGCATAGCGGCCGCCTCGGCACACTAACTTAGCGCACGACGCTCTAAACATGCGTCAACCACACTGGCCAAATCGACGTTGGCCAAGGTCGATTGTCGCCGCACAGGCTGCCCAGAAACACGAAACGCGCCGAAGTCTTTCGGCGCGTTTTGTTGTGTTGCGGCAATTTTGCTGCACGATGCGTGCGTCCCCCCTGACACGAACCGGGTCACGCAAGCCAGACATCAATCAGCAAGAACGCTTAGCCCAACACGGCGGGTGCATGCCCCGACGCGGACAAGCTACAACTGCCGAACTTTGCGATTGGCATAGACGACCCGCACCGAACACCGGCCCCAGCGGCGCACCCGCCTCGACCTCACCTTGCCAACGCCAGCAAACACGGTCCCGCCCCGCACCAGCGATCAACGACCAGAGATCAACGATAGACCAGCACCGGCACCGTCGAGTGGGTCAGCAGCTTTTGTGTCTCGCTGCCAAGGACCATGGCGGAAACACCGCGACGCCCATGCGACGCCATCACGATGAGGTCGGCATTCTTCTTCTTGGCCACCTCGATGATCGCCCGCCATGGCTCGCGGTCTTCAACCTGGATCGTGCCAATGTGCACGTCCTGCGCCTTGGCCTCCTCACGAGCTGCATCCATGCGGTGATCAAACTGGTTGGTCAGCTCATCGCGCTTGGCAGCACCAACAGTGATCGTCACACCCTCGACGACGAAATCGGTAAACGGCGGCTGCACCGTCATGGCCGTCACCTGGGCGCCCATTGCCTTGGCCAGGGCAACTCCGTGTCGTACGGCCTTGAGCGACAGCTCGCTGCCGTCCGTTGGTATAAGGATATGCTTGAAAAGCATCTGCTTTCTCCTTCGCCGCCATCGTTTGGCTCGCGCGCCTGCGCGTCGAGCGACAATGACGCAGTCTTTGGTCTAAACTCAGGGTCGAAACATTACGCACCACAGTGTCGCGCAACCTTGACCGCCGTCAACAGAATGTTTGAGCTGCCTTTTCAGCTACCATCTGACAGAAGACCCTCCAACGTTGAAATGACCTTCTCAGGCCGCATCTCAGGGTACTCGTCCGGCCGACCCAACCTGTTGACCCAGATACTGCGAAACCCAAATGCGCTTGCTCCCGCAATATCCCAACGGTTGGACGAGCAGAACACCATGGCATCGGGTGGCGCATCAAACGCTTCGACAGCCAACCTGTAGACCGCGGCATGCGGCTTGAACGTTCCCGCGTCCGCCACCGAGAGCAACCGATCGAAAAGACCATCAAGACCGGAACAGTCGACCAGGCGCTCCAGAAGGTCAGGGTCACCATTGGAAAGGATGGCAAGGCGTGCGCCACGCGCCTTGAGGGCCTTGAGAGCCGGCGCAACATCGCGATAAGCAGAAAGTTCGCGATAGGCATCAAGCAACTGGGCTCGCATCTCATCGTCGATTGAGGCACCGCTTATTGCAATAGCATAGTCCAGACTGCGTTCGCTCAACGTCCAGAATGATGCCCGCTGCCCCGTGGCTGCATAAACCCAGGTGTATTCGAGCTGCTTGGCGCGCCAAATCTCCGACAGGCGATCAGCAACCGGGCCAATCCGCCCGCTAAGACGCGCGGCTGCGGAGTGCACATCGAGCAGCGTGCCATAGGCATCGAATAGATAGATCTCATCGAAAGCCATCTTGTCCCCCTCGCTCTCACTCGGCTAGAGCATTTTCCGACGAAGTGGATACCGGTTCATCGAAGAAAATGCGACCAAACCAAAGAGCTAGAGCGCCGATCCGATTCCATCGGAACGAAAAGCGCTCTAGCGGATGTGAAAAAGGCGCGAGAGATCCCCTCGCACCAAGACATTAAAGAGCATGTTTAGCTGAAGTGTGTGCGGTTCAGCGTGAAAAACTTGGCTCAACACCAAAAATCAGCATTTTCCGACGGAGTGGACCCCGGTACGACGCAGAAAATGCGACCAAACAAGAAGCTAAAGCGCCAATCCGATGGAATCAGATCGGCGCTTCAGAACATTGCCTGCGCACGTATGCAGCTTGGCTCAGGCCGCAGCGGCCTTTGCCCGCGCCGCGCGCCCGGAGATATAGTCCATCGCCGCGGCTACGCCGCCCTGCCTGTGCGGGATATCTGCGATGGAAAGCGCCATCTCCACACCCGACAGAGCACCCAGGATGGTGAGTTCGTTGGTGTCACCCAGGTGTCCGATGCGGAAAACTCTGCCCGCCACCTTGCCAAGCCCGGCACCCAGCGACATGTCGAAGTGGTCCAACACCACCTTGCGGAATTGATCGGCATTAAAGCCATCGGGCATCATGACGGCGGTGACCGCGGGCGAATAATCGGCCGGTTTGGCGCAGACAATTTCAAGTCCCCAGGCCTTCACCGCCCGGCGTGTTGCTTCTGCCAATCGCTCATGGCGCGCAAACACGTTGACGAGCCCCTCTTCATTGAGCATATCAATCGCAACATCGAGGCCATAAAGCAGGCCCGTCGCCGGGGTATAGGGATAAAACCCGTTGGCGTTGTTGGACAACATGTCGTCCCAGCTCCAGTACGCCTTGGGCAGCTTGGCGCTCTTGGCTGCTTCAAGCGCCTTGTCCGATACCGCATTGAACGACAGCCCGGGCGGCAGCATGAGGCCCTTTTGCGAACCCGATATTGTGACATCGATGCCCCAGGCATCATGCTGCAGATCCATGACCGCCAGCGAGGAGATGGTATCGACCATCAACAGCGCTGGATGACCACAGGCATCGAGCGCGTCGCGCACGGCTTTGACATCGCTGCGGCAGCCGGTGGCCGTCTCGTTGTGCACGATGCACACCGCCTTGATCTTGTGATCGCTATCTGCCTTGAGCCGCGCCTCCACTTCGCCCGCATCGACACCTGAGCGCCACTCCGTTGCGATGAACTGCGGTTGCAGGCCAAGCTTCGTCGCCATGTTCTTCCAAAGTGTCGCGAACTGTCCAGTTTCCACCATCAGCACATGATCGCCAGGTGACATCGTGTTGACCAGCGCCGCCTCCCATGCCCCGGTGCCCGATGAAGGAAAGATGATGACCGGGTTGCGCGTCTTGAAAATAGTCCTGACCTTGTCGAGCACGCGTTGCGACAGGGCCTGAAACTCTGGACCTCGATGGTCAAGGATCGCTCGCGCCATGGCCCGCTGGATACGGTCGGGTACGGGGGTTGGACCAGGAATTTGCAGGAAATGACGACCCGCAGAGCGCTGCTCATTCGACATTATGGGTACTCTCCCTCGGCTGCCTCATCACCAAACTAGCTCTGCGTGCGCCGCATGAGCCTGAATGTGCCCTGCGGCACGCGCAAAGGAGTAATTGGCGTCAGGGCAGCGAACTAGGTCGCAAATCTTTGTGCAAGGTGGCTCGCTATAAAATCTTCAACGATTTGGGTCAAGCGAGGCGCGCTGCGGCCAACGGCCGGCACGATCCCACAAATATTATACGAAGGGTACCGCCCCATTCCCACGAGTACATCCTCGCTTTAGGGACCTAACCTTGACGGCAATATCCATGGCGCTGGCGGCGGCACTGGCGACCAATCCTGAGCCCAGCACGCCGCAAAACCAGATTATGCTGCACCGCGCCATCGCAAATTGATGCATCGGCTCAAACCAGCAATACGCCGACCTTGCATGCAGCCACAAGAAGCGCCACCATGACAGGTCAGACCACCCCGACAGGTAAGCCTGTCAGGGACTGGGCTGTAGATAAAGCACGCCAAAAGAACCATTCGTTATTCCAATTTTCGCGCGACACAATGCGAAAATTTGCGCTATATGGCATGCCAAGGGTATCAGAGAATATACCCATCAGAATCCACAACAACACTGCAAAGTCAGGGAGATTTCGCCACATGACTTCGAAACATGAATCAAAATCAGTTTCGCGCCGTCGCTTTCTGAAAGGGAGCGCGGTTGCCGCTGGCCTCGCCACAACCGGCACCATTGCGATGCCGAACGTATCGCGCGCGGAAACGGTAACCTTGAAAATGCAGTCCGCGTGGGGTGCATCGGACATCTTCCAGGAGATGGCCAAGCAGTATACAGATCGCTGTGAGAAGATGGCTGGCGGTCGTCTCAAATTCGACCTTCTCCCCGCTGGCGCCGTGGTCAAGGCTTTCGAGGTTCAAAATGCCTGCCATACCGGCGTGCTTGATGCAGGCCATCAGGTCAGCGCCTACTGGTACGGCAAGAACAAGGCGGCATCACTGTTCGGCACCGGCCCGGTGTTCGGCTGCGACGCGACACAGATGCTGGCTTGGATCCAGTCGGAGGACGGCAAGGCCCTTTACAGGGAATTGACGCAGGACATCCTCAAGCTCGACATCGTCGGCTTCTTTGCCATGCCGATGCCAACCCAGCCGCTCGGCTGGTTCAAGAAGCAGATCAAGTCGGTCGAAGACCTGCAGGGCCTCAAGTACCGCACCGTCGGCCTTGCCACCGAGATTATGCAGGGCATGGGCCTGAAGGTTACGCAGCTGCCCGGCGGCGAAATCATTCCCGCCCTGGAGCGTGGTGTCATCGAAGCGTTCGAGTTCAACAACCCGACGTCGGACCGCCAGTTCGGCGCCCAGAATGTCTCCAAGGACTACATGCTGGGTTCCTATCACCAGGCCGCCGAGTTCTTCGAAATCATCTTCAACAAGCGCAAGTTCGACGGCTTGCCCGCCGAGATGAAGGCAATCCTCGAATACGGCGCGGAAGCAGCATCGACCGCCAACTATGCCCTCGCGCTCGATCGCTATTCCAAGGACCTTCAGGGCCTCATGAAGGAAGACGGCGTCAAGGTCCACCGCACGCCCAAGTCGGTGATGGCAGCGCAGCTCACGAGCTGGGACAAGGTGCTGGAAAGACTGACCCAGGATGCCTTCTTCAAGAAGGTTGTCGATAGCCAGCGGGCCTGGTCCGAGCGCGTCGCGTTCTACTATCTCACGAATGCCGCCGACTACGAGCTGGCGTTCGACCATTACTTCCCCGGCAAGCTCCAGAAGGCCTGATCAACAGGCCATCGAGGAACTAGGCAAGGGTGGGTGGCGATAAGCCGCCCACCCAACGCCAGATTGACACCTACGGGGGTAGTGCTCAGTGCGATCCTTTATTTTCGCAGTCGACAAATTCTCACAATGGATGGGCCATGCATTCGCCTGGTGCATCATAGCCATGACCTTTGGCGTCGGTTACGAGGTTTTTGTCCGCTACGTCCTGCGCGATCCCACATCGTGGGCTTTCGATCTCAGCTACATGATGTATGGCACATTATTCATGATGGGCGGCGCCTACACGCTTTCGCGCGACGGGCATGTCCGCGGCGACGTGTTCTACCGCATGTGGTCACCGCGGGTGCAGGCCATTATCGAACTGGTTCTCTACATCATATTCTTCTATCCCGCGGTTCTAGCCCTCATCTTCGCCGGCTGGACATTTGCCGACCAGTCGCTCGGCTACCGCGAGGTTTCCGTCATGAGCCCGGCGAACGTACCGATCTTCCATTTCAAGATGGTCATCCCCGCTGCCGGATTGTTGCTTTTCATTCAGGGGCTGGCACAGGTTGCGCGCTGCATCTTGTGCATCCGCGAGAACAAGTGGCCTGAGAAAATCGCCGACGTCGAGGAAACAGAAACGATGATTCTGCATCAGGTCGAGGATCACGCAGAGGTCGCCTCCGAGATTGGCAAGGGGAGCGCCCGATGACCGACCCTCAAGTCGCCATTACCATGCTGGCGCTTTTCATCGTTATCATCCTACTGGGCTTCCCGATCGCATTCACGCTCATGGCAATGGGCGTTGGCTTCGGCTATTACGCCTACTACGATCCCTCGCGAATGCAGTCGATTTTCGACAACCGAATATTCGATCTGTTCGTCAATCAGACATATTCGGTGATGTCGAGCGACGTGCTGACAGCGGTGCCGCTGTTCTTATTCATGGGCTACATCGTCGAACGCGCCAACATCGTCGATCGCCTGTTTACCACCCTGCAGGTCGCGGCACGGCGTGTCCCCGGTTCGATGGCGGTTGCCGCACTCCTCACCTGCGCCCTCTTCGCCACCGCGACAGGCATTGTCGGCGCAGTCGTAACGCTGATGGGTCTGTTGGCTTTCCCGCAAATGCTAAAGGCACGCTATGACACCTCCTATGCGGCAGGCGTCATCTGTGCCGGCGGTTGCCTGGGCATCCTCATTCCACCATCGATCATGTTGATCGTCTATTCGGCCACGGCCAACGTATCCGTGGTGAAGCTCTACGCAGGCGCCTTCCTTCCCGGCTTCATGCTGGCCGGCCTCTATATGCTCTATGTGATTGGTCGCGCGGTGCTGCGTCCCGAAATCGCACCACCGCCGCGCGATGAGGACATCCCGAAACTGTCGACGCTCCAGCTGACCGGCATGGTGCTCACCTCCTTGGTCCCGCTTGCCACGTTGATCCTGTCGGTGCTTGGCGCGATCCTGTTTGGTCTGGCAACACCGTCTGAAGCGGCGGCCGTTGGATCACTGGGCGGTCTGCTCCTCGCCATATTGTACCGTTCGCTCACCTGGGACCGACTGAAAGAGAGCGTCTATCTGACGGTGCGAACGTCCGCGATGGTCTGCTGGCTGTTCGTTGGGTCATGGACGTTCTCCTCGGTGTTTTCCTACCTTGGCGGCGAACATCTGGTGAAGGACTTTGTTCTCGCTCTCAACCTGTCCCCAATCACCTTCCTCATTCTCACCCAGATCATCATCTTCCTGCTGGGATGGCCGCTGGAATGGTCGGAGATCATCATCATCTTTGTGCCGATCTTCCTGCCTTTGCTGCCGCACTTCAATGTCGACCCGCTGTTCTTCGGCGTCCTCATTGCCCTTAACCTGCAGACCTCGTTCCTCACACCACCGATGGCCATGGCGGCCTATTACCTAAAGGGCATAGCGCCACCACACGTGCAACTGATGGAGATCTTCAAAGGTTGCATGCCCTATCTGGGCATGGTGCTGATCTCGATGGTGATACTCTACATCTTCCCCAGCGTCGCACTCTTTCTGCCTGAGTACTTCTATGGCAGGTGATCGCCAACACATCACGAGCACTGGAGGCGAGCCGACAGATCTGGGTCTTGCCGGCGCTGCCGGCGAGATCGCTGCAGGGCGGCTGAGTTCTGAGGACCTGGTGTCCGCCTGCCTCAAGCGCATCTCGCAGCGCGACCCTGATATTGGCGCCTTTGCCTGGGCCGATCCGGCCTACGCCATCGAACAGGCGCGCCGGGCCGACCGCTGGCGCCTGTCCGGCAATGGCTGCGGACCGCTGCATGGTGTCCCGATCGCCATCAAGGACGTTATCGATACCGCCGATATGCCGACCGAGAACGGCTCGCCGGTTTTCTCAGGTCGCCGCCCCGACGCCGATGCATTCTGCGTTGCCGCCTTGCGCTCGGCCGGTGCCATCATCCTTGGCAAGACGGTATCCACCGAACTGGCGCTGATGACGCCATCAACAACCAACAATCCGCAAGCGCCAGGACATTCACCCGGCGGCTCCTCGGCCGGCTCGGCTGCCGCCGTCGCCTCAGGCATGATCCCGGCAGCCCTGGGCACACAGACAGCGGGGTCCGTCTTGCGCCCCGCGTCCTACTGCGGAATCTACGGGTTCAAACCGACGTTGGGTCTCATCTCGCGCCGCGGTGTGCTGATGCAGTCCCATACGCTCGACACGGTCGGTGTTCTGACCCGTTCGATCGAAGACGCAGCACTTCTCACCGACTGCTTGGCAACCCACGATCCCGACGACCCGGCGAGTTATCCGCGCAGCCAGCCCAACCTTAGCGGAATTGCCGCGCAAGAGCCTCCCGCAACGCCGCTGCTCGCGTTCGTCAAGACACCGGCCTGGCAAGACGCGGAGCCCAGCCTGCACGACGCCTACCAGGAACTGGCCGCCACACTGGGCGCCGGCCTTGAAGAAATCGAAGCCCCGGTCCTCGCCGATGTCATCGAATGGCAGCGCATTGTCCAGTTGGCCGAGAATGCCGCCTATTACGGTCCGCTGCTGGATCATTATGCCGACCAGCTCTCACCCGGTTTGAAGGAGAGGTTGCGGCAAGGCAGCGACGTGCCGGTCCGCACGTATCTGGAAGCGATCCGCGCGCGGGAAGCTGCCTACCACACGGTTGCAGGGTTGTTCGATCGCTATACGGCGATCCTGACACCGGCCTCCCCCGGTACCGCGCCCGCTCTGGAGACGGGTATCACCGGCTCGCCGATCTTCAATGGTCTGTGGACCTATCTTGGCATGCCGGCGATCTCGGTGCCGCTGCTCGAGGTCGATGGTCTTCCCCTCGGCGTCCAGTTGGTCGGCGCACGCCGAGACGATGGCCGATTGCTGCGCACCGCACGCTGGCTGGAAAACCACTTGGGGCGCGAGACCGGCGGCGCCACCGCATGATGGAGAGCGAACATGTACGATAAAGTTCTGGCGATCTTCTCATTCGCGGCGTTCGCGGTGTTTCTCGCCATCCTGGGGATCTGGGTCAACAGCATGTCCCTCAAGGTTGTGCTTTTCATAACCGTACTGATGTGCGGTTATGATTTCTGGCTTGCGACATTTTCCTCACGCAGGAACGGAAACGGCAACACTGGTCAATAAGCCAAAGCAACGATAAAAAATCCGGCGGCAACTGTCTTGCAGGCCACCGCGCTGCCCCTCCCAGGCAGATAAAACCCACAAATGAATCCGGTATAAACCGACCCGACAAAAAGGCCCGGCTCTCTTGAGAGTCGGGCCTTTTCTATTCACCGAATTGCACACACCCAAACCAGCGGCAACATCTTTTGGCAGCCGCCTCAGTTGAGCGCGAACGGCATCTTCTTGCCGGCAAATGCCGCATCGACGTTATCGAGGGCCTCAAATCCCATCTGGTTG
Source organism: Hyphomicrobiaceae bacterium (assembly GCA_040765305.1). GTDB lineage: Bacteria > Pseudomonadota > Alphaproteobacteria > Rhizobiales > Hyphomicrobiaceae > JAEUMD01. Next base: position 913 of record JAXGRZ010000068.1, on the reverse strand, counting down.
CGCGCCTCGATGGCGGCTGACCCCAGATGCGGCAGCAGGAACGTATTGGGCAGGTTGCAATAGCCTTCGTTGATCTTGGGCTCGCCGTTGAAAACGTCGAGACCAGCAGCACCAATGCGCCCGGTTTTCAGCGCCGCAATGAGATCTTCGTCATTGACCAGATCGCCACGCGCTGCATTCACCACAATGGCACCCTGCGGCATCTTATCGATCGCCGACTTGTTGAAGAAATAGCGTGTCTGTTCGGTTGCCGGCGCATTGATCGAGAAGAACTGCGAAACCTTGAGCAGGCTGTCGAGCGTATCGTGATATGTCGCGCCATGCTCATCCTCAGGCTTGGCGCGCATGATATCGTGGTAATGGATCTCCATATCGAAACCACGCGCCATCTTGGCCAGGGCCCGGCCGATCTTGCCGAAGCCGAAGATGCCGAGCTTCTTGCCATCGAGGCGTTGCCCGACCAGCTGCAGCGGCGCCCAGCCCGGCCAGGAGCGCGTGCGGATCATCTGCTCGCCCTCACTGGCACGCCGGGCCGCACCCAGCATCAGCAGCATGGCGATCTCGGCGGTTGCCAGCGTCACACCATGGGGGGCGTTGCCAACCTTGATACCGCGCGCAGCAGCCGCCTTCAGATCGATGTGGTCAAAGCCGATCGAATAGGTCGAAAGGATCTTGATGTGATCGGGAATCCGGTCGATGGCGGCTTTCGGCATCTTGTCGGTGATGGTGATCATGATGGCGTCGACATCCTTCGCCTTCTCCATGATCTCGTCCGTCGTCATCTGGTGATCGTCGCTATTTTGGACGATCTCGTAGTCACGGTTGGCGCGGGCTTCCGCCTCAGCCGGCAGGCGGCGCGTAATCAACAGACGTTTCTTCTGCATTTGTTCCATGTCCTCCCAGACATCGACTT
>JAXGRZ010000067.1:0-12145 GCA_040765305.1 Hyphomicrobiaceae bacterium | reverse complement strand
ATAGGTTAATTTTTCTAGCATTGCGTGTTTTCTCCCGCGCTCGCCGCCCGCTCGGCATACGGGAAAGTCCAGTTCCCATCACTCGGCGTTCCAGTAAACCCACCCGTCTTTTCGGATGCGGGGGGCTGATTGCTGCGCAGACCACGTTCGAAAGGAGGCCGTTGTGCCGACCGAGACCAGGAAACCACCGATGATGCGGGCAGCAGGACATAGGCCCGCCAGATGGCTGGCGTCGAGTGGTGCGTTTTGGGGATTTCTTCTGTTGGGCGGTGCCGCCCTCGCGCAGACCATCACGACGCCTTACGTCGATGTGACCACCGAGTCTGGTGTGGCTGCGATTGCCGGCTCTCCTGGATCTGGCCCAAACGGATCAGCGGGCAAGCAGGGCGGGTATCGCTGCAATCAGATGACGTGGGGCACGGCCTGCGCCGACTGGTACAGGTTTGGCACCTTCACGACTTATCCCGGCACCACCGGCCGCAATGCGCCCAGCGGTTCTGGCGAAACGGAAATCGACAACACCAATGACAGCATATTGACGGCAACGCCAACGACCGGGTCACCGGCCGATGCAACCTACAACATCGTCGTCACGCAGCTGGCCAGCCCAATGATCCGGAGCTCGTCCACCACTGGCATCCAGGAGAGCACCGTTCTCAACTCCGGCAATTCTTTTGACGTAACGGTGACACCTCAGGGCAGTGCTCCGATTATCTTCACGATGCCGGCTGGATCAACGCTTGGGGACCTGAAAAACGCGATCGCAGCCCAAACCGGAGGCGCCTATACGACCAACATTGATGCTGCTGACGGCTCGACCGACACACTCTCGGTCACTGGCGCCGTCGGCGCCGGCAACAATTTCACCGTCATAACCCAGGCGCGCGACATCAATGGCGTCCTGGTGACGACCGGCAGCCCCGCGTTCACGCCCGTGGCGGTGAACGGCCTTGAATTTTTACCGCCCGATCCCGTCTCATACGGCGGCACGACCGAATATCCTTACGGCTATCAATCACAAGATGCCCAATACACCATCAACGGCACCCCCTATACCTCGACATCAAACACAGTCACGCAGGGCGACTTCACATTCACGCTTCTTGACGATGGTTCGACGACGCTGACCGTCCAAACGGTGAGCGGCACCATTCCCAACGGGGCGGACGGCAGTGTCGGAACCGCCGCAACCAATGCGACCGCCAGCATTACCGCGACGAACATAATCGTGCCGGGCACGGCGGTGACGATGGCGCGGACCGGCGGGCAAGGCGGTACAGCTCAAATCGGTGGTACGGGCGGCACGGGAGGCGCCGGTGGCGCATCGATAACGGGCACGCTGACGCAGATCCTCTTTCCACCCCCGGCCCCACCCATTCCTAAAACAATGGCCTATGCGGCGGACGGCGGGCGAGGCGGCAATGGCGCCCAGGGTGGCACGGGTGGCACGGGTGGCGTGGGCGGCACGGGCGGACTGGTCAACTTGCAGCTTTATGCCGATAGCGTCAGCGCAAGCACGATCACATCTCTCAATTCAACCGGTGGCCAAGGCGGCACAGGCGGCCAAGGTGGACCGGGCGGACTTGGCGGGCGCGGCGCAGATGCTTCTGCCGACGTCAGAAATACGCAATTAGTTGGTTGGGTTGCCGTGCTTGGCGACTCCAACACGGGCGGCACGGGTGGAACCGGTGGTACGGGCGGCATTGCTGGTAGCGGTGGCGATGCCGGCCCGGTTTGGCTGCAAAGCACGATTGTCGTGGCCGAGGCCGTGAACGGGCACATCCTGCAGAGCACGGGCGGCAAGGGCGGAACGGGTGGCCAAGGCGGAACAGGTGGCCAAGGCGGCCGGGGCGGCAATGGCGACGCTGCCACCGACTTCCTAACTCAGACGATAGCAGGAGACGGCTCCAACGGTGGCACGGGTGGCACCGGCTTTACTGGTGGCGAGGGCAGCGCCGGTGGTCGCGGCAGCACGGTCACAGCAGAAATCGGTGCAGGTGCTCTTACTGTCCAACAGGTCGGCATCAGCGCTACCAGCCTTGGTGGGCAAGGCGGCACCGGCGGCCAGGGCGGCACCGGCGGTAAGGGGGGAACGGGTGGTAACGGTGCAGATGAGGGCGATCACAGCAGGAGCAATTTTTTTGTCGTCAGTGATGGTGGCGATGGCGGCCAGGCCGGCAATGGCAGCACCGGCGGTGTCGGCGGCGCCGGTGGCACAGGCGGCGCAGTCGCGGTGATGACAGAAGCCGGCGGTTCGATTACCGCCGGACAGACCGCAATACTCGCGCAAAGTCTCGGCGGTATTGGCGGTACGGGTGGTAAGGGTGGAACCGGTGGTACCGGTGGCACGGGCGGCCTACCGGGTTATCATCTCGATTCCGTTCCAATCGTGACGCCAGGTTTTGGAGACAATGACTCGATTTCAGGCACGTCAGGCGGCGGCGGTAATGGTGGTAATGGCGGTACGGGCGGCAATGGCGGCATCGGTGGCAATGGCGGGCATGTCAGCGTCACCAACGCGCAGACGCTGAGAACAACAGGCGCTTCATATTCTTCCGCACTTCTGGCGCAAAGTCTGGGCGCTATTGGCGGCACTGGTGGGACGGTCGGCGATGCAGGCGCCCGTGGTGTCGGCGGTGCCGCGGGTTCGCAGTGCTGGTACGACGTGACCCTCGACCGCTGCTACAACGATGTCAACTGGAGCCAGGGTGCACAAGGCGGCATTGGCAGTGCCGGCACGGCAGCGGGAACAGCAAGCCTCATCGGCGGTTCGGGCGGCGCCGTCGCCATCACCAACACCGGCGGCATTGCGACGAGTGGACAGCGCTCTGATGCAATCACCGCACTCAGCATCGGTGGCGTCTACGGATTGACCACTTACAAGCCGCAGGATGTTTTCTGGGAGGGCTTGCCGGTTGGAACACAGTCGGGAGGCGCTGGTTCTGTCGCCATCACAAACAAGGGGACGCTGCGCACATCCGCAACGAACTCCTCCAACGTCATGGCGCTGAGCTATGGCACGGGCTTTGCCTCCGGCAACATCAGCATCGACAATACCGGTGATCTGGCAACCTCAGGCGCGACATCACACGGCATTGTCGCCGATAGCCGCGTGTTTTCGTATGCCGGTGCATCAAGTGCTGATGCGGGCAACATCTCGATTTCCAATCACCGCAACAGCCCCGGCGGCATCGTCATCACCAACGGCACGGATTCCAGCGCCATCTTTGCGCGCACCACATCAGCTCTCGGCAGCGGCGGCACCATCGATCTTTACAACGGCATCACGTCGACCATCGCTTGCAACGCCGATAACTGTACCGCCGTGCATCTGGAAAGCAACGGCGCGACCGGCGGCGGCGACATATCCGTCGTCAACGACGCGATCATTCGAGCCGGACGTGGCGGCACGGCCATTGCCCTCATCGACGGCGTCAACAACACAATCATCAACGGTCAGGATCCGTCACTGCTGCCTGGCGCTGCGTTGATCGAGACCGCCGGCGGGATTTATGACACCGTCATTTCCGGAACCACCGGCAACGACGCAATCGAGAACCGCAATGGCGGTGTCATCACCGGCAACCTGCGGCTTGGAGCAGGCTTGAACTCACTGCTCAACGATTCTGGCGCGACGTACAATTCCGGCGATACCGTCGACCTTGGCGGCGGCACATTCACCAACAACGCCTTTTTTTCTCCAGGCACCGTCAACGCGGTGATGTCGGCCAGCAACGCCAATGGCGTGACGACCATTATCGGCAATTTTGTGCAAGACGTGAACGGGCAGCTGGTCACCAACATCAACTTCGAGACGGGCGCTGGCGCCCTCGACTATACCGATTTTGTCTCGGTGACCGGCACCGCGGCGCTCGGCGGCTTCGTAACACTTGAGCCCCTCACGGGAGCCGGCAAACCTGGCCAATTCCACATCCCCATTCTGACTGCGGCGGGCGGCTTGACCGATAATGGCATTGCCATCTATCCGACGCTGGCGTCGGGCACGCCGTCGACGACGGCGGTGTTTTCTGCCTACCTCGAGACAATCGGGAACACGTTGTTCGTCAACTACCTGGTTGACTACAACCCGAATGGACTGACCGACAATGCCGCCAACTTTGGCAACACGGTCAACCAAATCCAGAATGCAGGCGTTCCCTCATTTCAGGTCATTGCCGACGAACTGTTGCGCATCGACACACTGGAAGGGTTGCAAAGAGCCTATGATTCGCTGACCGGCGAGGGTCTTGCGGCATCACAACAGGCCGCTCTTGGCGCGCGGGCGCGGTTTGCCTCATCGCTGCTCAGCGGTGCCGATACGCTGGCCTACTGCAATGGTCGCGATCCCAGGATCGTTCCCGAATGCAAGCTGAAGCGCCGCGCCTGGTTTGAGGCGACATATCTTGATGGACACCAGAATGGCAATTCCGCCACGGCTTCAACCCAGCAGACGATCAGCTCAGCAACTGGCGGCGTTGAATATCGGATCGCTCCCAATGCGCTGCTCGCCACCGCGTTCGACATCAATCGCTTGACGTTTGCAGTTCCCGATCGCTGGACCAACGGCAGAAGTGTCGGCGGCTCGGTGGCGGCCTATGGCATGGCCTGGTCCGACATCGGCTTTTATGGCAAGGGGCTGGTTTCAACGGGTGCATTTTCGAACGACAGCGAACGTTTCGCATTAGGCCGCTACGTCCATGGCGACAACGACGCCTACGCCGTCGGTTCGGCTGTCGAACTTGGCTATCGCCAGCAATTTGGCGGCTTCTCGCTCTCGCCTTTCGTCTCCTATCAGTATGACAAACTGATCCAACCATCGTGGAGCGAAGACAATCCGATCTACGGCAACTACTTCCATCGCCAGACTGCCGATTCGCACACGCTGCTTTCGGGGCTGAGATTCGAGTTCACCAACCAATTGAGCAATGAAACATGGATCAGCTTGTTCGGCCGTGTTGCCTACATGCATGAATTCAATTCCGAGCGCTCGCTGGTGGCCGAGTCGCGCGCCGCGCGCGGCTTCGCCTGGAACGTGGAGGGGTTGTCGGCACCCGAAGACGCGCTGCAAATTGATCTGGGCTTCAATGGACGTTTGATGGACAATCTCGATGTCACGCTCAAGGGAACCTATAACGGCTATTCGGACGGCTCGCAGCGCAGCGGATCGGTGACGTTCTCTTACAAGTTCTGAACCGTACACATTCCGGGTGGGAAGCGACAGTCAGGTGGTGGCGTTATTTGATGACGGTACGGGCACGGTTTCAGCCAAGGGTTGAGCCGGTGCCTTTCCCGGCAAGCCTTTGCATCGCGCAAGCCGTCCACCCTCACCTGTATTGCGCCACTGGTGCACTACCTGAAGACGCGTCCGGCGACCGCTTGGACAACGCGCAACGGCTGCAAATTCCGCGCAAGTGCTGGTGCGACACTGGTCTGCACGAGGAGCTGCTTCAACCGATCCACATTGCGCGCAGATCTGATGGAAAAGCCATCCTCTGCCACGCCAACGATTTGTCCATCAACCGTGAGGCTACCGATTCCAACACTGACCCGCGCACCCAACTCGAAGGGACATTGCCCCGCCAGCTTCACGTTCCCCGCTGCCACATCGATCGCGCGGCAGAATGCGGTTCGCCCACCGTGGGTTACCGCCAGCGTCCCGACCGAACGAGCGTCCGCATCGCTACGCGGACTCTCTATGCAGATCAGACACGCCACAGTGAGCACGATGACGTTATACCAGCACCACGCCAGCGCGATGATGGAGGAGTCCCTCATGGCTTCATCGGTGTTGATCAGAAACGCTGTCAGAATTGCTGCGAGGGTCAGCGTCAGATATCCCAGGAAGGCAATCATCATTGGCCACTGAATGAACCGACGGCTGCGATCACCGCCTTTCAAGGTAACTTTGAACGTCTGATTCCTGGGAAAGAACAACCCAACGAAGGCTGATTTGAGCACTGCGTGCGCCGACAGGAGTTGACTGACGTCCGCCATGACAGGCAGGACCCGCCATTGCGTGAGCCAACCGTTGGTAAATATTATGGCGATGAGGAACGGAAAGATGTGATCGATCGCATCATAGAGGCCCGCATGCACGGGCTTCAGGTCAAAGAGCAGATAAATTGCTGGTATGATGATCGCAAATATACGAAACGCATGGGTAGAGCTCCAATAAAGAAACGTATCGACAAGCGTCAGTCGATCAACCCAGGACACACCGCGACGCAATGAAAATGGCCCATGCGCGCTGCGAACTATCTGGACAAATCCAAGACTCCAGCGGCTTCGCTGCGTCAGGTACTCCTTCAACCCCTCCGGTGCCAGCCCCGCCGACAGCCGCTCATTGAGATAGACCGTCTGATAGCCACGCTCACGCAGACACAAGGACAAGAGGTAATCTTCCGTTACCGACTGCGTCGGCATGCCGCCAATTTCGCGCAACGCGCTATAGCGGATGAGAGCGGATGTGCCGCAGCAGAATGCGGCATTCCAGACATCCTTGGCTTCAAGCACGATATCGAAGAAGAAGCGCTGCTCATCGGGCCATACATGCTGGGCGGCCAGATTGCGCTGTATTGGATCTGGATTGACGAAATACTGCGGCGTCTGGACCACCGCCACCTTACCGTCAAAGTGCATCAAGGCAAGCGTGCGCTCGATGAACTCAGGCTCACATACGAAGTCCGCATCAAGAACCGCCACGTACTCAGGTTGCACGCGCAGTCTCGCGATGCGCGCCAGCGCGTGGTTGATGTTGCCGGCCTTGGCATGCTCATTGTTGGACCGCGTGATGTATCCACATTCAGCAACACGGCAGAATTCCCTCAGCCACGGACGCTTCCCGTCATCAAGAACCCAGACCCGTTTGTTCGCATGATTGATGCCAAGCGCGCCCATGATCGTGGGCAGCACGACCTCGCGTCCCTCGTTATACGTACAGATGAGGACATCGACCAGGGGCGCTGCCCTTTCACGGCGCAGCCGCCGGACACCATCGTCGGCATCTTGTGAGCGCGAGCGCGAGCGAACGCGCGTCATCCAGAACAGTGATAAGGTGGCGCCGATGACCGAAAGCGTCTCGACGACAAGAAACACGATCCCGATCGCGTACTCAAGGGTATGCTCCGGCGGCGGAAGTGTCTCGCCGATTCGCCACAGCATATAGCGCCACATCAACCACACGACGAAGCCGATGAGCGCGATGCGCGTCAGGGCATTTTCGCGACTGACCCAGGGCAGAACCAAGAGCAGGGCCCCGCCGATCGTCAGGCCAGGCAAAATGACGTCAGGTAACGTCACACCCGACGCCAGTGAGATCGAGGTGCTCATAACACATTGAACCAGTAATCGAACCAATAGCGCATACGCTTCATGAAGCTGACGTCACTACCCCCGCCAAACTTGACGATGCCGGTCTGTCCGACCGTGCATTTGCCCACCGCTGCAAGATCAGGCGAATAGATGCCGACACGAAATGGTTCGTTGCGCAGGTTTGCAGGTCCAATTGCAAGATTGGCAGGCGGCGCAGCAAGACCATGCATCGTGACGATGTGACCCTTGTATTCGGTCATGTCGCTGCTCGACCTGAAGGTTGCGGGTGCACCAACGCGCAATCGATTATATGTCGCTTCGCTGACCGTACTGCTGACGACGGCACCGGCACAATCCAATATGCGAAACAGCGGCTGGCCGCGACGAACAAGCTCGCCGGAAGACGCGAGAATCTCCCAGACATTTCCATCGGCCGGACTGGAAACCAGCATTCTTTGCTTATCCGATAAGCGGCTTTGTTCCTTCTCTAGGTCGGCCTTCAGCCCGGCGATCAGCTGGTTCTGGCTTTCCAACTGATGCTCCCATGCCTCGACCTCAAATGCGAGTTGTTGCGCCCGCGCTTTCATGTGTGTGAGCGTATTGTGATCATCGGTCAGGCGGATACCTTTAAGGGCGGCTTCGTACTCCACTTCCATTTCATGAAGCTGGTGTTCCAAAACATGCACTGACTGGGCGGCGACTTCATTGTCACGCTGCTTGTTCTCCAAAAGCACACGCGTCGACAGCCCACGCTCGGCAAGCCACTCGGTTCTCTTCAGACCAAGATCTGCGTTTGCCGCGTTGGCTTTTGCGACCGAGATCTGGGACATCACCCGCTGTTTGCGCGCCTGAAACTGTTTGAGGCGCGCGGCGCGGTGCAACCGATCGTCGGTCAACAACTTCGCACGCTCCTGCTTTGCGATCGTGATCTTGCTGGCAAGCGTATCCTTTTGAGCATTCAGCCGGAACAGCTCTCGCCTGACGTTGTCGAGAGCCGCCGTATCGGCGCGCGGATTGTTGATGACCAGCAAGATATCGCCTTGTCCGAGGTGGGTGCCGATGTGGAACCCCGAACCCCACCAAAGTTCGCCATCAATCGGTGCATTGACGGTAATAACGCGTGCATTGGAGATAGCCTGAGCACTTTCCGAGGTAACCAGGCGCATGACCGGAACTATGCCAGTCAAGATGAGCGCGCAGATTGCAGCCAGGGCCTTGCCAGCCCGCCCCCAATTGACGCCGCTGTTCTTCTCAAAGGCGACCTGCGCCTTACTCTCATCTTCATGCACACGACCGACCGCGCCACATTTGGCATCGGCCTCGTCTTCGAAATCTTCATCGAACGCACTCAGATCATCCCATAACATTCGTCTGAATTGTTCATTGTCCAAATCCGCATCGTCATGAACGCGGTCGCGTCTTGAACCGCCAGGCGTAGACACCCCGGCCGCGTCGCTCGATTCACGCAACCACACTCGACCAACATGATTGCAGTCACGATTCATCTTTCAACTCCCCACTCACATGAACGTGTTTCTGCACTGACATCATGACTTCCCTCACTTCATGATGGTTTTGCAAATATGCAATACGCCTCTCTATTCTGCGAAAGATCTTTTGTTTCCGTTAGTTACACCTTGATCATTAGGCGTTCGATTGGTGAAATGATTGATAACGGTGGGTTTGGTTTTTTTGTTTTTCCAAGGCGGAGATAAACAATATTGGCAGATTGGATATTTTCACCAATTTCGGCTTTCACGAAATTTATAAGAAGCAACATGAAAAACAATGTAGTTTTATTTTTGGATGATCGAATCTGACAATTGGAGATAATCGACGCGGGCCTAAGCGCACACCTCTCACACCAATCAAATGCGCGATCACGACGCGGCGCAGGGCGTCACCGACCCTTGCATCCAGAGCAAGGCGCGGGCGACAAATTTCCGCAAAGGGGGCACGGCAAAGCCGCTGGCCGGCGCCGGGCGTAGCGGTGTTACGGCCAAGACGGATGGCAAAGAGATGGGGCCAAATTCGCCCGGCCCTTTGGGTTTCTCAAGCGGCGCGCGCCAGTCACGTCGTGCGATTTGTCCCTGGAGCATTTTCCGACGAAGTGGCCACCGGTTCGGCGCAGAAAATGCGACAAAACAAAAAGCTAAAGCACCACGACGGCCTACATCGCTCTCCTACTGGATCGCCGCGCCGCTTGAGAAACAGAATTGGTTCCGATATAGCGCACGGCGCTCTAATTGGCGCCTTCGAGCAGGCGACGAGCGATGACCTGGGCCTGGATCTCGGCGGCACCTTCGAAAATGTTCAAGATGCGCGCATCGCACAGGACGCGCGAGACAGGATATTCGAGCGCAAAGCCGTTGCCGCCGTGGATCTGCAGTGCATTGTCGGCGCAGGCCCAGGCAACACGCGCGCCAAGCAGTTTGGCCATGCCGGCCTCCAAGTCGCAGCGGCGGCCCTCGTCCTTCTCGCGGGCGGCAAAGTAGGTGAGCTGACGGGCAACCATCACCTCCACCGCCATCATCACGATCTTGTTGGCGACGCGCGGGAACGCATAGATCGGCTTGCCGAACTGATTGCGCTCCAGCGCATAGCGCAGCGCCAGATCCATGGCGCACTGTGCAACACCGACGGCACGCGCCGCCGTCTGGATGCGGGCGGCTTCGAATGTATTCATCAGCTGCTTGAAGCCCTGGCCTTCCTCGCCACCCAGAAGGTTGCCCGCCGGAACGCTAAAGCCATCAAACGAGATTTCGTATTCCTTCATGCCGCGATAGCCGAGCACCTCGATCTCGCCGCCGCTCATGCCTTCGGCGGGAAACGGGTTGGCATCATCGCCACGCGGCTTTTCGGCAAGCAGCATCGAAAGGCCCTTGTAGCCCTTCTCGTTGGGATTGGTGCGCACCAGCAGCGTCATCAGATCGGCGCGAACGGGATGCGTGATCCAGGTCTTCTGGCCGGTCACCTCGTAGACATCACCTTGCTTGACCGCGCGGGTCTTGAGCGAAGCCAGATCAGAACCGGTGTTGGGCTCGGTGAAGACGGCGGTGGGCAAAATCTCACCCGTCGCAATCTTTGGCAGATACGTCTGTTTCTGCTCCTCGGTGCCGTTATTGAGGATCAGTTCGCCAGCAATCTCCGAGCGAGTGCCGAGCGAGCCGACACCGATGTAGCCGCGCGACAGCTCCTCCGAGACGATGCACATGGATTCCTTGCCCAGCGCCATGCCGCCGTACTCTTCCGGCAGCGTCAGGCCGAACACGCCAAGTTCGGCAACCTGCTGGATTACCTCCATGGGAATGTAGTCGTTCTTCAGATGCCACTCGTGCGCGTGGGGCACGACCTCGGCCTCGGAGAACTTGCGCATCTGCTCGTGAATCTCGGCGTGCATTTCGTCAAGACCACTGTCGCCAAACGTGGTGGCGCCCTGCTGCTCGGCAATCAACTCAGCCAGACGCGCCTTGACCGCCTCGGCGCTGCCGGCGGCGACGATGTCGGCGGCGGCATCCTCGAACTGGCGCACGTCGGCGCGCGCGACGCCCAACGCTTCAGGGCGGATGATCTCGCCCTGACTCATGGGAATGCCACCGGCGATCTGAGCTGCATATTCAGCAGCCGCAGCGGCGAGCAGCAGCTTTTCCATTTCGCCCAGACGGCCCTCTTCTTTCAACTTGGCCGCCCAATGACACATCTGGCGAATGCCTTCAACGGTGGTCGCCAGCCAGGCGAGACCGTGCGCGGCATGTTGCGCGCCATCGATGCCACCGGCCTCCTCGATGCGGCCGCGAACGCCGATCTTGGCCGCCTGGAGGATTCGCTCGCCTTGCGCAATGACCTCACCCACGCGCTCGATCAGCCGGTCAGCGCCTTCCGCAACGACATTCATGCTCGCAACCTCCTGGGGGCTTGGTGCGGGCGGGCCCAAGGCGCCACCCGGTTTTTGTTGTGGCGCAACATAAACAGAGCCGCTGCGAAGGAAAACTGCCTTTTTGACCGAACCTGTGTTTGACCGAACCGGTGGCATGCCAGAAGTCGAAGTTGATCCACAATGGCCTGCACCGACAATCATTTCGACAGATCGCGGTTGGATCTTAATCGCCCGTCAGGGCCTTGAGAAAGCGGCGGATTTTTCCGATCTCATTGGCTTTCGCTCCCCGCTGCCCTAAATCACCGGCAGGGTCACGATCAATAACGGCGGGTCGCTGCATCGGCTCCGAATCGGCATCGCTCAGCGGACCGATCTCGACGCTGGCCTCATCAACGCGCTCACGAGAGGCAGCATGCTCAATGGTGTCCAAGCTGTGATGGGCGGTGCGAGCGCCAGTGTGCGCCAATTGAAACTCGCGGGCCGCATCGGCGCCCATCGCACCCTTCTTGCCCATGACGATGTGGACTTCCGCCTCGGCGAGATCGGCGCCCTGCCCACCATCCCCAGCGAACATTGCCCCCGCCATTGCCGTGCCCGCATGAACAGCGGGGCGCACCCCAACTGCATGGCTGGCCTTACTGGGCAATGTCTGCTGCGGGGAGTGCCTGTCTTGCCCGAACCGTTCCAGGACCAGACGTGACACACCCGCCAACTCGGCCGCATCCCGTTCGATCGCGGTGATACGCTCGACGATGTTCACCGGACGCACTGGCTGGGCGGCCACCGGTTGAGCCGGGACCGGCTTGATCGCAACCGCTTCGATGTCCATAAGGGCATCCGATTCGATATCCGGAATGATGCTATTGTCCGACATGTCGGCAGAACGGATTTCGGAGTGCGCGGGCAGAGTGCTCGCACCAGGAGCATTAGCGCTAGCGTTTGTGTCTCCATTTACGT
>JAXGRZ010000066.1:0-12258 GCA_040765305.1 Hyphomicrobiaceae bacterium | reverse complement strand
CCGCGCGCGATGCCGGCATCGCCATCGTGACCGGCGACACAAAGGTCGTCGAGCAGGGCAAGGGCGATGGCATCTTCATCACCACAACAGGTGTCGGCGTGATCCCGGACGGTGTCAACGTCTCGGGAAACCTGGCAAGAGCAGGCAACGCGATCCTTGTGTCAGGGACCATCGGCGATCACGGCCTCGCCATTCTGTCGAAGCGCGAGAACCTGGAATTTGAAACCGAGATCCAGTCAGATAGCGCAGCGCTGCACACACTTGTTGCCGCCATGCTGGAAGCCGTACCGACAATCAGCGTCCTGCGCGATCCGACGCGCGGCGGACTGGCGGCCACGCTGAACGAGATCGCGCAGCAGTCCAAGGTCGGGATGATCCTTGAAGAACATGCAATTCCGATCAAACGTGATGTTGCCGCCGGTTGCGAGCTTCTCGGCCTTGATCCGCTCTACGTCGCCAACGAGGGCAAGCTCATCGCATTCTGCGACGCAGCCGATGCAGAACGCCTGGTGCAGGTGATGCGAGCCCATCACCTGGGGCATGATGCCTCGATCATCGGAACCGTCGTCGAGGATCGCAATGCCATGGTGCAGATGCGGACGAAATTCGGCGGCGCCCGCGTCGTCGATTATCTTGCCGGAGAACAGTTACCGCGGATCTGCTGAAGTTAGGGTTTGACGATATCATGCGCATTCTGCTCTTGAGCCACAGCTTCAATTCGCTGACGCAGCGTCTTTACGTGGACCTCGTCGAGAGCGGTCACGTGGTGACGATCGAATATGACATCAACGACGCAGTGACCATCGAGGCGGTCAACCTCTTCAAGCCGGACATTGTCATTGCGCCGTTTCTCAAACGCGCCATTCCCGAAGCGGTCTGGCGCACGCTACCCTGCTTCATCGTTCATCCAGGACCACCGGGCGATCGCGGCCCGGCGGCACTCGACTGGGCGATTCTTGATGGAGCGAGCGTATGGGGCGTCACGGTCTTGCAGGCGACCGGGGAGTTTGACGCCGGTCCAGTGTGGGCCTCAAAGCTTTTTCCAATGCGCACGGCCACGAAATCCAGCCATTACCGCAACGAGGTGACGGAAGCGGCTGTTGCGGCCGTTGGCGAGGCGCTGGCGCGGTTCGAAAGCGGGCTGGAAAATCCACCCGACCAAAGTGCTTATGCAAACATCAAGCCCCAGTGGCGTGAGGCCATGAAACAGGCTGATCGGGCAATCGACTGGAGCAGCGATGATACCGACACCGTGTTGCGCAAGATTGCGGCGAGCGATGGCATGCCGGGCGTTAAAGACCGTATCGGTGACACCGATGTTTTCCTGTTCAATGCCGCCAAGGCTGATGTCACGACAGACGCCATCATCACGAACGCCATCGCGCCAAACACCATCCCGGGCACCATTGTGGCGTGCTCCAAGAGCGCGATCCTGCGCACAACAAGCGATGGCGCGGTGTGGATCGGACACGCACGGCTTGCGCAACCAAAGGCGATAAAGCTGCCGGCCGCCGAAGTGCTCGCCGCCCATGTTGCGCCTCTGCCGAGGCTCCACGGCCCCAGCGATATCCGCTATGAGGAAATAGGAGACGTTGGCTTCCTGCACTTCTCGTTCCTTAATGGCGCGATGGGCGTCGATGCCTGCGAGCGTCTTTATGCGGCGTTTGAAGAGGCCGCCGCCCGGCCGCAACGGATTCTGGTTTTGATGGGTGGACCGGACTTCTGGTCCAACGGCCTTGATCTCAACGAGATTGAAGCAGCAGCGAGCCCGGCCGATCAGTCCTGGTCGAACATCAATGCAATCGACAACCTGGCCGAGCAGATCGTCCGGACAACGAACCAGATCATCGTTTCAGCATTGTGCGGAAATGCAGGAGCCGGCGGCGTGTTTCTGGCGCGGTGTGCCGATGAGGTGTGGCTGCGTCAAGGCGTGATCCTCAATCCTCATTACAAGGACATGGGCAATCTATATGGCTCCGAATTATGGACCTATCTGCTGCCCAAGCACGTCGGGCCACGCCGCGCACAACAGATTACCCAGCAACGCCTGCCGATGGGCGCGCAAGAGGCGCTGCGGCTCGGACTTGCCAACCGCATCCTTGAGGCACCGCGTAGCGATTTCGCGACGATCGTATCTGCGTTGGCGCAGAACCTAGCGTCCGACCCGGCGCTGTCGCAGCGCTTGTCCGACAAGAAAAGCCAGCGCGAGAGGGACGAATTGGCAAAACCGCTTGCCGATTACCGCGCCGAGGAACTGCGGCGGATGCATCGTAATTTCTATGGCTTTGATCCCAGCTATCATGTCGCCCGCTATAACTTCGTTCACAAGGTGCCCAAATCACGCACGCCGGTGACCATCGCGCACCATCGCAACCGGTCCCGGGCCAGAAGCCAGCTCGTTTAGGAGTCCGCATCATGACGCAACTCCAGGCAATTCTCGTTGTTGACGATGAGGTGCGATCGCTAGAATCTTTGGCGCGCATTCTCGGTGAGGATTTCGAGGTTCATACAGCAAGCAGCGTCGCCGAGGCGAACCGGGTCCTCGAAAAGGAATGGATACAGGTCATCTTGTGCGACCAGAGGATGCCCGACCAGTCAGGCGTCGAATTCCTCAAGACAGTCCGGGCGCGCTGGCCCGAGATCATCCGGATGATCGTGTCGGGCTATACCGATTCTCACGACATCATCAACGGCATCAACGATGCAGGCATCTATCAATACATCACCAAGCCGTGGCATCCCGACACGCTTTTGATGACGCTGAAGAATGCCTGCGCACTCTATGCCCTCCAGCGGGAAAACGAGCTGCTCGCCATCGAACTGAAGATGGCACCGGGCAATGCGCGCAAGCTGATCGGGGAGCGGCGCTCGGCACTCAAGCGAAGTTATGATGCCGACGACGGCATCGTTCGCACGCCGGCAAGCCCAATGAGCGCGGTATGCGAAATTCTCCATCAGGTGGCGCCCTATGATATCCCGATCATTCTGAGTGGCGCCTCGGGCACCGGCAAGGAGTTGGCCGCCCGCGCCCTCCACTACCGGAGCCTGAGATGGAACAAACCGTTCGTCGTGGAGAACTGCGGGGCGCTTCCCGATCAGCTCCTGGAGAGCGAATTGTTCGGCCACAAGCGCGGAGCCTTCACCGGGGCGGTGGAGGATCACGTCGGTTTGTTCGAGCGTGCCGACGGTGGAACGGTGTTTCTTGACGAGATCGGCGAGGTGACGCCGGCGTTCCAGGTCAAGCTGCTGCGCGTGCTGCAGGAGGGCGAGATCCGCCCCGTTGGCAGCGGCCGCTCGCGCAAGGTCGATGTGCGGGTGATCGCAGCCACCAACCGCAACCTCGAAGACGAGGTGCGCGAGGGGCGGTTCCGGGCGGACCTGTTCTACCGCCTCGCCGGAATGGTGATCGAGCTGCCGCCGCTGCGCGGGCGGATCTGTGACATACCGGTGCTGGCGCGAACGCTGGTCGAAAAGACGAGCGCACGCTTGGGCAAACCCGTCAAAGGTATTTCAGCAGAAGCAATCGAATGCATGCAGAGGTATTCCTGGCCCGGCAACATTCGCGAACTGCAGAACGAAATCCAGCACATGGTTGTCATTGCACAGACCAATAGCGAATTGAGCGCCGATCTACTGTCACGCAATATTCTTCTGGCCGCGCCTACCGAAGACGACCATGCCGACGACAATGTCGTTGGCATGGAAGGATCGCTGAAGGATCGCCTGGCGGCACT
The DNA here is from genome assembly GCA_040765305.1 of Hyphomicrobiaceae bacterium. Classification (GTDB taxonomy): domain Bacteria; phylum Pseudomonadota; class Alphaproteobacteria; order Rhizobiales; family Hyphomicrobiaceae; genus JAEUMD01. Next base: position 8,524 of record JAXGRZ010000066.1, on the reverse strand, counting down.
GGAAGTGCGCATTATTCGCGAAACCCTGATCCGCCATCGGTGGAACAAATCAAAGGCCGCGAAGGAACTGGGCTTGTCACGCGTCGGCCTCAGAGGCAAGCTTGAGCGTTACGGACTGGAAAATGTGCGCCCGATGCCCAAGCGGCGGGCTTCGGGTTAGAGAATTTTCCGACGACGTGGAAATCGGTTCGTCGAAGGCAATGCGACAAACCAGAGAGCTAGAGCGTCGATCCTTACCCATCGGATCGAAAAGCGCACTAGAGCGCAGGGAGTGAGCCAAGATGCTGCGCGACATCGCCCAAAACACTACGCCCGGATCGGTACCGGCGTCCATGGCCGAACCGCAGGCCAACACAGAGGACGCCTGGATCAATGTGATTCAGAAGATGGATCAGGTCTACGCCGATCTGGTGCAGTCACAAACGCAAATCGAGACCAAGAACGCGATGCTCGAGGAGGCGCAGGCCTTCATCGACTCGGTTCTGTCGGCGATGACCGATGTTCTGATCGTGAGCGATGCCCAGGGCTGCATTCAGCGCGTCAACAAGGCGCTCGAAACGATGACCGGGCAATCGAACCATCGGCTCGCGGGCCGGATGCTGAGCGACCTTTTCGAGCGAACAAGCTTCGATCCGATCGAGAAATTCCGCAAGACCGTGTCGCTGAAGCAGCATCTTGCCGATTGTGAGGTCGTGTTGAAATGCGATGGCGGACCTGGGGCACCGCTGGCCATGAATTGCACCCCTCGCTACGATCACAAGGGGCGTCTTGTCGGCATCGTACTGGTCGGGCGGCCGGTCGGCGAATTGCGCCGGGCCTATCGGGAACTCGATGAAGCACACAAGCGCCTGACGCAAACCCAGCAGCAACTTGTCATATCCGAGAAGATGGCGGCGCTTGGGCGGCTGGTTGCCGGCGTGGCGCATGAGCTCAACAACCCGATCAGTTTCGTTTTCGGAAACATGCATGCGCTCAAACGCTACGGTGCGGCGATCACGCGATACCTGGAAGCCTGCGAGCGCTATGTGCACGTGCCCGAGCTCGAGGAACTGAGGACCAAATTGCGCATCGATCACGTGCTTCGCGATATTGCACCGCTGGTCGAGGGGACACTGGAAGGCGCCGAGCGGGTCAGTGACATCGTTCAGGATCTACGGCGCTTTTCCTCCAACCAGGAAGAACCGGTGGAGCCATTCGACGTCGGGCGGTTGGTGCGCACAGCCGCGGACTGGGTGGTCAAGGCGGAACGTATCAAGCCGACAATCGAGTTCGACATCCCTGCGCAGCTGGAGATTGTCGGGCGGCGTGGCATCATTCACCAGATCATCGTCAATCTCGTGCAGAACGCCATCGATGTTCTTGCTCCAAAGTCGGGAGGCAAAATCTGTATTTCCGTAAAGGAGTGCGACCAGATGCTGGTGATCGATGTGGCAGATAACGGCACGGGGATCAGCGATGAACATTCCGACAAGATCTTTGAGCCGTTCTTCACCACGAAACCGATCGGACAGGGAACAGGACTTGGCCTTTACGTAAGCTACGCAATGGCCCTGAAGCAGGGTTGCAACCTCACTGTCACCAACAACGCCGACGGCGGCGCGACATTCACACTCACGGTACCGGTCAATGAACGAACTCACAAATAGCGTTGGCGCTTGCAAGCGCCCGCTGCGCCTGGTTTGGCTGCAATCGGGAGGCTGCGGTGGCTGCACGTTATCGTTACTGGGAGAGGAAGCACCAGATCTGATCACCAGTCTGGAGGCAGCCGGTATTGAGTTGCTCTGGCATCCCTCGTTGAGCGAAATTTCCGGTGCCGATACGATTGAATTGCTGAAGCGTCTTGCGCGCGGCGATCAGGAGTTCGACATCCTGTGCCTGGAAGGAGCGGTGATGCGCGGTCCGGCCGGCACTGGACGGTTCCACATGATGTCGGGATCGGGCCGGCCGGTGATGAGCTGGATCGAGGATCTTGCACAGCGCGCACGTTATGTGATTGCAGTTGGAAGTTGCGCGGCATTCGGCGGCATCACAGCGGCTGGCGACAACCACGTCGAGGCGTGCGGTCTTGCCTATGATGGCAGGTCATCAGGCGGCCTCCTTGGCGCTGATTTCTGCGCTGCATCGGGACTGCCCGTCATTAACGTCGCTGGCTGCCCCATCCATCCAGGCTGGCTCGTCGAAGTGCTACACTTGATCGGCGCGGGCCGGTTTAGCGCCGCGGATCTGGATGAATGGGAGCGCCCCCTCGCCTACACGACGCACCTGGTGCATCACGGCTGCGCGCGCAACGAATTCTACGAGTTCAAGGCCAGTGCGGAGAAACTGTGCGAGCGCGGCTGCATGATGGAGAACCTGGGTTGCAGGGGCACGCAGGCGCGCGCCGATTGCAACATCCGCGCATGGAACGGATCAGGCTCGTGCATCGAGGGGGGCTATCCCTGCATCAATTGCACCGCCCCCGGGTTTGAGGAGCCGGGACATCCATTCGCAACCACCCCTAAGATTTCCGGAATTCCGATCGGCCTGCCGACCGACATGCCCAAAGCCTGGTTTGTGGCGCTGGCGGCGCTTTCCAAAGCCGCAACACCCGTTCGCCTGCGCAAGAATGCCACTGCAGAGCAGCTCATGGTGCCGCCGGCAAGCCGACCCAAGAAGCGGCCATGACACGTCTCATCGTTGGACCATTCAATCGCGTCGAAGGCGATCTTGAGGTGGAACTCGAGATTGCGGATGACCACGTCAGCAATGCCCGCGTCGTCTCCACACTCTACCGAGGCTTTGAGCATATGCTCATCGGCAAAGTGCCCGACGATGCGCTCGTTTATGCGCCACGAATTTGTGGGATCTGCTCGGTATCGCAATCGGTCGCCGCCGCAAAAGCACTGGCTGCCGCTGCCGGTCTGTCGCCAACACATAATGGTGCCAACGCGATCAACATCATTCACGCCGCCGAAAACATCGCCGACCACCTGACGCACTTCTATCTTTTCTTCATGCCCGATTTTGCCCGTGACGTTTATGCTGGTGAGACGTGGCATGAAGCCGTGGCCAATCGCTTCAGGGCCATTACCGGAACGGCAACGCGCGACATGCTCCCGGCACGCGCGCAGTTCATGCACATCATGGGTCTGCTTGCAGGAAAATGGCCGCACACGCTGTCGATACAGCCCGGTGGCACGACCCGGTCCGTGTCTGCGCACGAGCTGGCGCGTCTTTCGGCAATCCTTGCCGGTTTTCGCAGGTTCATTCAAACGCGGCTGTTTGGCGATAGCCTGGAGCGTTTCGGATCCTTGTCGAACGCTGACGAACTGGAGGCTTGGGCTGCTGAACGTCCCGCAGACTCGTGCGACCTTCGTCTCTTCCTGCATGTGTCACAGGCACTGAACCTGCACAAGCTTGGGCGCGGCTATGACCGCTTCATGAGTTATGGTGCCTACGCCAGCACGGCGGGTTTCCTGTTTCCCGGCGGGGTCTTTGCGCAAGACCAGATCACGGCGCTGGCGCTCGATGGCATCACCGAGGACCTCACGCACGCCTGGTACGATTCGCTGACAATGATCGAAGCACCGAGCGCCGGCACTACGGTTGCCGATATTACCCGGAGCCTGGCTTATTCCTGGTGCAAGGCACCGCGGCTTAACGGCAAGGTGATGGAAGTCGGCGCAGTAGCTCGACAGGTGATCTGTGGCCACCCACTCATTCGCGATCTCGTCGCGCAAACCGGTGGCAACGTTCTCACGCGCGTTGTTGCTCGGCTTTTAGAAATTGCTCTGGTTGTGATGGCGATGGAAAGATGGATTCAGGAAATTGCGCCAGGAGAAGCGTTCTGTGTGCACGGCGCGATGCCAGATTGTGCTGATGGTATTGGTTTGACAGAAGCGGCGCGCGGATCACTGGGGCACTGGCTGCGCGTGCGTTCGGGAAAAATCGAGAACTACCAGATCATCTCACCGACGACCTGGAATTTCTCGCCGCGCGATGGGGAGGGAAAGCCGGGCGCACTGGAAAAAGCCCTGGTTGGTGCGCCAGTCCGCAAGGGCGAAACCGAGCCGGTTAGTGTGCAGCACATCGTGCGCTCATTTGATCCGTGCCTTGTGTGTACCGTTCACTAGAGCGCTTTCCGATCCGATTGCATCGGATCGGCGCGTCAGCTCTTTGGTTTGGTCGCATTTTCTTAGGGCGAACCGGTATCCACTTCGTCGGAAAATGCTCTAGATCGTGTTTTTCACGCTAAACCGCACACACGTCAGCTAAACATGCTCGAGACCATGTTCATGCTTCATGGAAACATAACTGCGACCAGAAGAACGCGATGGCAGAACTGAGCAAGATCGTGAGCTGCGCCATACGCGTCAGCGGACTTGTGCAGGGCGTCGGCTTCCGGCCGGTGGTCTGGCGGCTGGCGCACGAAGAGGGACTGACGGGGTTCGTTCTCAACGACGGCCAAGGCGTTGCCATTGAGGTGACGGGATTGCAGGAAGCAATCCAGAGATTTTGCGCGCGGATCTGCTCAGAAGCTCCGCCACTGGCCCGGATCGAACACATCGAGACGACACCGCTTGACCGGACGACACCGGCTCCCGATACGTTCATCATCGGCACAAGTGTTGAGGGACACATATCGACGGGCATCGTTCCAGACTGGGCGACGTGCCCTGCGTGTCTGGCCGAATGCTTCGATCCTGGCGACCGCCGACATGGCTATGCCTTCACCAACTGTACCCATTGCGGTCCGCGCCTTTCGATTGTCGAGGCACTCCCCTACGATCGGCGCAAGACGACCATGGCCCCGTTCGCCATGTGCCCGCGCTGTCAGCACGAATTCGATGATCCCCGCGACCGCCGCTTCCATGCCCAACCCAATGCCTGCCCCGTTTGCGGACCGCAGCTGTGGCTGGAAGATCATGACGGCCATCGCCATGCAGACTTGCCTTTGCGGATGGCGGCATCACTCCTGCACAATGGCAAGGTTGTCGCGATCAAGGGCATCGGTGGATTTCATCTGGCATGCGATGCGACGAACGCAAATGCCGTCGCCACCCTTCGCAAACGCAAAGCGCGCGATTTCAAGCCGCTCGCCGTGATGGTGCGTAATCTTACCATGGCACGATCGTTGGGCGATCTTTCATCGCAAGAAGAGGACATGCTGGGCCTAGGCGCGGCACCGATCGTGCTGATCTCGTTGCGCCCAGATGCGGGTTTGGCGCCCGAGGTCGCGCCGGGCCAAGCGCGCGTCGGCATGATGCTTCCCTATACGCCGCTGCACCATCTGTTGCTCGCTGAACTGGATCGCCCGCTGGTGATGACATCGGGCAACCGATCGAGCGAACCTCAATGCATTTCCAATGAGGAGGCGAAAGCCCGGCTTGCTCCAATTGCCGACGCTTGGCTGATGCACGATCGCGAAATTGCTAATCGACTGGATGATTCCGTCGTGCGCATCGATCGACACGGACCAACTTTTCTGCGTCGGGCACGCGGCTTTGCCCCCGCACCCATCAGCCTTGCAGGTGGATTTGCCGCCGCGCCGGAAGTGCTGGCTTTCGGTGGCGAGCTGAAATCGACGTTCTGCTTTGCGCGCGCGGGCGCCGCAACCTTGTCCCAGCACCTGGGGGACCTTGAAGAGCCATCAACCTGCGAGGACTTTCGCAAATCACTTGACTTGTTCCGCCGCCTTTACGCCCTGAAGCCCCGCCTCATCGCCATCGACAAGCACCCTGACTATGCTTCAAGCACGTGGGGAGCTTCTCTCGCGCGCCAAGCAGATGTTCCCACGGTTGGCGTGCAACATCATCATGCCCACATGGCCGCGGTCATGGCCGAGAACGGGATCGAGCCCGACAGCGACAAAGTTCTCGGGGTCATACTCGATGGCACTGGTCTCGGCGATGATGGAACCATTTGGGGCGGAGAGTTCCTGTTTGGCGGCTATCGTTCGTTTGAACGTGTCGGCCATCTTGAGGCAATTGCCCTAGCCGGTGGCGCTGCCGCCGTTCTCGAACCCTGGCGCAATACTTATGCGCATCTGCGGGCCGCAGGCCTGGTAGAGGCGCAAGCCATCGCGGGTGGACGTGAAGACCTTGCGTCGGCAGGCCTTGCGTGGCTGGGAGACAAGCCAGTGGCGATGATCGATCGCATGCTTGCGCAAGGCATCAACGCACCGCTTGCCTCATCGGCCGGCCGGCTATTCGATGCAGTGGCCGGAGCCCTCAACATCTGCCGCGATCGACAGGACTACGAGGGGCAGGCCGCCATGTTGCTGGAGGCACTGGCGACCCCCTGCATGGCCACCGCCGAGCCCTACCCGACACGGATTGATGATGGTGCGTCGGCAATCTTGAGCTTTGCGCCGATGTGGCCGGTGTTGTTGCACGACCTGTCCAAGGACATGGCCGCGGGGCAAATTGCGGCGCGATTCCATCGCACGCTGATTGCGGCACTGGCGCGCGGCATTGAACAGCTCGCGCACGCCAATGGAGCAACCGTTGTGGCGTTGTCCGGAGGTGTCTTCCAGAACCGCCTGCTTCTTGATGGTGTCGGCGCCGCGTGTGAACAATTGGGGCTTCGTGTTTTGCGGCATAGATACGTGCCAGCCAACGATGGCGGCCTGTCGCTCGGGCAGGCCGCAATCGCCGCCGCCACGGAATTGGTATGACCACCCACCGCGCCGATAAACGGCCTCGCCTGTTCAGTCGGACCCATGTTCACGCAGAGGCATGCGGCCCTGGTTCAGCAGATGCGTGCTTACCTTCGCCGTCGACGTCGTTTGAATAAACCTGGGCTACAGCGGGCGTTGGCGGCTCATCGGTGGGCGTGGAGCGGAACAGCGCCATACGCAGGCCTTTCATGCCGCCCTGCGTGCGCTCCTGCACGCGCTGCACCGTGTAGGTCCACATCGGGCTGAACAGCAGCGAGAGCACGATCACCGAAATGGCAAGCTTGTAGCCGACCGGATCGAGAACCTGGTTGGCCAGGCCCACGGCGGCCAGCACGAACGCGAACTCACCGATCTGGCCGAGGATGAGGCCAGCCTGGAACGCCGTGGTCGAGGGCAGGCCGACAAGCCGCAGCACGATGACGTTGATCGCCGATTTTCCGATCAGTGCCGCCAGCACGAACACGGCCACCAGGGGCGCATTGGCGACAATGAACCCGACATCGAGCATCAGCCCGATGGTCACGAAAAACATGACCATCAGAACGCTCTGGATCGGTTGCATCGCCGTTATCGCCTCGGTGCGCAGGGTCGTGCGCCCCATGAACAAGCCTGCCAAAAACGCACCATAGGCCGCCGACATGCCTGCGATTCCCGACAATACGGCCGCCGCGCAGCACAACAGCAAAGCGACAAGGGTGACGATTTCCACACGCCCGAGGATCCGCTCCTGGAAGGGGAAAGCGATCTTGCCGCGCGGCCCTAGCACCGCGATCATCACGGCAAGACCGCCAATGGCTATTGCGACCGTCACCAGTGTTGATGCCTCCAGCGATCCGTCGGCCCGAAACGCATTGGCCACGATCAACATCGGCACAATGGCAATGTCCTGCGCGATCGTCGTTGCGATTACGATCCGCCCGAGATGGCTGCGCGACTGCCCGATATCCTCAAGCACCTTCAGTACCACCGCCGTCGAGGACGTGGACACAACGAACGCCAGCAGCAATGCCTGTTCCACCTTCCAGCCCAGCACCGCCCCAAACCCCATCATGGCGGCGAAAGCTATAGCAAGTGTGGCAAGGGTTAGAACCAGTGCGGGTTTCAGATCGGCAATAAACGAACGCAGACTGACTTCCATGCCAATGACGAACAGCAAAAACAGCACGCCGAAATGCGCAATCAGCGGCACTTCCTCGATCTGCGGCAGGAAGCCGAAAACGGACGGGCCCAAAACCACGCCGGCAAGGATATAGCCAACCAGCGGTGGCTGGCGCAGGGCCGTGAGAACGAGACCCGAAGCCACGGCGGTCAATGCCAGAATGGCAATGGCCAGGAGGATCGGCATTTGATCGTCCACATTGCACTCCATGATGTTCGGGTGGGGACTTTAATCGCGTTAAGAACATTAACGCATGAAAACGCATCGAAAAAGGCGCCTGCAGCTTTTTTCGCTCTTCAATGTTGTTCGCATTGCCCCCTATCCACCAGCTTTGGTAGGCAAACCCAGAACGCTTGCACGATGAGGTGGCAGCGCTCCGGCCGCGCACAGCCAGGCCGAAGGCTGGTGCGGCTCGTGAGCGATAACAGATAAGATCGATTCCGCACAAAGCGGAAACGATCTAAGACGGACAGGGTGCGAGATCTTGCGCGTTACCAATACGGATGTTCTCGACAACATCGAGGGTGTTTGGGAAGGCGTGCTGGCAAAACTTGAAGATGCCACTGAGTAACCGGAATCGCCTAAAGCCGCCCCGCACCCCGGCCCTCTCCCCGCCTGCGGGGAGAGGGGGGAAGCACACGACACCGCACGTAATTCCCTCTCCCCGCCTGCGGGGAGAGGGGGTAAGCGTACCACCACATGCAATT
>JAXGRZ010000065.1:0-12324 GCA_040765305.1 Hyphomicrobiaceae bacterium | reverse complement strand
GCCGCGCAATCGGACGCGCAAAGTGCGCCGCATGGTTCCAGCACCATCCGCACGGTCTGCGTGCGCACGTGTGATGGCTATTACTTCCCGATCTCTCAACGCACGAGCCGGCGTAATCTGAGCGCCGACAATGCCCGCTGCAAGGCAAGGTGCGGCGGCGAATCACGGCTGTTTTACGGCTCTGGCACCGGCGAACCCGATATCGCCTCAATGGTCGACCTGACCGGTCGCCGCTATGATGCGATGAACACTGCATTCGCCTACAGGAAAGCCTTGAAGCCCGGCTGTGTCTGCCGCCCGCCGCCGTGGTCCGCGGCCGAGCACCTGCGCCACTTCAAATATGCCCTGGAGGACGCGCAAAACGAAATGAAGCAGATGGCCGCCAGTGATATCAAGTTGAACGGCCGGCCAATTGCATTTTCACAACCGGCGCGCGACGCAAACGACGATGCGGGTGATGCCACCGATACCGGTACGGATAATGGAGTGCTCACGCATCACGCGGCGGCCAACATGGATGATCAGATGGGGCAGACATCAAACACACCGACCGCCCACCGCGAACGCGCCGCTGTACGCAATCAGCGCGACGAACCCCTCCAGCGGGGAGCTTCAAACGCACCCAGACGAGGCAATTCGCTGCCGAAGCGCTCTTCCAACAGCGGTACTTTTTCCAGCCTCGGTCTTGGCAAGATTTTCGGTTTCGGACAGAGCCAAAAGCAAGTCTGGCCCGGAGATGTGCGCTAATGCATGTCGCGCAAAAGTGCGCAGCGGTTTTGCGGTGACGACATGCATAAAAACAAAGACTTTAAAGCGTGAGAAGCGAATCTGAAAGATCGCGACACGCTTTAAAACCAGGCAACGCCCAGCCATTCGATCGAATGCGCGGTCAATCGCACGACGCGGTCAATCACCAGGCATTGCCACCATCGGCGGGGCCCCGCTCAAAGGCCTCCCACGCAGCACCCGACAGGGGATAGGCGTCTTCGACCACGTAAGGCCCGCCGCCAACGAGTGGCTTTGATGAAAACAGCACGAACCGGCTGACCACGAAGGAAGCGCTGCGAAACTTCCCGTGGCGTGTCAGGAAACGTGTCAGCGCCTCGATGCGTGGCTTGTTCAATCGCGCGATGGTGACATGCGGCTTAAAGTTACGCGTCTCGGGCTTCAGGCCTGCCGCCCGCGCCGCCCGTTCGCTGGCCCGCGCCAGAGCCTCCAGTTCCGCAGCAGCCGACACGCCGGCCCACAACGTGCGCGGCTCTTTACTGCCGAATGTGCCAAGTCCCTCAAGGTGCATCTCGAAGGCCTGGATTTCGATCGAACCAAGAAAATCCGCCAACTCGCGCGCCTGACGGTTGTCGATGTCGCCGATGAACCGCAGCGTCAGATGCAGATTGTCGTTTTCGATCCAACGGACGCCAGGAAGCGGTGCCCTCAGGTCGTTGAGGAGGTCTCGGATATCGTCGGGCAGCTCGATGCCGACAAACAGGCGAGGCATGGCAGTAGAACTCCCGTTATTGAGGATGTTGAACGTGAGTTGATCCCGCGAACGCTCAAACTTTCACCGCTTCGCGCTTTGGCCCGGTTCCACCCGTGCCGTCTTTATCCGCCCGATCAGCTCCTCCACCTTGGGCAGGATGCGCTTAACGATGATGGCAATGCCGTGGGTGTTGGGATGTAGCCCGTCGGAGAGGTTGAGCTTGGGGTCGGTCGCCACGCCATCCAAAAAGAACGGGTAGAGGATCGCCCCATGCTTGGCCGCCAGATCGGTAAAAATCGCATTGAACTGGTCGCGATACGCACTGCCCCAGTTCTCAGGCGAGCGCATCCCGGCAATCAGCACCGGCAGATTTTTTGCCTCAAGCCGCGTGAGAATGGCGTCCAGATTGGCGCGCGTTTCGGCCGGCGGCTGACCGCGCAAGGCATCGTTCGCGCCCAGTTCGACAATCACCCCATCAGCATCCTGGCCAACGGCCCAGTCGAGACGCGCAAGACCGGCTGCCGTCGTATCGCCCGAAACACCGGCGTTCATGATCTCCACGTTGTGACCGTGCGCCTTCAGCGCTATCTGCAACACGTCGGGAAACGCTTGTCCGGGTTTGAGGCCGTATCCGGCCGTGAGGCTATCGCCAAACGCCACGATGCGGATTTTGCCGCCCGCCATGGCTTCGGCGTGAACGCCGGACACGCAAATAAGCATCGCGAAAATCACACTAAGGTTGATCAACGCGCACACCATCCCTACGTGCCATGTCTGGCCGAAGGAAAAAACGGAACGGCGACTGGAGCATTTTCCGACGAAGTGGCCACCGGTTCGTCGCAGAAAATGCGACCAAACCAAAGAGCTAGAGCGCCGGTTCCGTTCCATCGGAGCGGAAAGCGCTCTAGTCATGTTTTGGCCCTGAGCCCGGGGTGACCTGGAGTTTTGCAGCATTTGCCGATGTAGTGGTGACCAGTTCGTTGAAGAAAATGCGTCAAACCAAGGCTCTGGACCGTTGATCTCAGTTGAGAGGATAGTCAGGCGCTCTGGATATCGCCTAAATGACGTAGGGCCAACGGCCTGCTCCTGCAACCCCGCGCGTACACCCATCGACCCATACAACCCCACAGCAAGCAACCCCGCCGCACGATGATCGTCTTTCACGAGAACATGCAAAGCGAGCTCAATTTTGGCGCTACCAATGAAACAGATTGATGACACGCGATTGGCTGCGGACACCAGCGCTCAGCCCATCGCTAAGGTTGCCCCCATTATCGACATTGCCAATGTCGGGCTAACCCTGACCAGCCGTGCCGGCGCCGTTGAGATTCTTCGCAACGTAACGCTGTCGGTAACGCCCGGTCAGTCGCTGGCGATTGTCGGTCCATCAGGTTCGGGCAAGACATCCTTGCTGATGATCATGGCCGGTCTTGAACGCGCCACCACGGGTCAGGTGAACATCGTGGGTGAGGATTTCACGCAGCTGAGCGAAGATGAGCTTGCCAGCGCGCGCGGCGGCGACATCGGCATTATCTTCCAGTCCTTTCACCTCGTACCAACCATGACGGCAATCGAGAACGTCGCCTTGCCGCTCGAATTCGCCGGCCGCTCCGATGCGATGTCACTGGCTCGTCAACTGCTCAACGAAGTCGGACTTGCCGAACGTGCCGAGCATTTTCCAGCCGAGCTTTCCGGCGGCGAACAGCAGCGCGTGGCGCTGGCGCGTGCCGTCTCTGGAAGCCCCCGCCTCATCCTCGCCGATGAGCCCACCGGCAATCTCGATGGCAAGACCGGCAGCCAGGTGATCGAGCTTTTGTTCGGTCTGCAGCGCCGTCACGGCGCCACGCTGGTCCTCATTACCCATGACGATGCCCTGGCCTCGAAATGCCAGCGGATCGTGCGCATGGCCGATGGTCGCATCGTTGCCGATGAGCTGCGCAAGTCTGCAAACCAGGTTGCCGCCCAATGAGCACCACGGCGTCTTCATCAACGCGCAGAGCAGGCAGCGGCGCGGCCCTCGTGCCTCATCGCGCCGCCATGAGTTTTGCCGATGTCCTGCGCCTGGCATGGCGGGATATGCGCGGCGGCTTGTCCGGGTTCTATATCTTCATCGCCTGCCTGTCGCTCGGCGTCATGGTGATCACCGCTGTCGGGGCCTTGTCGGATGCCCTGACCGCCGGGCTTGCCCGCCAGGGCGAGATGATCCTGGGCGGCGACGTTACCGTGTCGCGCACCCACATGCGGGCGAGCACGACGGAGCGCGCCTGGTTCGACGCGCGCGCGCGCGTCAGCGAGACGGCGACGCTGCGCACCATGGCGCGTACACTGGACGCCAACGAGCAGGCGCTTGTCGAGCTGAAGGGCGTCGATGCGGCCTATCCGCTGGTTGGCCAGGTGCGGCTGCAGGATGACGCTCGCCTTGCTGACGTTCTGCGCCCTGATGCTGACGCGATCCCCGGTGCCGCCGTCGATCCGATTCTGCTGGAGCGCTTGCGCCTCAAGATCGGTGATCGTTTTCGCCTGGGCGACATCGACGTGCGTGTGGCCGCGGCAATTGTCTCCGAGCCCGATAGCTTGTCCGACCGTCTGACGTTCGGCCCGCGCATCTTCGTCGCAATGGAAACGCTGGAAAAGACCGGCCTCATCAAGCCGGGGTCGCTGGTCAGCTGGCGCTATGCGCTGAAGATCGCCAATGATGGTTCAACGCCAATAGCGGCCGCGCTGCCTCAATCACGATCGCTGGCACAGTCACTCGACGGTTTTGCCGATGCGCTCAAGCGCGACATGCCCGAAGCCGGGTTCACCGTTCGCGACAAGCGCGATCCGCGCCCGCGCGTCAGGCGCACGCTCGAACGGTTGCAGCAGTTCTTGACCCTGATCGGCCTCACCGCCTTGCTGATTGGCGGCGTCGGTGTTGCCAATGCCGTGCAGACCTTTGTCGATCGTCGCCGCAAGGTCATCGCGACGATGAAGAGCCTTGGCGCCCCGCAGCGCGTGGTCTTTGAGATTTTTCTCGTCGAGATCGCCATTGTCGCCGCGATCGGCATTGCGATCGGCCTGGCGCTGGGCCTCACCGTGCCGATGGCGCTGCATTCGCTTTACGCCGACGTGCTTCCTTTCGAAACGCATTTGGCGATCACGCCCTGGAGTGTCACGGCAGCAGCGCTCTACGGCTTGCTGGTCGCGCTGTTATTCGCATTGTGGCCGCTTGGTCAAGCCGAATTGGTGCCGCCGGCCGTTCTGTTTCGCGATGCAGTCGTGGAGCGCCGCGGTTGGCCGCGTCCCTACCTTGTCGCCCTGCTTGCACTTGTCGCCGTGCTGCTTGTGGTGTTCGTCGTAGCAACGTCCGACTCCAAACGCATCGCCATCTATTTCGTCGCCGGATTGACGTTGGTGTTTGCACTCTTCTGGGCTTTGGGCGGCGCCATCACCTGGCTGGCGCGCCGCATCCCACGCCCTGCAATACCTGAGCTGGCCGTGGCTCTTGCCAACCTCGGCGCGCCAGGTGGACTGACGCGATCGGTCGTGCTGTCACTGGGCGCAGGCTTATCGCTACTGGTCGCAGTCGCCCTGGCGGACGCCTCGCTGGTGCGCGAGATATCGAGTACCCTACCCGGCAACTCGCCCAATTATTTCCTGCTCGATATTCCCAAGGAGGAGTATCCCAAGGTCGTCGACATCGTGAAGGCGGCGGCTCCAGACGCAACGATGGTCCGCGCGCCCATGCTGCGCGGCCGTCTGGTCTCGTTGGGCCAACGCTCGGTGGAGACCATCAAGGCGCCACCCGAAGCCGAATGGGTGCTGCGCGGCGACCGTGGGCTCACCTATTCCGATGAGGTCCCCGAAGGCTCTACCGTCACCAAGGGCACATGGTGGGGCAAGGATTATGCGGGCGAGCCGCTCGTGTCTTTCGAAAACGAATTGGCCAAACAGCTTGGGGTCGACATCGGCGATATGGTGACCGTCAACGTCCTCGGTCGTAACATCTCGGCCCGGATCGCCAATCTGCGCCAGGTCAACTGGGAGAGCCTGGCCATCAATTTCGTCATGGTCTTCTCGCCCAACACGCTGGCCGGTGCACCGCACACGTTGCTGGCAACGGTGACCCTGCCCAAATCCGCCACCCTGGCCCAGGAAGCCGAAGTCGCCCGGGAAGTTGGCCGCGTCTATCCGACGGTAACGGCAATTCGTGTCAAGGACGCCATCAACGCCTTTGGTGTCGTGTTCGGCAAGGTCATGGCGGCGGTGCGCGTGGCGGGTTCGCTGACCCTGGTGGCTGGGGCTTTGGTGCTGGCCGGTGCGCTGGCCACCGCCCAACGCCGCCGGATTGTCGAAGCGGTGATCCTCAAGGCGATCGGTGCAACCCGGTGGCGCATCCTCGCCGCCCATATCCTGGAATATCTGCTGATCGCCGCGGCAACTGCTGGTTTTGCAGTTGCGTTCGGGGCGCTGTTGGCCTGGATCGCCCTGGAAAGCGTTATGGACGTCAAGTTTACGTTTTCATGGGCAGCGGTAGCGCTGGCTCTTGGGCTGTCCAGTGGCCTCGTCGTGCTGTTTGGCGGATTTGGTACGTTGCAGGTCTTGCGCGCCCGCCCGGTGCCTTATCTGCGTTCTGATTAATCCAACGCCAAATCGCCCAAATTTACCGAAGTTCTTGTAATGGCGAGCAAACCAAAAGTGCGTGTGGCGATCAGAATTTGCGTCAGATCACTTGAAAGGTGACCCTCGCACCTTCATATTCCAAAGTGTAATTCCGGATAATGAACCGGTCGAAAGGGAAAATCTAATATGGCTCAATATGATAGGTACGCACGCCCCGCTGGCACCGCCACCCGCGAGGTAGGGCGCATCGACGAGGGCCTCCGCTCGTTCATGCTTGGCGTCTACAACTACATGGCAATTGCCGTGGCTTTGTCCGGTGTGGTGGCCTACGGGCTCTACACCCAGATGATCACCTCTGACCCGGCGCTGGCCGCCCACTCGGCCTCGGGCGCCGCTCTGGCTTTGAAAGCCGGCATGTATGTCACCCCGCTCGGCAAGGCAATCCTGGTCTCGCCATTGAAGTGGGTGTTTGCGCTTATGCCACTGGCCTTTGTGATGTTCTTGTCGTTCGCGCGTACCAGCGCGGCAACGGCACAGCTCGTCTTCTGGGCCTTCGCGGCGGCGATGGGCATCTCGATGTCGTCGATCTTCGTAATCTTCAAGCTCGGCTCGATCGCGCAGATGTTCTTCATCACGGCCGCAGCGTTCGGTGCGCTGAGCCTTTACGGCTACACCACGAAGAAGGATCTTTCGGCTTGGGGATCGTTCCTCATCATGGGCGTCGTGGGCATCATCATCGCCATGATCGTCAACATTTTCCTGGCTTCAAGTGCGCTCCAGTTTGCCATCTCGGTGATTGGTTTGCTCGTCTTCGCGGGTCTGACCGCCTATGACACGCAGCGTCTGAAGGACGAGTATGCGATGGTGTCCGGCGACGGCGAGGCTGTGAAGCGGGCATCGATTTTCGGTGCGCTGGCCCTTTATCTGGACTTCGTCAACATGTTCCAGTTCATGCTGGCGCTGTTTGGCAGCCAGAACGATTGATCCTGGTCTTGTTCAGGATTGATGTTGAGCTTCAGGGCCTCGCAACAGCGGGGCCCTTAGCATTTGAGGAGCCGGGCCTAGATCCGCTTGCACGATGAGATGGAAGCGCTCAGGCCGCGACTGCGGCCCGGCGCGAGTGCGCCGCGCCCGCGCAGAGCCAGGCCGTAGGCCGGTGCGGCTCGTGAGCGATAACAGAGCGGAAACGATCTAAGTGGGGACACGTGATGACAAGCAGAGTTTCCGCACTCCCCTCTGGCGTCACGATCCGGCCGGTGCAGGCTGCTGATTTCGATCAGATAGCTGCGATTTACCGGCCTTACGTTCTGGAAACCGCCATTACGTTCGAAATCGAACCGCCAAGCCCCGCCGTGATGGCACAGCGCTGGCAGGCATGCACGGCCATCGGTGCACCCTATCTTGTTGCTCAAGGCGACGGACGCATCCTCGGTTATGCAGCCGCCCGGCCATACGCCGAAAAGGCCGCCTACGCCTGGACCCTTGAGGATTCGATCTACGTTGATCGCGCGGTGCATGGCAAAGGCATCGGCCGCGAGCTGCTCCAGTCCTTGCTGACCGCTGCCGAGCAGGCAGGATTCCGCCAGATGTTGGCGCTGATCGCGGCGGGCCAGGCCGATGCCTCGGTTGCGCTTCATGCCCGCGCCGGGTTCGTCAAAGGCGGATACTTCAACAGCCTGGGCTACAAGCACGGCCGCTGGCACGATGTCATCTACATGCAAAGAGCGCTCGGTCGCGGCGATGGCGCACCGCCCCCCGGAGCATGTTCCGACGAAGTGGGTACCGGTTCGTCGTAGAAAATACGACCACCTAAAGAGCTGGCATTTTCCGACGAAGTGGGTACCGAGCCATTGTAGAAAATGCGATCTTGAGTTTTTGCGAGCCTTCGTGCGCTTGGATTACATGCCCGCAACCGACAGCTGCGCGCGAAAGGTCATCCGGTCACGAGTTTCAGCGACTTGTCCAGCACGGCAAGTACGCGGCGCAAATCAGGGCCACGCTTGAGGATCATGCCGCTGGCCGCCACCACCGCATACATGCCCTGGCGGCGCGCCAGCCTCGGGGTCTTTTCGATCCGGTAGATCGGACATTCACTGGAGCGCCGGAAGATCGAGAACACCGCCGTCTCGCGGCCCATGTCGATGGCATAATCGCGCCATTCGCCGCTCGCAACGAAGCGCCCATAGATCCTCAATATCTCGCTGAGTTCACGTCGGTTAAAGGCTGCAATAACGCTATTTTCGCGGGCCGCGCCACCCGGTTGGGATTTATGCGGAGCCTGGGCGCCCGCATGGGCACGGCGCGTTGATTGGTCGGCCAGCACCGGGCGCAGATCTATTATCGGGTCCGAATCGCTCAATGGCGCCTCCCTGACACGAGGCTCAGATGATCGCCCGAAAAAGGCTGCGGTTCAAGGATTTCGGCTCAAACACCATAACTTTGGGTGCGCATGGTGCGACCGGCCGATAATTTGCGTCTGAGCGTTACATTCAGCAATAAATTTCACGACAAGACCATATTCGGTCCCCTCGCATGCCGCATTGCTGGTCGATCTTTCCGTGACATCGCCCTCGGCCCGGTCCGTACCAATCTCGGAAATCAGCCCCCCGTTCCCTCCGAGAACATCTCCCGGACCGGGCCATTTTCGTATTCGTTCATGGACCAGCCGGTTTGCACACAAATCATCACGATTTAGCCGCAAGATCATCTGAACAACGTCAAGCTTTGTCCGACGGAAAGACACAAAGACGGGCGATAGTTTGATCATTGCGATGGCGGCGAGCTGGTTGGCTCTGGACGATCAACCCCAACCCCCCGGGGTCAGTTTCGGCAGCGTGCTGCCTGGTGCAATCCTCTCCTTGAGGCATGGTGCTTTTCCAGCACCCGCGAAGGCCGGTTCCCCCCAACCGGCCTTCGTTGATTCTCCCAACGCCTCTTTTTTGACGGCATGGCGTCAGGCATCGCGCACAAAGCGCGTTTCCACCCAACATCAGGACTTGCGCTCGGTCCGTTCGCGGCAATACTCGCGTGCGACAAACCTAACAGGTTCACAAGACAAGGAGCGTGAGGACACATGGCGGCAAGGACGCGCGCAGCGCAATCCGTGGTGAAGGTCGGACGCAGGAACAAAGCGCCCGTTGCGCGCAAGGTTGCTTCTAAGGCCAAAAAGAAGGCCACGCCCGAGACGGCCAAGCCCTCCGCCAATCCGTTGCTGGAGAGCTGGCGCACACCGTTCGGCATCGCGCCGTTCGATCGGATCGAGACACGCCACTTCGAGCCCGCCCTGAACCACGCCTTTACTGCCCACCGCCGCGAGATCCGTGCAATCGCCACAAACCCCGCTCGCCCGACGTTTGCCAACACCATCATCGCGCTCGAAAAGGCGGGGAGCGAGCTGGACCGCGTGGCGCGCGTCTTCTCCAACCTCGAGGCAACCGATTCGACCGATGAGCTTGCCGCCGTTGCCCGTCAGATGTCACCGCGCTTTGCCGCCCACGAAAGCGCCATCCTGCTCGATGCGCAGGCGTTGCGGCTGCTGGAACGCACCCACCTCTCGTTCGTCCGTGCCGGTGCCAAGCTCAAACCCGCGCAGCGCAAGCGCGTCAGCCTGATCAAGGAGCAGCTTGCAACCCTCATCACGCAGTTCATGCAGAACGTCCTCAAGGATGAGCAGTCCTGGCAGATGGTTCTGGATGGTGAACGCGACCTGGCCGGACTGCCCGAGGGTTTTCGCGTCGCCGCCGCGCGCGCCGCTGGCGAGCGCGGCCTTGCCGGCAAACACGTCATCACGCTGGCGCGCTCCAGCGTTGAAGGGTTCCTGACGTTTTCCACGCGCCGTGATCTGCGCGAGGAGGCATTCAAGGCCTGGACACGCCGCGGCGCCAATGGCGGTGCCACCGATAACCGCGCCGTCCTGTCCCAGATCGTTGCGTTGCGCAAGGAGTACGCGGCCCTGCTCGGCTACGACACGTTTGCCGACTTTTCCTTGTCGGACACCATGGCAAAGACCCCCGCAGCCGTCGCCGATCTGCTCGGCAAGGTGTGGGACCACGCGCGCCACAAGGCGCAACAGGAGTGCGAAGCGCTCTCAGCCGCTGCACGCGCTGAAGGGACCAACACGGCAATTGCGGCGTCCGACTGGCGCTACTACGCCGAAAAGGTGCGCAAGGCGCGCTATGATCTCGATGAAGCGCAACTGCGCCCCTACCTGCAGCTCGACCAGATGATCGCCGCCGCATTCGATTGTGCGAACCGTCTGTTTGGTCTCACCTTCACGCCACGAGATGAAGTGCCGCGTTATCATCGCGACGTGCGCGTCTGGGAGGTGAAGAACCGCAAGGGCGCGCATGTCGGGCTGTTTCTTGGCGACTATTTCGCCCGGCCCTCGAAACGTTCGGGAGCGTGGATGTCGAATTTCCGCGGCCAGCACAAGCTCGCCAAGGGCTCCACACCCATCATCATTAACGTGATGAACTTCGCCAAGGGGGCGGAAGGCGAGCCGGCGTTGTTGTCTTTTGACGACGCCCGCACGCTGTTCCATGAGTTCGGCCACGCGCTGCACGGCCTGCTGTCGGATGTCACCTATCCAACGTTGTGGGGCACATCCGTGACGCGCGATTTCGTCGAGCTGCCATCCCAGCTTTATGAGCATTGGCTGACGCGCCCCGAGGTGCTGACCCGCTTTGCGCTTCACACCAAGACCGGAAAACCGATGCCGGCAAGCCTTCTCAAGAAGCTGAAAGCGGCGCGCAATTTCAATCAGGGCTTCGCCACCGTCGAGTTCACCGCCTCGGCACTTGCCGACATGAAGCTCTATACGGCCGATGAACCGCCCACCGACGTCGATCAGTTCGAGGCGGAGGTCTTGCACGAGATCGGCATGCCCGGTGAAATCGTGATGCGCCACCGCCTGCCCCATTTCATGCACATCGTCTCAGGCTACGCTGCCGGCTACTACAGCTACATGTGGTCGGAAGTCATGGACGCCGATGCATTCGCGGCTTTCGAGGAGACCGGCGATATCTTCGATCGCAAGACCGCCGACCGCCTCAAGCGCTACATCTATTCAGCCGGCAACATGCGCGATCCCACGGAAGCCTATGTCAAGTTTCGCGGCCGTCCCCCCGCCATCGACGGACTGTTGCGCAACCGCGGTTTTATGAGCTGAGGCTGGGGCCCGCGGCAGGGGCCATGGCTGCACCGTCACATGCCGAGCCACGCCGCCCCGATGATCGGGCCCGTCGTGCCCTCTTGCATCAGCACGGCATAGCGCATGTTGCCAGGCTTGATGAACAGTTGCGCGGCAATCTGGATGCGCATCGCCTTGCCGGTCCACACGCCGATCGGGGTCAGTTCATGGACGACGTTATGGTATTTGAATGTCTTGCCCTGGTTCTCGCCGCGTTGAATTTCGACTTCGGCGACTTCCTCCACCGGCGCCAGCCAGATCGTCGCCTGGTTCACGTTCGTGCTATTCGAACTCGAGGCGATTTCGACGATAATCATGCTCGAGGTGCGCCAGAAGCGCATCGGCACGCGCCGTGCCGCGAACGCCATCGCTGTTTTGGCAATCTGTCGCTCGATTTGCGAACGATCCGAGCCGACCGCATGGCCCATCCCGTTGACCACGACCTGCGGCGTGTAGACCGCGCCATCGCCGCGTGACTTTGCATACGAGCGCTGACGCTCGGTGTTATTGCGCGAGGCGAGCGTGTCCTTCCAACCCAGGTAATCCCAGTAATCGACCGGCAGCGACAAGGCCATGATGTCGCGCCGTTTGGCATAGCTCTCCAGCAACTGGTCCGCCGGCGGGCATGCCGAGCAGCCCTGGCTCGTGAACAGCTCGATCACCGCCGAGACAGGCGCCGGCGTCCCGTCAGGCGTCAGGCCCGTTTGCGGGTCCACGGCGGGTTGGGCCTGTTGCGCCAGGCCCGCCGCGATTGGCAGGGCCGCGGCAAAAACGAGCGCAATAAAGCCCGTGGGCAGCACGCGCATAAAAGGTCCGAGGGAGGCTGATACCAAGCTCTGTCTCAAATCTCGTAACGAACGCCACATTGGCTTTCCGGTGGGGTTTCAACCACAGATCATTACATGGACGGGCGCCATGTCAAATGCGAGTCACGAATGGGTTATGCCAGCAGATCCGTTAACGAGATCATCACAACGCATTAAACGGGGCTTAGCTTTGCATGGCGTAAAACACGAACGGCCGCCATTGCTGGCGGCCGCGCGCTCTGGGCCTC
>JAXGRZ010000064.1:0-12372 GCA_040765305.1 Hyphomicrobiaceae bacterium | reverse complement strand
CTCCATCAAACTTGCTGCACTTCGCATCTGGATGCGATTTAATGAGTCGGTGACCTAGGGTGAGGGGCGGCTGCACATGTGACGTTTGCTGCGCCAAGACGGCATCGGTACGAGGTCTTGCGCGTTACCGATACGGATGTTCTCAACAACATCGAGGGTGTTTGGGAAGGCGTGCTGGCAAAACTTGAAGGTGCCACTGAGTAACCGGCATCGCCAAAAGCCGCCCCTCACCCCGACCCTCTCCCCGTAAGGACGGGGAGAGGGGGAAGGGCTCATAGTTCCCTCTCCCCACGTGTGGGGAGAGGGAAGGTGGCGGTGGCGTTCAGTGCGGTGCGGGGGCGTTGGACCAAACGAGGTAGGCCAGCACCATGATTGCCGCTCCTACCGCTTCGATTAGCATCGGTTGCAGGCCGTTAGGAACCGGGCCATCAAGGACCAAGGTCAACATGCGCCCGGACAAGGCGATCAAAAATACGATGGCGGCCAATTTGACGGCGGTGCGGTTGAGCTTCAGGGCGCCATAGCCGCTCAGCAGCGCCAGCATGAAGAACAAGCTGCCGTTGTCGGCGCGAATACTGGCTCTGGCCAGCATCGGATCGGGTGTCAGGCCAAGCAGTGGCGCGGTCTGGTCGAGTGCGAACCAGAGACCCAGGGCAACGCCTGCCATGGCTGCTGCTGTCAGTGCGACCAGAGCGCGAGCGATCGTTGGCATGATGGCGGTGCTCCAGTTTCAGATTTGTGTTGGTGACGAAGGTAAGACAGCCTCAAGGCAGACCGCAATGGCGATGAGCGTATCGGGAGAGCTGAAGCGCGGCTGTTCGTGCAACCGCCCCTCCCCTGATCTTCTCACCATGAAGACTGGGGAGAGGCGATGTCATCACCTGCGAACCGCATTGGCGCGTTGGCTTTGCCCTCTGTCACATCACGTTTTCTCGCCCAGCCCCAGCACGATGATCTTTCCCGTCGACGGCCAGACGGGCCACATCGGATGCGACATGCCAGATGTCAGTGCGATGCGCTGTTTGCCCTGGACCGCGTAGCTGATGATGCCGCCAGCGATGGCGCCGCCGAAGTCATGCTTCCAGACGATTTCGCCAGTGCTGGCGTTCATCACGTAGAAGTTTCCGCCTGCATCGCCAAAGGCGAGAATGCCGCCAGCGGTTGGCGTTATGGCACCCAGGATCGGATAGTTGGTGCGCGCCCGCCAGGCCCACTCGCCGGTATCGGCGTCGGAGGCGTAAAGCCAGCCGCCCCATTCGTGGTGGGGATCGCGTTTGCCGGCTGCCGACATCGGGTTGAGGTAGGCTGCTCCGAGCCAGGGGCCACCGTCGGGAATATTCTCCAGCAAAGATTCACTGACGATCTTGATGGTGCTGCACCACTCGACTTGTCCTGTGTAGATCAGGTTGTTGCGTGGATCGAAGGCGGCGCTGCTCCATTCACCGCCGCCGACGGTGCCCGGGCAGAAGTGGACTTCCTTGCCGATCTTGAAGGGCTCATCGACATTTTCAATCTTGGTGACGGGCTTGCGATAAAGCTGTGCGTCGGTGTCTCGATCGTAGCTGTAAAGATGCCCGTCCTTGGGATGGAAGGTCGCGAGTTTGCGGCCGGCGCGTGAGGTGAACAGGATCGGCGGGTTGGATACGTCCCAGTCGTGCCAGTCGTCGGGCATGATCGCATAGTGCTTGACGTAATTGCCGGTCTTGGTGTCGAGAACCAGCATGGTGTTGGTGAAGAGGTTCGATCCTGGCCGCAGTGACTTGACGAAATCGGGCGCCGGGTTGCCGACGGGCACATAGAGATAGCCGGTGTCAGGATCGATGGTGAAGGACGTCCACATGCCGCCGCCGCTGACTGGGACCTGCGGGGCATTGCCCCAGCTATCCTGCATCATTTTGTCGGGCAATTTGCCGAGCGGGGCATGCTTGGTGTCCTTTTCCGCCATCGGCACAGTGAAGGTCTGCCAGAGGATTTTGCCCGTGTTGGCATCAAGGCCATAGACGCGACCGCGAATGTCTCTGACGTCGCCACCGGCCGTGCCAAAAAACACCATCCCGTTCCAGGCAACCGGAGCGGAGGTGAACCAGATCGCGTTCTCCTTGTCGCCCAGATAGGTTTGCCAGAGCTGCTTGCCGGTCTTCACGTCGTAGGCGCGGATATAACTGTCATGAAAGGCGCGGATGACTTTGCCATCGATGTAGGCCGCGCCCCGATTGACCGGCAGCGGAAATAAAGTGGTGTCGAGTTTGACGCGCCAATTCTCTTTGCAGGTGCTGGGGTCGATGGAAAAAATATCGCGTGCAGTGGTGGCGATGAGCGCGCCTTCGACCATGATCATGTTGGTCTGAAAGGCTTCGTAACGACCGGTGTCGTATGTGCACAGCACTTTCAGGTCTTTGGCGTTCTCGGTGGTGATCTGGGAAATGGGGGAGAAGCGATTCGACGAGACGGTGCGATTGTAGCTCGCCCATTGGCCTAAGAGCGGGTCGGGCGGGTTGGCAAGGTCGGTCGTCTGCGGCGCCTTGCGCAACTCGACTTTGATCTCTCCGGGCGGGTTTCTGAATGCCGCTATGTAATTGAGGAGCATGGCTCCGCCGAAAATGGGGTTCGAGCTGATGGCGTAGGTTAGGGCTGTTCCAGCAACGCCGACAATGGCTCCAGTGCCTAGGACATAGCCCGTGATCTTCTTCCAACCCATGATGTTCTTGGTCTCCGCTCAAGGCCGCATAGGGGGCCGGGCGCCCGTAGTCATTGCGGCAACGCATCGTCGCAATGGTGCGTGCCATATTCACCATTTGCAATAGTTTACGGAATAGCCCTTTTAACGATAACCAGCGTCGATCGGCGGTGTGAAATAGCGCTTTCAGTCCATGTCGCTGCTTGCAACCGCAATTAACACGGGTTATGTGTAGCACATAATCCGTGGCGCCCATGCTATGTGGGCGTTGGATTTGCCGGGGCGCAGACCATGACCAAGAACATCACGCTGGCGATCGACGAGGACCTGCTCGACAAGGCCCGCGTGCTGGCGGCGATGCGGCGGACCAGCGTCAACGAGATGGTGCGCGAGTACCTCAAGAAGCTCGTCGAGCAGGAGGCACAGTTTGACGAGGTGACCGAGGAACTTTTGCGGCTTTCGCGCGAGAGCACGGCACGCATGGGAGATTGGCGACCCAGCCGCGAGGACACCTATTCAGGAGAGCCTCGCTTTGATCGCCAGCGCTGAGTGTTTTCTCGACACCAACATTTTGATCTACGCCGCGACTGGCCGGATTGATGAACCCGCCAAGTGGAATGTCGCGCACGGACTGCTGACCGCTGCGTTCGGAACAAGTGGCCAGGTGCTGGCTGAGTTCTACGCCAATGTTGTGAAAAAGGGTTCCGTTCCACTTGAGCCGGCAGTGGCCAGGCGGTGGATCCAGCTGCTTGCGCGACGCCCCTTCGTGGCAGTCGACGAGACCCTCGTTGTGGCCGGTGTCGACCTGTCGCAACGCTACCAGATTTCCTATTGGGACGGCGCCATCATCGCCGCGGCCGAACGACTAGGCGCCACGACCTTGTATTCCGAGGACCTGAGCCACGGGCAAAGATATGGCTCTGTTCAGGTCGTCGATCCTTTTCTCGAGACACGACAATCTGCCCATAAATAAGGAACAACAAACATGTCCATCATGATCAACAAAGACACCAAGGTTCTGGTCCAGGGTCTGACCGGCAAGACCGGAACGTTCCACACCGAGCAGGCGCTCGCCTACCATGGCACGAAGATGGTTGGCGGCATCCATCCCAAGAAGGGCGGCGAGACGTGGACCGGAAAGAACGGCGAGAAGTTGCCGATCTTCAAGTCGGTGGCCGAGGGCGTCAAGGAGACGGGCGCCAACGCGACGGTCGTCTACGTGCCGCCGGCGGGGGCCGCTGCTGCCATCATCGAAGCAATTGAAGCGGAAGTGCCGTTGATCGTCGCCATTACCGAAGGTGTGCCGGTGATGGACATGGTCCAGGTCAAGGCCCGCCTCGACAAGTCGAAGTCGCGGCTCGTCGGACCCAACTGCCCGGGCGTTCTGACGCCGGACGAGTGCAAGATCGGTATTATGCCGGGTAACATCTTCAAGAAGGGCTCGGTGGGCATTCTTTCGCGTTCGGGCACCCTGACCTATGAGGCCGTGTTCCAGACCACCAACGAGGGTCTTGGCCAGACGACGGCGGTTGGCATCGGCGGCGATCCGGTGAAAGGTACGGAGTTTATCGACGTGCTGGACCTGTTCCTTGATGATCCAGCCACGGAATCGATCATCATGATCGGCGAGATCGGCGGTTCGGCCGAGGAAGATGCTTCGGCTTGGCTCATCGAGCAGGCCAAGAAGGGGCGCAAGAAGCCGATGGCAGGGTTCATCGCCGGCCGCACGGCACCTCCGGGCCGCACGATGGGCCATGCCGGTGCCGTGATTTCCGGCGGCAAGGGCGGTGCTGAGGACAAGATTGCGGCTATGGAAGCGGCCGGCATCCGTGTGTCGCCCTCGCCGGCCAAGTTGGGCAAGACGCTGGTGGATGTGCTGAAGGGTAACTGAGCCCGTCAGTGGTAAGACACGTGTATTGCGAACGAGCCGGTGCGGTATGTGCTGCACCGGCTTATCTTTTTCGGCCGTATACGCTTGCATGGTTCGGGCCGCACTCAGGTTACGGAAAGCAGGCTCGGCGCGCTTGGGTTCATGGGCTATTAAGGGTCGAGACCCAATAACAATCAGCCTAAGACCGGTCGGATTTGCCCGTTTGGCGGGTGTGTGAGCGAAACAACTTCGGTTGATTTTCAGCCGCACGCGGGCTCATTGTTGTGACGAGCGGACGCGAAATAAATAAGGGCTGATTTGGGGAAGACGTGGCGCCGGGTGGCCCCCTTCTTTCGGCGGTCTTAAAGCGGTGCCCCAAACGGACTACATAGTGACCGAATGCCGCGCCCCCTTCGAACTCCTTTGTTGGTTGTTTTCGAGCGCGGCGGCGGTCGACGGCCAGGATAAGATTCCTAAGGATATCAAATGTCACGACAGGCGCTGAACGAGCAATTTCTCCGCACGGCCTTCCTTGACGGTGCAAATGCCTCTTATATCGAGAAGCTACAGGCTGAGTATGAGCAAAACCCGGGATCGGTCTCGGATGAATGGCGCCACTTCTTCGAGTCGATGAAGTCTGGCCAGACAGGTGGCGAGCCCACTCATGCTCAGGCTCCGTCCTGGGCGGTTCCCCTTAATCAGCTGGCGGTCCACGATGAACTGACGAGTGCTTTGACTGGCGATTATGACGGTGTCGAACGGGATCTACGCGATAAGATTTCGGCGCGGGCCCACTATGCCGGGTTCGAGATGTCGCCCATCGCCTCATTGCGGGCGACCCAGGATTCGATTCGTGCACTGATGCTGATCCGCTCCTATCGCGTGATGGGGCATCTGGCGGCTGATCTTGATCCGCTCGGTCTCGTCGATCGCAAGGTTCACCGCGAGCTGAAGGCGGAGACCTATGGGTTCACGGAGGCTGATTTCGACCGACCGATCTTTATCGACAATGTGCTTGGGCTAGAGACTGCATCAATCCGTCAGATCCTTGCCTTGCTGCGGCGCACTTACTGCCGGCATATCGGCGTGCAGTTCATGCATATTACCTCGCCGGCACAGAAGTCGTGGATCCAGGAACGTATCGAGGGGCCGGAGAAGGACATTCGCTTCACTGTCGAAGGCAAGAAGGCGATCCTCAACAAGCTGATCGAGGCAGAAGCGTTCGAGAAATTCTGCGATGTGAAATACACCGGCACGAAGCGCTTCGGACTTGATGGTGGCGAGGCGATGGCGCCGGCGCTCGAACAGATCATCAAGCGTGGCGGCCAGCTCGGCGTGCGTGAGATCGTTTTGGGCATGGCGCACCGTGGCCGTCTCAACGTGCTGGCCAACGTGATGGGCAAGCCGCACCGCGCCATCTTCAACGAGTTCAAGGGGGGATCGTTCAAGCCGGAGGAGGTCGAGGGTTCGGGCGATGTGAAATATCACCTGGGCGCCTCGTCGGATCGCACGTTTGATGGCAACAACGTGCATTTGTCGCTGACGGCCAATCCATCCCATCTGGAGATCGTCGATCCGGTGGTGCTGGGCAAGGTGCGCGCCAAGCAGGATCAGCATGGCTGCAAGGCGGGCGAGCGAACACCGGTGCTGCCGCTGCTGATCCATGGCGATGCGGCGTTTGCTGGACAGGGTGTGGTGGCGGAAAGTTTCGGCTTGTCTGGACTTAAAGGTCACCGCACGGGTGGATCGATCCATTTCATTATCAATAACCAGATCGGCTTCACGACGAACCCGCGCCATTCGCGTTCCTCACCCTACTGCTCGGATGTGGCCCGCATGATCGAAGCGCCGATCTTCCATGTGAACGGTGATGATCCCGAAGCGGTGGTGCATGTTGCCAAGGTGGCTACGGAATTTCGCCAGAAATTCCAGAAACCCGTCGTCATCGACATGTTCTGCTATCGCCGCTTTGGTCATAACGAGTCGGACGAGCCGATGTTCACGCAGCCGCGCATGTATCGTGCGATCCGCAATCACCCGAGCGTGACGACGATCTATTCCAAGCGGCTTATCGAGGAAGGGGTCATGACGGAAGAGGGCGTCGATGAGATGCGCTCGTCATTCCGGCAGCATCTCGACCAAGAGTTTTCCAATTCCGATTCCTATAAACCCAATAAGGCGGACTGGCTGGATGGACGCTGGTCGTCGATTGGTTTTGCCGAAGATGAGGCGCGACGTGGGCAGACCGGTGTGCCGATAGAAACGCTGGGCTATATCGGGCGGCGTATCACCACGATTCCTGCCGACTTTAACGCGCACAAGACGGTCGTCCGCCTGCTGGAGCGCCGCCGCGAGATGGTTGATAGTGGCGAGGGGATCGATTGGGGCATGGCCGAGCATCTGGCGTTCGGATCTCTATGCGTGGAGGGTGTGCCGGTCCGTTTGTCAGGCCAGGATTGCGAGCGCGGCACCTTTTCGCAGCGCCATTCGGTGTTGATCGACCAGGAAACCGAGCGACGTTTCACGCCGCTGCGGCACATCTCGCCGGACCAGGCGCGATTTGAGGTGATCAACTCGATGCTGTCGGAAGAGGCGGTGCTGGGCTTTGAGTATGGATATTCGCTGGCCGAGCCCAATGCGCTGGTGATGTGGGAAGGCCAGTTCGGCGATTTTGCAAACGGTGCCCAGGTCATCTTCGACCAGTTCCTGTCGTCGGGCGAGCGCAAGTGGCTGAGAATGTCGGGGCTCGTGTGTCTGCTACCGCACGGCTATGAGGGCCAGGGGCCGGAGCATTCCTCGGCGCGTCTTGAGCGCTATCTGCAACTTTCCGCGGAGGACAACTGGCAGGTAGCGAACTGCACAACGCCCGCCAACTACTTCCACATTCTGCGGCGGCAGATTCACCGCAAGTTCCGCAAGCCGCTCATTTTGATGACGCCGAAGTCACTGCTGCGGCACAAACGCGTGGTCTCCCGGCTCGACGAGATGGGCGGCGATACAACATTCCACCGTGTGTTGTGGGATGATGCTGATCGCGTCAACAATCCCTCCAGTACGGAGAAGATCGTTCTGAAGCCTGACCAAAGCATCAAACGCGTCGTCATGTGCACGGGCAAGGTCTATTACGACATCATCGACATGCGTGAGGTGAACGACATCACTGATACGGTCGTGTTGCGTGTTGAGCAGCTCTATCCATTCCCGGCGCGTGCGCTGATTCAGGAACTGTCTCGTTATCCCAACGCCACTGACATCGTGTGGTGCCAGGAGGAGCCCAAGAACATGGGTGCGTGGTCCTTTATCGAGCCGAACCTGGAATGGGTGCTTGAGCATGTTGGCGGTCATGCAGTGCGTCCGCGGTATGCTGGGCGTCCGGCATCGGCATCGACGGCGACGGGTCTTGCGCGCAAGCATGCTGAGGAACAAAAAAAGCTCGTCACGGATGCGCTGGGCTGAGTGACGAGAATGGTGTCGGCGCCGCGTGGTGGGCGGAACAGCCTGACGAGGCCGGATAACAAAACTGCTGATGCTGTTGCAGGCGATTGGCAAGGCAAAAGGACAAACTGAGATATGGCGATCGAGATCCGTGTTCCGACGCTTGGTGAGAGCGTGACTGAGGCCACAGTGGGTCAGTGGTTCAAGAAGCCGGGCGATGCGGTGAAGGCCGATGAGCCGCTCGTTGAGCTTGAAACGGACAAGGTCACGGTCGAGGTTCCGGCACCTGCCTCGGGCGTTCTGGCCGCGGTGGCGGTGGAAGCTGGCCAAACCGTCGAGGTTGGCGCGGTGCTCGGCCATGTCAACGAAGGAGCCGGCGGCGGGAAAGCGGCGGCTCCAGCGGCGGCGCAACCGTCTGCGGCTGAGCAAAAGGCAAAGGCGGTGGACCCCAAGCCGACGGCCGCGGAGAGCGCAGGGTCAGCGCCTGCGGCCCCGGCGGGTGGTGACATGCCGCCGTCGCCGGCGGCGCGCAAGGCGCTTGATGAGGCCGGGCTTGCCGCAGCAGATGTTCAGGGCTCGGGCAAGCGCGGCCAGGTGCTGAAGGGGGATGTGGTGGCTGCCGTCGAGCGCGGATCGATTGAAAATTCCGCGCCCGCATCGGCGCCTGGCGCAGCCAATGCGCCTGCCGGCCAGGCGATGACCTACATGACTGCGCCCCAGCCGGTGCCATTGCAGCAGGTTCGTGCGCCTTCGGTTGCCAATGATGTGGTTCGCGAAGAGCGGGTGAAGATGACCCGGCTGCGCCAGACGATCGCGCGGCGGCTGAAGGACGCGCAAAATACAGCGGCGATGTTGACGACGTTCAACGACGTCGACATGTCGAATGTCATGGCGCTGCGCAAGCAGTACAAGGATCTGTTCGAGAAGCGCCACGGCGCGAAGCTCGGCTTCATGGGCTTCTTCGTCAAGGCGTGCATCCAGGCGCTGAAGGAAATCCCGGCGGTCAATGCGGAGATCGATGGCGCCGAAGTCATCTACAAGAACTACTATCACATCGGTGTTGCGGTGGGCACGGAGAAGGGCCTTGTGGTGCCGGTCGTGCGCGAAGCCGATCGCTTGTCGCTGGCCGAAGTGGAAGCGAAGATTGCCGAGTTCGGCAAGCGCGCGCGTGATGGCCGGCTTGCCATCGAGGACATGCAAGGGGGCACATTCACGATCACCAACGGTGGCGTTTATGGATCGATGATGTCGACGCCGATCCTCAATGCTCCGCAGTCGGGTATCCTTGGCATGCACCGTATCGAAGAGCGGCCGGTGGTGCGCAATGGCGAGATCGTTGTGCGCCCGATGATGTATCTGGCGCTCAGCTATGATCACCGCATTGTCGATGGCAAGGAGGCGGTGACATTCCTTGTTCGCGTCAAGGAGAATCTGGAAGATCCGCAGCGTTTCCTGTTGGAGCTTTGAGGCGGAGCGCAGCCGTGCGCAACGGGAGATGATCAATGCCCGACGTTGCCATCGTCACGGGCGGAAGCCGCGGGATCGGCCGGGCATGCTGTGCCAAGCTTGCTGATCTGGGATACGCCGTTGTGGTCAATTATGCGCGCAACGAAGCCGAAGCGGAAAGCATTGTTGGCGAGATCAAGGGCAATGGCGGTATCGCAGTGGCGGTGCGCGGTGACGTCTCGCTCGAGAGCGACATTGAAGGGCTCTTTGCCGCCGCCGACCGGCTGGGCCGGCTTCGCCTGCTCGTCAACAATGCCGGCGTGGTTGATGTGACGACGCGGGTCGATGCGGTGTCGCGGCAGCGGCTCGATCGGCTGTTCGCGATCAACGTGATCGGTTCGATCCTTTGCGCGCGCGAGGCGGTTCGGCGTCTTTCAACGCGCCATGGTGGCAGCGGCGGCGCGATCATCAACGTGTCGTCGATCGCGTCGGTTCTGGGGGGGGCTGGACAGTACGTGGATTACGCCGCAACCAAGGGTGCCATCGATACGTTTACGGTCGGGCTGGCGCGTGAAGTTGCGGAAGAAGGCATTCGCGTCAATGCGGTGAGGCCGGGAACGATCGATACGGAGATCCACGCGTCCGGCGGCAATCCTGGCCGGGCACAAGCCGTGGCCCCGCGCATTCCCATGAAGCGCCCGGGTTTGGCAGATGAAATCGCCGAGACCATCGTCTGGTTGGCGTCGGAGCGCGCCTCCTATGTCACAGGTGCGGTTCTCGATGTCAGCGGCGGCCTTTAGATTTTGGGCTCCAGGCCGTGCCTGTCCCCGAGCAATTGGAAGGAAATCGAGATGGCTCAGGCCTACGACCTCATCGTCATTGGAACCGGCCCCGGCGGTTATGTGTGTGCGATCCGCGCCGCGCAGCTTGGGCTGAAGGTGGCGGTTGTCGAGAAGCGCGCGACGCATGGCGGAACCTGCCTTAATGTCGGATGCATTCCCTCCAAGGCACTGTTGCATGCGTCCGAACTTTACGCGGAAGCAACCCACGGCTTTGCTGCGATGGGCATCGAGGTGGCGCCCAAGCTCGATCTCACCGGGATGCAGGCGTTCAAGGCGGAAGGGGTGAAAGGCAATGTTGATGGTGTCGCCTTCCTGCTGAAGAAGAACAAGGTCGACACCTATCACGGCAGCGGACGTATCGTGGCGGCCGGCAAGGTCGACGTCACCAGGGAGGATGGTGGCAAGGATGCGCTGGAGGCCAAGCACATCGTCATCGCGACAGGCTCGGACGTGGCCAAGCTGCCGGGGATCGAGATCGACGAGCGGCAGGTCGTGTCGTCAACGGGTGCGCTCGACCTGAAGAAGGTTCCCGCAACGATGATCATCGTCGGGGCTGGTGTGATCGGCCTGGAGCTGGGCTCGGTGTGGCGTCGGCTTGGCGCCGACGTGACGGTAGTCGAGTATCTCGATCGTATTTTGCCTGGAACCGACCTGGAGGTTGCCCGGCAGTTCCAGAAGATCCTGACCAAGCAGGGTTTCAAGTTCAACCTGGGTGCCAAGGTCACTGCCGTTGAGACGAGTGATAACGGCTGTTCGCTGACCATTGAGCCGGCGGCGGGGGGTGAGGCGAAAAAACTCAGCGCAGACGTCGTTCTGGTGGCCATCGGGCGGGTTCCCTACACCGAGGGTCTGGGGCTCGGCGAGGTGGGTGTGCAGCTCGATCAGCGCAAGCGCGTCGTGGTCGACGAACACTTCGGCACGAACGTAAAGGGGATTTACGCCATCGGTGACGTGATTGCCGGGCCGATGCTGGCGCACAAAGCCGAGGATGAGGGTGTTGCGATGGCGGAGTTGCTCGCCGGGCAAGCGGGCCATGTGAACTACGATGTCATTCCCGGCGTGATCTATACGGCGCCGGAGGTGGCCAGTGTCGGCAAGACGGAAGAAGAGCTGAAGGATGCGGGTGTCGCCTACACGGTTGGTAAGTTCCCCTTCACGGCCAATGGCCGTGCGAAGGTGAACCGCACAACGGACGGTTTCGTAAAGATCCTGGCCGATGCCAAAACGGATCGGATTCTTGGCGTTCACATGATCGGGCCGAATGTCGGTGAACTCATCGCTGAAGCGTGCGTGATCATGGAGTTTGGCGGATCGGCGGAGGATCTGGCGCGCACGTGCCATGCGCATCCAACGCTCTCGGAGGCGGTGAAAGAAGCCGCGCTCGCGGTCGACAAGCGGCCAATCCACATGTGAGCTTCGCACACTCGTTGCAATGGGGTGGGCGCTGGGGTGCGGGCGCTGGCTGGGCCTGTCGTTAGCGCCTATTCGACCGCGGTCACGGTGTAGCCGGCCTGGCGCAGCAGGGCGACGAGGCCATGCTCGCCGATCAGGTGCAATGCGCCGACCGCAATCAGCGTGTGTCCTGCGCGGAGCAGCGGCAAGGCTCGATCGCACATTTTTTCGTTGCGGTCGGAAATGATGCGTTTTTGAAAATCGGTGAACAACTGCCGGCTGATGCCGGCGCGCTGGGCCAATGCAAGATGGAATGGCCATGCCGAACCCATGTCGCGGCTGAGGTAGAGCTGGAGCAGGGTTTCCATCGTGTCGTTGGCGCGATCGACGAACTTGAGGCTGGCGCGCAGCATGGCGATCTGCTGGTCGTCCGGGACCGCCGCCATGGCTGCGAGCTGGCTATCGATGGTCTCCAGGCCGACCACGTTGAGGCCGCGTTGGCGGGCGGTGTTGGCCAGTTTCAGGTCGAGAACTGGTAGGCCGTCTTTGACCTTCTGGCGCTCGCACGATGAAATCGAGAGGATCATCGAGACAACCCAGGGCCGAAACAGTGCCGCCGTCTCGCCGGGCAGTCCGGCGCTGGCCAGCGTTGCCTTCACCTTGTTGTATTCCTCGCGCGAGAGCAGATCGTCAAGTGTGCGCCCGTCGGT
>JAXGRZ010000063.1:0-12590 GCA_040765305.1 Hyphomicrobiaceae bacterium | reverse complement strand
GACATGCTTGGCATCACGCGAGATCGCAATGTTGCGCGTGTTGATGCCGGCACGCACCTCCGCGACGATCTTGAGGTTCCACAAATCGAACTTCGTTACCCAGCCGTCCCGCGATGCGACGAAAACAAACCGGCCGTCATGTGAAAACTTCGGCCCGCCATGCAGCGCAAAGCGCGACTGGAACCGGTAGATCGGCGTAAAGGTATCGCCATCAAGAATGGTGACGTGGTGATCGCCAGTCTCGACAACGACAAACAGATTGAGCGGATCGGCATCGAATGTGGGCTTGGAAAGAGCCGGCGGAGGCCCATGGTAGACGCGCGAAGCGGTGATATCCGCTATCGTCCACTTGGGAACCTCGGCAAGTTCGCTATAGATGTAATCAACGAGCGCTGCACGCTCCCCATCACTCAGCTTTGCGGCAAAGCCCGCCATTTGCGTCGCCGCCCGGCCCTCCGCGATCGTCTTTACCGCAGCATCACGCTTCAGGCGCGCCAAGGCCTGCGGAATGAGCGCCGGTCCCGTCCCGCCCAGGCGATCAGCGCCGTGGCATGATGCGCAATGCTCCTTATAGAGGGCAGCGCTATCCGGCTGTGCTTGCGCCTGCCCCGCTCCCGCGTCGATGCCGAGCACCACGAGCACGAGGGCAAGCCCAATCGCTACCCATCTAGAGCGCTTTTCGATCCGATTGCATTGGATCGGCGCTCTAGCTCTTTGGTTTGGTCGCATTTTCTGCGACGAACCGGTCTCCACTTCGTCGGAAAATGCTCTAGAAACGATGCGGCTGCTCATGGCGTACTCCCCGAAACGGCGTGACGGTCACACGCGGCGCTGATTGGGATACGCCGATCTCCTCATCCGACAGATAGCAGGCAGGATCCTCGGCCCAGGGATCGCCGGTGAGCTGCAAGGCGCGCACGCGCGTATTGCCACCGCAGATATCGAAGTGCTGACAGGCTCCGCAGCGCCCGCCAATTGTGCGCGGCCGCGCTTTCAGCCCGGACATCAGTGGATCCGAAACATCGGCCCAGATCTTGGAGAACGGCCGGTGCTTGACATTCCCCAGACCATAGCTCCACCAGAACGTGTCGGGATGGACTTCGCCCGTGTTGTCGATATTGGCAACGTTGACGCCGGACGCATTGCCGCCCCACTGCACCAGCTTGGCGCGCATGTGATCTGCCGCCTCGGGAAAGCGGCGGCGCACCCAGTGATAGAGGAACACGCCGTCGGCATCATTGTTACCGGTTACGATCTCCATCTCTTCACCGCGCGAGACATACCCCCAGGCGCGCTCAAACAGAGCCTCCATCTTGCGCCGTGTGATCTCCAGCGCCGCATCATCGCCACGGTTCTTGTTGCCGCGCCCGGCATAGTTGAGATGCGAAAGGTAGAACTTGTCGACACCTTCAGCCTCGGCCAGATCGAGCAGATCATCGAGCTGGACGTGGTTGTCCATGGTCATGGTGAAGCGCAGACCTACCTTGATATCCTGCTCCAGACACAACCGGACCCCCTTCAGCGAGGCATCAAACGATCCCGCCTTGCCTCGAAATGCGTCGTGGGTTGCGCCGATGCCGTCGAGCGAAATGCCGACATAATCGAATCCGACATCGCGGATCTGGGCGATGTTGCCTTGGTCGATCAGCGCACCATTCGACGACAGGCCGACATAAAAACCCATCGCCTTCGCCCGGTGCGCAATGTCGAAGATATCCGGCCTCAACAGCGGCTCGCCACCCGACAGAATGAGGACGGGCACGCGGAACGCCTTGAGGTCATCCATCACGGCGAACACGTCCTTGGTTGTCAACTCGTCGGGAAAGTCGACATCGCTGGAGATCGAATAGCAGTGCTTGCACTTCAGGTTGCAACGCCTGATGAGGTTCCAGATCACAACCGGCCCGGGCGGATCACGACGCGGTCCCGCGGGCGTCGGGCGCACCAGTTCGCCCAGAAGCTGCGTCAAACGAAACATGCCACACCACCTTTCAGTCTCGGTTTGCCGCCGCAGCCCGCGCACGACCGGACGCATCAGGCTTGATACGAAGACCGGTCTTTTTCAGAACGCGCGTTGAGGGCAGTACGTCGCTGGCCCGGCAGGCGGAGCCAAGCAGGTTCGCGATCTCTTGTCGCTTTTGTTCCACTTCTTCCGCCGTATGCCCGTGCACCATGGCAAACAGGTTGTAGGTCCACAGCGGCGCGCGGCGCGGGCGATGATAGCAATGGGTGACGAAGGCCAGCGCTCCGACCTGCGCTCCAAGCCGCGATATCTGCTCATCGTCAATGTCCCACACCGTCATCGCATTGTGGCAAAGCCCAAGCGCGTAGTGATTGGGAACAAGGCCGATGCGCCGGATGATGCCGACGTCCATGAGGCGCTTGATCCGCTCCATCACGTCGGCTTCGCCCAGCCCCGTTTGCCGGGCGACCTCTTGATACGGCCGCTCCACCAGCGGCAGGCCTGCCTGTGTCGCCGCGACGATGGCCCGATCCTCAGGCTCCAGCTGGCGCGTCATGCCGCCACCCGGAAACCAATGAAATACTCTTCGAGTTTGGGAAAGTCGAACACCTCAAGACCCGTGGCGGTCTCGATCTCATCGATCACGTCGCCGATCTCGCTTTCCGTTTCCGTTGCCAGCACGAACCACATGTTGAGCGCGTGGCGACGTTCGTAGTTGTGTGCGACCTGCGCAAAGGCATTGACCGTATCTGCGACCGC
The DNA here is from genome assembly GCA_040765305.1 of Hyphomicrobiaceae bacterium. Taxonomy (GTDB): domain Bacteria; phylum Pseudomonadota; class Alphaproteobacteria; order Rhizobiales; family Hyphomicrobiaceae; genus JAEUMD01. Next base: position 9,868 of record JAXGRZ010000063.1, on the reverse strand, counting down.
TTCAAACCGCTCCGCCGGCACCGCCATCGCGCACAGGCAGAAGGCGCCGCCCAATCGGTCCGCATTGAACATCGGACCAAACCGCGATGCCGCTCCGTTCGACAACAGTGCGCTGATCCGCGCGATGAGTTCGGGTGCAGACAAACCCAGTTGCGCACCTGCATCCTTGTAGGGCTCGGCAGTAACGGGAAGGCCCTCCTGCAGAAGATTGATGATGGCGCGGTCGAGGGCATCGATCATTGCGCAGCCTCCCGCTGGATGTTGGCGTGCGCGATGCGCGTCCCGCGTTGCAGGAAACAGCGGCGCGAGAACAGGACCGCGTGCGCATGCCGGCCAATATCACCTGATTGGGCGAGCTGCCATGCCTGCTCGGCAACACGCTCCCTCTCCAGGCCATGGATCATGCAGAACAGGTTGTAGGGCCAGCGCGCACCATGCCGAGGACGGCGATAACATAGCGTCACGAAATCCTCGCGTGCAAACTGCTCGCCCAAAGCGTCAACCCGGTCATCCTCGACATCGAACACCACCATGGCATTGGCGCGATAGCCGAGCCTGCGATGGCGGATGATCAAGCCGAACCGCGTGATGACACCTGAGGCAATCAGATTGGCAATCCGTGCGATGACCTGCGCCTCGCTCAACCCGATCTCCGCCCCCAGCGCCAGAAACGGGCGCGGCACCAACATCAGTCCGCGCTCCAGGACTTCGAGCAGCCTGCGGTCGTTGCCGCCGAGCGTTTGCGACGCTGCCTTGGGCAAATCGCACGGTGCCAGCGAAACGGCAGTCTGTCGCCCGGCCTTGCAGCCATCTTGCCCGCGCAGCGGAAAGCCAAGGTCGATGTAGTAGGCGCGCTCCAACGGCAACTCGAGCACATCAAGTCCACTGGCCATGCGAATGCGATCAAGGGAAGCATCAAGTTTCGCGCTATCGGGCGCGGCAATGACGAACCACAAATTGATGTCGTGTTCGCGCTCGTAGTTGTGGTTGACCCCCGGCTCAGCGTTGACGATCCGCGCCACCTCTTCAAGGCGATCTTCGGGAACCTTCATGGCGGCCAGCAGACTGACCCCAATCGTATTGGGTCGAATTGTAGCGCCGACTCGGCCCAGAACGCCCGCCCTTTGCATTTCCGATAGACCAAGCAGGACTTCTCCCTCGCTCAGTCCGCACGCACGTCCAATTGCCGCGAACGGACGCGCCACGAGGGGCAATCCGCGCTGCCAGCCATCGAGCACATCGAGCAGATGCGGCGACACATGCGAGACGGGTGCGGTCGAGCGTCCTATGCGAGCAAGGGTCATTGGCCGATCCTGTGGGCGCGCGCGGTAAAGAAGATGCCTGAAGGCTTGCGTGCGGGAATTGACGCAATACGCTCAAAGCTCTGCGTGTCGTGGATATCGATGCGATCGCTATCGCGGACAGAGATCCACACTTCATTGCCGCGCGGCGTAAATTCCAGATGCAGAACCGCCGGACCGGGCTTGAACGTGTGCACCACCTGCATCGTGCGTGCATCGATCACCTGGACCGTATCGTTGAGCGGGTGGGCGAAATTGACCCAGACGTGCGGGCTGCCCGGCTGCACGACCGCAAAGATCGGCTGGCCATGCGTGGCAACACGCCCGCACTCGGCAAACGTCATCCCATCGATGGCCAGCAACTCGTGGCGCCCAACCGCCGGCAGCAGCAACCGCCCCGCAACCTCGCCCCAACCTTCCAGATGCGGCATCTTGAAAACGGGAAGAGGCGCCTCACCGCGCCCGTAGCCATCGACAATCCGCCGCGGGGTTGCGGGCTTGTCCCACAGATCGAGGAGAACGAGACCATCCTCGCCGAACAGACCGGCGATGTAATAGCGCCCATCACCGGTGATCGAAGCATCGTAGGGCAGCTTGCCGATATTGGCATGGCGCGTCACGCGTGGCTGGCCGCCCGACCAACCCGAAAAATCCGCGATCCAGATCTGACCGGCATCGTAAAGCGTATAGACGAAGCGTTGCCCAGGCGCATCGACGAGACCAACCGTTTTCGAGCGCACGCCATTGCCGACCTCAGCTGGAATATCGCATACGGGCGCCAATGTTTCGGCATCAAACACGCGCACACCGCCCGGCTGGTAGTTCGACACCGCGACGAGCTTGCCGTCACCCGAGATGGCGCCACCGATCGCGTTGCCAGCCTGAATGACACGGTTCGCAATGCGCCCGGCGAGAATGTCGATCTTACTCAGCCCGCCATCACGGCCGAAAATGTAGGCAAAGCGCTCGTCACGCGAGAATACAGCCGACGCATGCGATAGATCGCCCAGCCCCTCGATGCGGCCAACGACCATCCTGCGATCCCAATCAACGGTGAGAACCGAGCCCGACGCACGCTCGATGATGACGCCGAGTGATCCTGTCGCCGCCAGGCAGGGCGCCGCGGCGGCCCCAGCCTGCGCGTGCGCCGGCCCCAACTCCAACGTTGCAGAACCCACCACCGCCGTGACCAGACCTGTGAGCACCTCACGTCGCTTCATTGCGGAAAGCCCTCCTTGAGCTGCTGCGCGATCCAGGCCGCATCCTCGGCGCTGAGAAGACCCTTCCAGGCCGGCATCGGTTGTCCCGGCACACCATTAAGTATGATCGCGGCGATGCTGTCGGCATCCAAATGTTCGAGTGCATCGGGCAGCAGGGGCTTTCCCAGGCCGCCCTTCAGGGTCATCCCGTGGCACGAGCCGCAGTCCTGGCGCACAAGCGAGGTTAGTGTGCTCTGGCGCGCGGCGTCGATCGCATGGGCAGCGCCGCCAAGGCCCGACGATGCGAGTGCAACAACCACTAAGCCAAAATACAGGCTACTCCGCTGCAACCGCAGTGGGTGCACCCTCATCGATTGTCTCCGCTGCGGGGTCGGCAAATGCCTCCCGCTCCATGAACTGCGCTATGGCAACCACCTCGCCGATCATGAATAGTACCGGCGCCTTGATCTTGGAGCGAGTAACTTCGTGTGAGATCGTTTCGAGGGTTGCCATGATGCGCCTCTCGTCGGAACAGGTCGCACGGGCAATGGCCAGAACCGGCGTTCCAGAGGATCGCCCGTGCGCCATAAGCTTATCGGCAATTTCCGCGATGTTTGCGAGTGCCATGTAGATGACCAGCGTCGTCTTCGAATCAGCCAGCCCGTCCCAGTCATAGTCGAGCATGCCATCACCCTGCCGGTGTCCCGCAATCAGCCGGACACCCGATGCGAGGGCGCGGTGCGTCAAAGGCATCTTAAGGCACGCTGCCGCCCCTTGCGCCGACGTAATACCCGGCACCACTTCGACGTTGATCCCCGCTGCCGCTAGCGCAATCGCTTCCTCACCACCGCGCCCGAACACGAACGGGTCTCCACCTTTGAGACGCACCACCCGCAAACCCTGCCTGGCAAGCGCTACGAGGCGTTCTTGGATCTCCTCCTGTGGAACCGGGTGGTGATGGGGTGTCTTGCCGACATCGATACGTCGCGTAGCCTCGGGAATGAGCGATAGGATTTCCTCCGAGACAAGGCGATCGAAGACAACGACCTCAGCGTTCTCGATCGCACGAAGCGCTTTGAGCGTAAGCAGCTCGGGATCGCCGGGCCCAGCTCCCACGAGTTGCACGAGACCTGGCCCCAGCGCGCCCTGCATCACGCCCGAGGGCGCACAGACCACACTCTTATATCCCATAAGCCTATCCTCGAGCGCATAGCGATGCCGAAGAATGAATTTGTGCCGTCGTACATAGAAACTGGAATGAGAGGCCGGGGGTCCGGCGAGGGAAACCTCCGGCCTCAAGCATCAACGCGCCTTAGATCAATAGACGTCGTTGCGCGTATTGTAGACGTTGAACTTGCCGGTCGGTGTAATCAGACGCTTGTCCTTGATCACCGCCTTCATTTTCAGCGTCTTGTCATCGACGATAACGATAGCTGATTCCTGATCCTTGCCGTTCCACACGGAGAACCAGATCTCATCGCCTTCGCGATTAAACTCACCCTGCACCACGCGGCGCTGGCCCTCGGTGATGCCAGACCATTCACCAATCGGAAGCGTCGTGTACTTGGGCTTGTCGTTGGCAAGGTCGGCAACATTGAAGACCGCAATCGATGAGGTGAACTCAGCCTCGGTATTCAATGGTGTATCGACATAGATGTGGGTGGATTTGGGATGGCTCTTGATGAAGAGCGATCCGCCCCCCTGCCCCTTGACCGTCTGCACGACTTTCCAGGCGCTCTCCTTGTGTCCTTCCGGATCGGTGCCGATGAACGTAATTGTCTCGTCACCCAGATGGCTCGTTGCCCACACAGGTCCGTACTTGGGATGCACGATGTTGGCACCACGACCCGGATGCGGCGTTACACCTTGTGTATCGATAACGCTGACGAGCTTTCTCTCCTTGGTGTCCACGACAGCCACGCGATTGCGTGCGTTTGCCGCGACAAGGAAATAGCGCTTTGTCGAATCAAACCCGCCGTCATGCAGGAAGCGTTCGGCTTCGATCGCGGTCACGGTCAGGTTCTTGATGTCGGAATAATTGACCAACAGAATCTGACCCGTCTCCTTCACGTTGACGACGAACTCGGGATTGTAGTGCGAGGCCACGATGGAGGCGACGCGCGGTTCAGGATGGTATTCCTGCGTGTCATAGGTCATGCCCCGGGTCGAAACGATCTTCAGGGGCTCCAATGTGAAACCATCCATGATGACATATTGCGGTGGCCAGTAGGCACCGGCAATCGCATACTTGTCCTCATATCCCTTTGCCTTGGAGGTCTCAACCGAGCGCGCTTCGCTGCCGATCTTGATTTCGGCAACCGTCTGCGGGGGATCCATGTAAAGGTCGATGAGATCCACCTTGGCATCGCGGCCGATCACATAAAGGTAACGGCCAGATGCGGAGATACGCGAGATGTGAACGGCATAACCGCTCTTGATGATCTCGACGATTTCTTTCGACTTGCCGTCAATCAGGGCGATCTCGCCGGCGTCGCGCAGCGTCACCGAGAACAGATTGTCCAGATCAAGCTTGTTCTGCTTTTCCTTGGGCCGCTTGTCGAGAGGAACGATGATCTTCCAGGTCGCCTTGATTTCCTTCATGCCGAATTCAGGCGGCGCGACGGGATCGTTGAGCAAGTACTTGGCCATCAGTTCGACCTGTTCCTTTGACAGGTCACCGGATGTACCCCAGTTCGGCATGCCGGCGGGCGAACCGTAGGTGATGAAATCGCGCAAATATTCAAAACCGTTCTTGCGCGTGACGTCGGTCGTCAACGGCTTGCCGGTTGCACCCTTGCGCAGAACACCGTGACAACCTGCACAGCGCTCGAAGTAGATCTTGTTGGCTTGCTCCCATTCAGCAGCGCTCAGCGTTGGAACACCAGGCTTGGCCCCCGGCGGTTCGAGACTTTTTTCGCCCAGAACATCAAGCGAAGGTTGATACTTCCCGCTGGGTGTCGTCTTGTGCTTCTCAAGATCTGCGGGTGATGGCTTTTTCTGGGCCAGCGCAGGCGCACCCCCCAGCACGAGCGCCAATGCCAAACCAGAAGCACTGAGCAACCCACCTAGTTTAAAAATGGACTTCATGACGATCCTCCGTCCTTCGAGACGAAAAAGACCCTAAAAACTTAAGAGATTTACTGTCTTGACTTTTGTTAAGATCAAGCATCGCGTTTCAAGATTCGATGCTCAAAGAACGATACGATCGATGAACCCACCGAGCCGCTGAACCGCATTGGCAAGACCTGCTCCACAGTTGTCGTCGAATGCAACAACCCCAGAGAGCAACAACGCAACAGGTTATCGCAAGAAAAGATGACACAAACCCAGTTCACATCAGCCAAACAGTCCAGCAGGGCATCCCAAGCCGTCTTTTTTTCCTATGGCTTCCGGCCATTCTTCCTCGGTGCATCCCTTTACGCCGCGTTTGCCATGCTGCTCTGGCTCTCATGGATCGCCATTCATGCACTCAACGCCTCCCTCACGTGGATGACGATTTCTGGTGCGCCGTACGTCTGGCACGCTCACGAAATGGTTTTCGGCTTCGCTCTGGCAGCGCTGACAGGGTTCTTGCTGACGGCAATACCGAACTGGACCGGAGCAAAGCCTCTTGCCGGCCAGCCCCTGATGATCCTGTTTGCAACCTGGGTTGCGGGGCGGGCAGCGATGATGCTGAGCGCTTTCATCCCCTCCCTCGTCGTTGCCGCGATCGATTTGGCATTCATTCCGCTGCTGGGCGTGCACGTGGCGCGGCAGCTCTTTGTCCGCCCTCAACCCAGAAATATGATCTTTCTGGCCCTGCTGACGGCTCTGTTCGTGGCTAACGCCACCTATCACCTCGCCGCCACCGACCTGACCAATGTCGATCCGACAAGCGCGCTGCGCGCCGGCGTTCTCATCGTGACAATCGTTATCGTCATCATTGGCGGACGAATCGTGCCGGCCTTCACGCAAAATTACCTGCAGCGCGCGGTGCCGACCGCCCCGCCCCCCATTCGTTCCCAGCGCTTGGATCTTATTGCGTTGATTACGATGGTGATTTTCGCTTGTCTTGCGGTGTTTTCATCGCACGATTGGTTGATTGCCATCGCCGCGGGAGCGGCGGCGCTGTCCAATGGATTACGACTTGCCGGCTGGCGTGGCCTGGCAACGCTCTCAAGTCCAATCGTTGTCGTCCTTCATGTTGGATATCTGTGGATCGTCATCGGATTGACCGTCTGGTGCATCGCCGATGCGACAGACCTGATCAGCGAGGTGTCCGCCCTCCATGCCCTGTCCACTGGAGCCGTCGGAACGATGGTGCTGGCTGTGATGAGCCGCGCCAGCCTCGGCCATACCGGCCGCCCGCTGGTGGCACCAGCACCGATCAGCGCAGCCTATGGCCTGGTCTCTGTTGCGGCACTGTTACGCACGTTTGGCATCGCCATCGCCCCAACGCATTACAACACCGTGATGCTGGCTGCAGGACTCTGCTGGATCGCGGCATTTGCGCTTTTTTCGGTGGTCTTTTTTCCAATCCTGACAAAGCCAAGATCCAGCTGATCCCCACGCCAATCTTAACAAAAGTCAAGACGTGGCTTGTGCCAGACTGTACCAATCCGGCGCAGGATTGCGAGATCCGCGTGCCATCGTCGAGAAGTATTCCAGCCGATGCATGACAAGGCTTGGTTCGTAACCTGGCCCCGCGAACCCCAACCCATGAGGACGCTATGTGGGACGCACTCACGAAGTCGGCCGCACGGAACATATTCTACGGAGGAAGCGCGTTCTTCCTCGTAGTTTTCGTCGGCCTCTCGGTTCACAGCTGTAACTACGCCTTGACCACATCCACGGACGCCAAGGGAATGACGGCCGAGGTGATTCACGGCAAGGAAATCTGGGAGAAGCACTCCTGCATCAACTGCCACACGATTCTCGGCGAAGGCGCCTACTTCGCGCCGGAACTCGGCAACGTCTGGAAACGCTATGGCGGCGTCAAAGACCCACAAGGCGCACGCGAGACCATCAAGGCTTTCATCAAGAGCCAGCCTTCAGGCGCTGAGGGCCGCCGTCAGATGCCAAACTTCAAACTCACGGACAAAGAACTCGACGACCTTGTCAGTTTCTTCGAGTGGGTCAGCCGCATCGATACGCAAAACTGGCCCCCGAACGACGCCGGCTGAGGAGAGTGATCCATGAAATACCAAAGTCAGAAAATCGCCTACGTCTATTTCACAGGGGCGATGATCCTGTTTGCAGCCCAGGTCACATTCGGCCTGCTCGCTGGCTACATCTACGTTGCCCCCAATACGTTGTCGGAACTGCTGCCCTTCAACATCATCCGCATGATCCACACCAACGCATTGATTGTGTGGCTGCTGTTGGGCTTCTTTGGTGCCGCCTACTACTTGATCCCTGAAGAGGCCGAGCGCGAAATCGAAAGCACCAAGCTCGCCTATATCCAGTTTGCCATTCTGTTCCTTGGCGCGGCAGCCGCCGTCGTTGGATACGTGTTTCGCGTTCATGGTGGACGCGAATTTCTCGAACAACCAACGTGGATCAAGCTCGGCATCGTCGTTGCGGCCCTGATCTTCCTCTACAATGTCACGATGACCGTATTGAAGGGGCGCAAGACAGCAATAACGAACGTGTTATTGCTTGGACTTTGGGGCATTGCCCTGTTCTTCCTGTTTGCACTGTGGGACCCCCAAAACCTCGTCGTCGACAAGATATTCTGGTGGTACGTCGTCCATATCTGGGTCGAAGGCGTGTGGGAACTGGTGATGGCCTCGATCCTCGCCTTCCTGATGCTCAAGATGACCGGTGTCGACCGCGAGGTTGTCGAGAAATGGCTCTACGCGATCGTCGCGCTCGCCCTCTTCTCGGGCCTGCTCGGTACGGGCCACCATTACTATTGGATCGGTACGCCCGCCTACTGGCAGTGGATCGGCTCCATCTTCTCCAGCCTTGAGATCCTGCCCTTCTTCGCCATGGTGCTGTTCACGTTTGCCATGGTTTGGAAGCGCAAGCGCGAGCATCCCAACAATGCCGCTCTGTTGTGGAGTCTGGGATGCGCCGTTCTTGCCTTCTTTGGTGCCGGCGTCTGGGGCTTCCTGCACACCTTGCACTTCGTCAACTACTACTCGCACGGAACGCAGGTTACCGCAGCCCATGGTCACTTGGCCTTCTTCGGTGCCTACGTGGCCCTCAATCTGGCGATGATCACCTACGCCATGCCGCATCTGAAGGGACGCGAACCTTATAATCAGGTGCTCAACATGATCAGCTTCTGGCTGATGTCTTCGGGCATGGCGTTCATGACCTTCACGTTGACCTTTGCTGGCGTCATCCAGACCCACATGCAGCGCGTCAAAGGTGAAAACTTCATGGACGTGCAGGATGAGCTGGGCTTGTTCTATGATATGCGCCTGCTGGCTGGCGTCATCGTGGTGATCGGTGCGTTCATCTTCCTTTATTCGGTGTTCGTGCCTCGTTCCAGCGAGGTCATCGCCAAGTCGAAGGTGGCGCCGGCTGAGTAAGCCTGCTCCCCGCACAACGAACCTGCCCGGGCGCCGTTCCATCATGGCGCCCGGGCGGAACATCAACCACGTGTCGTGTTGCAAATTTCATGGCACCGATCGGGAGTTGACCCGGCATGAACGCATCGGCGAACCTGCCAACCACGCACGCACTGCCCTACTACCGGGCAACGGCCAACGAATGCGAAATGTTCGAGATGGCGCATAAGCTGCGTTTGCCGATGCTGCTCAAAGGACCAACAGGATGCGGCAAGACAAGGTTCGTCGCGCATATGGCCGCCCGTCTCGGGCTCCCCATGTGGACCGTATCGTGCCACGACGATCTGACCGCCGCCGACCTGACCGGACGCTATCTCCTCAAAGGCGGGGAAACGGAATGGTTCGATGGGCCGTTGACGCGCGCCGTCCGTGCTGGCGGCATCTGCTACCTCGATGAAGTGGTGGAAGCGCGCAAGGACGTTACCGTCGTGCTCCATCCGCTGACCGATGATCGCCGCGTCCTGCCGCTCGAGCGGACCGGTGAACTGCTGACGGCACCAGAAAACTTCATGCTCATCGCGTCCTACAATCCGGGCTACCAGAACATTCTGAAAGCCTTGAAGCCATCGACCCGGCAACGCTTCATCGCCCTGGAGTTCGATTTCCCCAACCCAGAAGCCGAGATCGAGATCGTCGCCGCCGAAAGCGGATTGGCGTCCGAACGCGTCAGGCCTCTCGTCATGCTGGCAAACCGGTTGCGCGCCTTGAAGGGCCAGGACCTGGAGGAAGGTGTCTCGACACGCTTGCTCGTCTACTGCGCCTCCCTGATCGCGGCGGGCATGCGTCACGACGAGGCGATCCGCGCCGCCCT
>JAXGRZ010000062.1:0-12731 GCA_040765305.1 Hyphomicrobiaceae bacterium | reverse complement strand
TAGCGGTGCTGCGCGCCTTCGTCGATGCCGCGAGACGCGCGTGACCACGCCCGAGGGCGAGCGGATCGCCAAGGTGATGGCCCGCGCCGGCCTGTGCTCGCGGCGCGAGGCAGAGCGCTGGATCGAGCAGGGCCGTGTCAGCGTCAATGGCAAGAGGCTGACGACACCGGCCTGCGAAGTCGGGCCGGGCGACAAGGTGCTGGTCGATGGCAAACCGTTGCCCGCTGCCGAGCCGCCGCGCATGTGGCGCTACCACAAGCCTAAGGGCCTCGTCACCACGCATGCCGACCCTGAAGGCCGGCCAACCGTGTTCGACAACCTTCCCACCGATCTGCCGCGCGTCATCTCGGTGGGTCGGCTCGACTTCAACACTGAAGGTCTGTTGCTGCTCACCAACGATGGCGCGCTGGCACGCCATCTGGAACTTCCCGCAACGGGCTGGCTGCGGCGCTACCGCGTGCGGGCGCATGGCCGCGTTGCCCAGGCCGACCTCGACAAGCTCAAGGACGGCATCACCATCGAGGGCGTGCGCTATGGGCCGGTTGAAGCGAGCCTCGACAGCCTGCAGGGCGGCAACATCTGGGTCACATTGGCGCTGCGCGAAGGCAAGAACCGCGAGGTGCGCCGCATCCTGGAGTATCTGGGGTTGCAGGTGAACCGGCTCATCCGGGTTTCCTACGGCCCGTTCCAGCTGCTCGATCTGAAGCCCGGTGCAGCCGAGCCGATCAAGCGGCGCGTGCTCGCCGACCAACTGGGAACCAGCATTGCCGCCGAACTCGGCCTCGACCAGCCCGACCTCATCGAAGCGCGCAGCGCACGGCGCAACGCACCGCGCCCAGGCCGCGGCGGCGCTGGAGACAAGGCGTGATGCGGATCGTCGGCGGCACACTCAAGGGGCGTACCCTCACGACGCCACAACACGAAGGCGTGCGCCCGACATCCGACCGTGTTCGTGAATCAGTTTTCAACATCCTGGCGCATGCTGGCAGCTATCCGGCGATCGAGGGTGCGCGGGTGATCGATCTGTTCGCCGGCACGGGCGCACTTGGCATCGAGGCGATCTCGCGCGGGGCACGCTATTGCCTGTTCGTGGAGAGCGATACGCAATCGCGCGCGCTGGTGCGCCGCAATGTCGAAGCGCTCGGGTTGACGGGCGTCACACGCCTGTTCCGCCGCGATGCGACGGACCTGGGGCCGGCCGGTACGATGGATGCCTTCGACATCGCATTCCTTGATCCGCCCTACGGCAAGGGGCTTGGCGAGCGCGCGTTGGCGGCGCTTGCTGGCGGCAACTGGCTGAAGCCAGGCGCCTTGTGCGTTCTGGAGGAGCGCGCCGACACCATGCTCGCCTTGCCGGCTGGCTTCGAAGCTGTCGACCGGCGCACCTGGGGCGACAGCGACGTACACTTCCTTGTCTGGCACAGCGCAGGCGGAGACGTGAACGCTTGAGTGAGACCGGCGCCAAACGCTCAAGGCTCGACGATCTTCAGGTTATCGGCTGGATCGAGGCGGCGGCATTCGTCATCGCCCTCTCGATGCTCAACGTGCTTTATGCCTATGCGCTCGCCAAGGGCGCCAACGTCATTGTGTTCGTTCTTTATGCGCTGATCGGCGCATCAGTGGCGATGCTCGCGGTGAGCGGCATCGGAAACGAGGCTTGGGCCATCATCAAAACACCTCAGAGCTGGATCTATGGTGGCGCCAGCGTCGCACTGGAGGCGATCTACTTCCTGCTGGTGGGGTTGATTTCACCGGCCGAAGCAAGCCTGACGGCGCGGCTTTCGGTGCCCGCTTCGCTACTCATCGGCTGGTGGGTCTTTGGTGCGCGCATCTCCCGCCGGCAGATCGCGGGTGGACTCATCGTTGTTGCCGCGGTGCTGCCAGTGCTCGCCTGGGTCACGCCAGACAAGCGCGGCATGGCCATCGTGCTCGGGATGGCGTGTGCGCTCGCGGTGGCGGTGAAGACATTCGCCAGCGAATTTCATCCCTGGAACCGGAAGGCTGAGACAATCACCGATAAGATCCGCGTCACCGGCCTCGTCGTCCTGGCAACAGCCTTGCTCAATCTCGTGGTGACCGGCATTGCGATGCTGGCGGTAAACCTTGGTGTCAGCGGCCTTGCCAGCGTTACCCCGCCGGTCAGCGCATTCACGCATGTGCCGACGATCGTGCTGGCGCTTGTCTTCGGAACGGCGATCCTGGGGGCGATGGCCTTCCTGCAATTTTCATCCGTGGTGAAGATCGGGACGGCCAACTTTCTGGCCATGAGTGCTTTTGCGCCGCTCACCGCCTACGCGCTGCAAATACTTGCCGCCGCGCTCGGATTGATCATCGTGCCGGCCTTCGATGTGGCGATGCTGGTGCCGATCCTCACCGGCATTGCCGGCGTGCTGGCGATCGTCGAGGCGGGCAATGGGCGCGGTTCGGCGCGTCGGGCGTGAAGCCCATCATCGCACAACTTGATGCATGCCGCACCAAAGTCGGGCGTGATTTTGGCGCGACATGAGGGCCACGAGTGTTCTGGAAGGCGTGCTGGCAAAACTTGAAGGTGCCACTGAGTAACCGGAATCGCCTAAAGCCACCCCTCACCCCGGCCCTCTCCCCGCCTGCGGGGAGAGGGGGAAGTGAGCACCATCGCTTTGGCTGCACCGAAAAGGCCTCACCCCGTCCTTACGGGGAGAGGGGGCGAGCGCACCACCACAGCAATTCCCTCTCCCCGTCCTTACGGGGAGAGGGGGGTAAGCGCACCACCACAGCAATTCCCTCTCCCCGTCCTTACGGGGAGAGGGTTAGGGTGAGGGGCGGCTGCGGGATACGAACCGTGGACGTCGGTTGCGCTAGAGCATTTTCCGACGAAGTGGATACCGGTTCGTCGAAGAAAATGCGACCAAACCAAAGAGCTCTAGCGGCGGCCGAACAGGCGCTCGATATCCGATAGCTTCAGTTCGACGTAGGTCGGGCGGCCATGGTTGCATTGGCCCGAATAGGGCGTTGCTTCCATCTCGCGTAACAGCGCATTCATTTCTTCGCCGGTCAGCCGGCGGCCGGCGCGCACGCTGCCGTGACAGGCCATGCGCGAGGCGATCGCCTCCAGCCGTTCCTTGAGCGCAAAGCCCTGGCCTTCGCGCAAGATCTCGGCGGCGATGTCTTTGACAAGGCCGGCAACGTCACCCTTACCGAGAAGCGCTGGCACCTCGCGCACGGCAACGGCGCCTTCGCCGAAGGAGTCCACCACCAGACCGAGCTCGGCCAATTCATCGGCGCGCTCGGCCAGCACCTCGGCTTCCGCGTCCCCGACATTGACGATGACGGGAATCAAAAGGCCCTGACGCATGACACCGCCGTTGGCCAGGGATGTCTTCAAGCGTTCATAGACGAGCCGTTCGTGGGCGGCGTGCTGATCGACAATGACGACGGAGGTGCGGGTCTGGGCAACGATATAGGTTTCGTGCAACTGCGCGCGGGCTGCCCCCAGCGGGCGATCGAGGACCTCGTCGCGAATGGGTGCGGCATCGGGCGCGCTATCGGCACTAGGCTGGTTGATCTCGCCAAAGGGTGCCTGCATGGCCTCGGCAAACCCTGCCTGCCGGCGCGAGGGATAGGCAGGCGCAAAGCCGCGTGGCGCGCCAGCCCAACCGCCGGAGCGCGGCGCGTCAGGTGACGCTTGAGGATCGAGCGGGGCGCGCGCATCCGGCCACGAACCCGCATTGAAATCGTTCTGGCCAATTCCTCCGTCTCGATGGCTCGCGCCCTGATGACCCCCGTGATGCGGCGCGCCAACGGACGCAACCAGCGCTTCGATGGTCGCCGCCCCGCCTTGTGCGGAGGCACGATGTCCGGCCGCCTCCAGCGCCGCGCGCACGCCGCCGATGATCAGCGCGCGCACCGCGCCGGCATCGCGAAAGCGGACCTCCGCCTTGGTCGGATGCACGTTGACATCGACGGCGCGCGGATCGAGCGTGACGAACAGCGCCAGAAGCGGAAAACGCCCTTTCGGGATGAGATCGCCATAGGCGGCGCGCACCGCACCGACAAGCAGGCGATCCTTCACCGGCCGGCCATTGACGAACAGATACTGCTGGCTCTGATCGCCGCGGTGCAGCGTCGGCAGTCCGGCAAAGCCCTGCAGGCGAACCCCGTCGCGCTCGCCCGCGATCGCCAAGGCATCGTCCATGAACGCGCGGCCCATGATGCGGCCAAGGCGCGCCAGCAGACCTTCAGGCGTGTCGGCCATGGCGGGAAGCTTCAAGCTGGCGCGTTCGCCCGTTGTCATGGTGAAGGCGACCGACGGATTGGCCATGGCGATGCGGCGGACGATCTCCAGTGCCGCCATATTTTCTGCGCGCTCCGATTTGAGGAACTTCAAGCGTGCCGGCGTTGCCGAGAAGAGATCGCGCACCTCAACGCGCGTTCCCGCGTTGGCGGCCGCCGGGCCAATGGCGCTCTTTCTGCCACGATCAACGACAAGGCCGTGCGCCTCGGCGGCGCCGCGCCGGCGCGAAGCAATTTCAAGACGCGCGATGGAGCCGATCGAGGGCAGCGCCTCACCACGGAACCCCAGCGTGCGGATGTCGAACAGATCTTCCTCGGAGAGCTTGGAGGTGGCGTGGCGCTCGACCGCGAGGGCAAGGTCGCCAGACGACATGCCATCACCGTCATCGCTGACGCGGATGAGTGAAAGGCCGCCAGCGGCCATGACGATCTCGACGTCGTGGGCGCCTGCGTCGATGGCATTCTCGACGAGTTCCTTGACGACGCTTGCAGGGCGCTCAATCACCTCTCCCGCGGCAATGCGGTTGACGGTTTCGGGCGACAATTGGCGGATGGGCATCAGCGCATCCCTCCGACTCGTTTCAGGTCTCCGACTCAATTTCCCTAATATATATGCAAACTGCCACGCGGTGCGCTCGTCCATCCAGCGCTGGCGCTAGCCCCCCTCCTTGCGGGTCGATCTCGCACCAGCACGATGACGGCCATACCCTCGTGAGAAAGGCGGGCTAGCCCTTGCTGCCGAGGTGGCGGCGCGTCAGCACCTTGGCCAATTCGACGGCAGGCTGATCGAAGGGATCAATCCCCATCATCCGGCCAACCAGGATTGTCTCGATCATGAGATGCATCAGCAGGGCACCAATCGAGCGCTCGGCGAGCGTTTCCAGATCGAACGTACGGACCGGCCGGCGCGCCTCGGCCAACGCTTCGGTGATGGCCCGGGCCTGCGCGGCAACCACATCGCCAACGTGGCGGCCGGCCATATAATCTGCTCCGGCAGTGGCGGCCAGCTTGGCATCGAGCTTGGGACCAGCCCCCTTGGTTCCCACCCGCACGACGGTGATGTAGTACTCGCGCGGGCCGTCCATGAACAGCTGCAACTGGCTGTGCTGATCAAGCGGCCCAAGACACGCCATGGCGCTGGTGCCCTGCCCGTCCTTACCCAGGCTTTCAGACCACAACTGCACGAACCAATGCCCCAACCGGCCAAGGCGATCGGCATAGGGCATCATGACGACGTTGCCGACGCCCTTCTCGCGCGCCAGTGCAAGAGCAACGGCGGCCCCCAGCGCCGGAGCGAAGTGCTTGGGCTCCTTGGCCGCCATCATCGCCTCGATCACGTCACGCGCGCCGGCGCGGATCGCGCGTGCATCAAGGCCGCGCGCCATAGCCGGCATCAAGCCAACGTTGGTCAGACAGGAAAAGCGCCCACCGATGCCGGTGTGATGATCAAGCATGGGAATCGACAGGCTCGCAAACAGATCACGCAAGCCGTTCTTCCTGCCCTTCCTGGCGGGCTCGGTGATGCCAAGGAAGAGGTTGGGGATCTGGTCGGCAAGCCCCGCCGCGCGAACCGCTTGAATGGCGGCGATCGCCTGAGCCAACGTTTCCGTCGTGCTTCCTGATTTGGAGGTGACGACAAAACGCGTTCTGGCAAAATCGAGATCGGCGAGCGCCCCCGTCAGCGTCGCGCCGTCAAGGTTGTCGAAAAAGCGCGTGCGCGGCCGCTTGCGCTGATAGGCATCGCCACCGCCAGGAATATTCCATCCGGCCATCTGCGCCAGCGTCTGACCACCAAGACCTGAGCCACCCGTGCCGAAAAAGACGATGAGGCGGGCGCCCTTCGACAGGCGGGCCAGCGCGGCCTCCGCCTCATCAATGTCAGCACTCTCTTCGGGGATGGTGAGAAGGGGCAGGCGCCCGGTTTCGTAGTTGTTCTTCAGGATCGCAAGCGGATCGACCGCACGGCGCAGGTATTGCCATAAAAGGCGCTCGGACAGGCCGTAGCGGCCGATCGCGGCGGCCATGACACCATCCAGCGACTGACGATAGGCCGGCGTTGCCACCTCCGTGAGGCTCACCGTCTGCTGATGCTCGTTTCGCGGCATCCAAATCACCCGTTCTTGAATTCGCCACGGCAGAATGATCCCGATTTATCGTACGGTGCTCTAGAGCGCTTTTCGATCCGATGGAACGGAACCGGCGCTCTAGCTTCTTGTTTGGTCGCATTTTCTTCGATGAACCGGTGTCCACTTCGTCGGAAAATGCTCTAGCTGCTTTGCCGCCGGCTGCCAACTCGGAACCGCAAAACGTCAACACCCGCGATGAAGATCGCGGGCGCTGACGCGTGCCTAATGAACCGGTCTGAGCGCCGGTCAGCCGCCGCCTTGAACAACGGCGGGGCTCTCTTTCGACAATTTCTGGGGTTCTCCGACGACGGTGACGATGAGTTGGCTTGGATCAAGCAGCTTGGCCGCCACGCGCTTGATGTCGGCCAAGGTGACGGCCTCGATCATGGCATTGCGGTTTTCCACATAGTCGGGTCCGAAGTCCTCCATCTGAAGGCCCAAGAGCTGGCTGGCGATCTTGCCGCTGGTGTCGAAGCGCAAGGCATAAGAGCCCACCAGGTACTTCTTGGCGTTGTCGAGTTCAGTTTCGCTGGGGCCGACGCTCGCCATATGCTTCAACACATCGCGGATGACGCCAAGCGATTCTGCAATCGACTCGTTCTTGGTCGCCACTGAGCCGAGCATGACCGCGGCATGATCCTCCGGCATCAGGTAGGAATAGACCGAGTAGGCAAGGCCGCG
This sequence comes from Hyphomicrobiaceae bacterium, assembly GCA_040765305.1. GTDB lineage: Bacteria > Pseudomonadota > Alphaproteobacteria > Rhizobiales > Hyphomicrobiaceae > JAEUMD01. The sequence continues at coordinate 5,652 of JAXGRZ010000062.1, read as the reverse complement.
CTTTTCGCGCACCTCCTCCATCAGCTGCGAGGAAAATCCGCCGCCGCCCAGAATGTGGTTGAGCACGAAGGCGGTCATGAAGTCGGGATCCTTGCGCTTGATCGAGGCAAGACCAAACACCGCGACCGACTGCGGAACAGCCATTTCGATGACCTTCTCAAGCCCACCCGCGACAGGTGCGGTCTGCGCCACCTTGGTCAAGTCCGCCTTGGTAGGCAATTCGCCGAAGACCTCATCGAGCATTTGTCCCAGCGTTGTCGCATCGATATCGCCGACGACGGCGATCTTGAGATTATCGCGCGCGAAGTTGCGCTTGCGGTAGGCCTCCAGATCCTGAGCCGTGATCGCCTTGATGCTTTCAGCAGTGCCGGTCGGCGAACGCCCATAGGGGTGTTTGGGGAAGGCGCTCGCAAACCAAGCCTTGGCCGCCACCTTGTTGGGATCACGTTCGGCATAGACCAGGTTGGCGAGCAGCTGCTTCCTGATGCGTTCCACCGCATCGCCATCAAAGCGCGGCTTGGTCAAGGCAAGCTGCAAAAGCTTGACCGATTCGGCGCGGTTTTCGCTCAGCGTTTCGAAATTGCCATAGAACGCATCACGCGAGTCCGAGTAGCTCATGCGCATGGCGAGCTCCTCCTGGCGTTCCTGGAACTGACCGGAGCTGAGATCGCCAGCGCCCTCGTCGAGCATGGCCGACAGGAAATTAGCCAAGCCGTCTTTGTCGTTGGGATCCTGGGAGCTGCCGCCACGAAAGCCAAAACGCATCGCCACGAGCGGTACGGAATGTTCCTCGACGAGCCAGGCCTCGATGCCGCCGGGACTTTTGACTTGCTGGATTTTCATGGCGTTGGCCGGATGCGAGAGAACGACGCCAAGCGCCAGGAACAGCATGAGGAATGATACTGCGGTTTCGATTCGCGCCACCCGCGCGCCAAGCGCGGCCCGGCAGGGAACCGTTCGGACAAGGGGCATCTGTTCACCTTCCCTAGCTCACTTTTTTCAATGTGCGGCGATGAGGGCGATGGTCGTCACGAACGTGATTTGGGCGCAGCAGCCGGCGCAGGACCATCTGATGCCGTTGCACGTTCCTTGGGCACAAGCATGCCAGTTACCGAGGCACGCAGATCGAGATATTTCGCGGCCACGCGCTTGATGTCATCGCTCGTCACTTTGCGGATGCGATCTGGCCAGGCCTGCATATCCTCGATGGTCCGTCCGGTTGCAAGCCCCCAACCATAGCGGCGCGCCAGCGTTGCCTGACTGTCACTCTCATAGATGTAGTCGGCAATGTAGGCCGACTTGGCGCGCTTGAGTTCCGCCTCGCTGACACCGTTCTTGGTGATATCGGCGATCAAGCCATCGAGCAGGGCCTCGATCTTGGGCAGGTCTTCCTTGTGCTGGGCAACCGCATAAAAAGCAATCTTGCCGCTGTCCAAGCCGCTACTGTCGTAATAGCCATTCGCTGACGACGCGATGCGATCCTCGACCACGGCCTTCTTGTAGAAGCGGCTGGTCGAACCATCGGCGAGGATCTTGACGAGCAGATCGAGGGCTTCTGCTTCACCCTTCTCGGCCGTGCAATAGCTCGCCACCAGATAGGCGCGATGGATCGAGGGCTGACCGGCGCGCGGATCCTCCAGCGTCAAGCGGCGCGGCGCGCGGGCCGGCGGTTCCTTGGGCCGAACCCGATGGTTGGTGATGCCTTCCACCGGCTTCAGCTTGCCGTAGGTCTTCTCGGCCAGCGCCTTCACCTCGTCGGCCGTGACATCGCCCGCAACGACGAGGATGGCATTATTGGGTGCGTAATAGTGCTTGTAGAAGGTCAGTGCATCCTGGCGCGAGAGCTGCGCCATCTCGTGCTCCCAGCCGATCACCGGAATGCGATAGGGATGGTTCTGGTAAAGCACCGCATCCATCTGCTCGCCGAACAACGCCGCCGGACTGTTGTCGATGCGCGAACGCCGCTCCTCGAGGATCACGTCACGCTCGGTCTGCACTTCCTTGTCGGTGAGCCGCAAGTTGACCATGCGATCGGCCTCCAGCTCCATCATGCGCGGCAGCTGTTCCTTGGCGACGCGCTGGAAATAGGCGGTCGCGTCCTGCGTGGTGAAGGCATTGTCCTGCCCGCCCAGACGCGCAATGATCTTCGAGAACTCGCCGGAAGGAATCGTATCGGTCGACTTGAACATCAAATGCTCAAGGAAGTGGGCAATGCCCGATTCCCCGACCGGCTCATCGGCAGCACCGACCCGATAGAACACCATGTGCGTGACGACCGGCGCGCGATGATCGGGGATCACCAGCACCTCCATGCCGTTCTCAAGCTTGAACTGTGACAGCCGCGTGGCATCGTCGGCGGCAAACGTCTGGGGCGAGAGTGCGAGTGTCATCAAGGCAATCACCAAGGTCGAGAAGCGGCGCAGGCCGTTGTGCAGCATTTCGTCAATCCTCATCGGGCTCCGGCAGGTCGCATATCAATTCGGCTCCCAGACAAACAACCACAGAGAACCAAGGCACGTTCACCGCGACGCGAGCATCACGCATGCAGGGCGCGAATGAGGCACCAGACGACCTGGCAGCGGACGCGGACAAACCAGATAACCGACACATGAGTTCTGTATCGCGTGGTTCAGATGTCGGGGCTTGGGTGGCCGATGTCAAATGACAAGGCGTTCATGTGCCGATAAGGGCACGTGATGGGCCGGCATCACGACGCACTTGCTTTTCTTCCGGCAGCCCCAAGCCATAAGAACGAACAAGTAACATTTTGATATATCTATAAATTATCGCTGAATCGTCAACACGATGCCAGCCGGATCACTCGTCGTCACTCAATCCGTTCCATTTCTTTATGGCGGACATCAACGTGGGACGGCATGGGCCCGCCGGACCTTCGACGCTATCAACGGAGGTGTCACCGCGCGCCTTGGGCAATTCGTAGTGTTCCTTACAGAACGCAGCCTGGCGGCGCTCCAGATCCGCTTTATTAACTGTCTTCTTACGATCGGGGTCATTGATGAAGGCCAGATCGGCGTCGGCTTGCACCGAACCGCCCGAACCAGGCTGAGGCAGCGAGCCGGTATTGGGGGGAATCACAATGCCGTTGCGCGCGGCAAGCTTGGCATCTTCGCCTTTGGATTTCTGCGCGCCCGAGACACCCAGCGCGTCGAAGATCTTGCCATTCAGCTCAATGTCATCGGCACCACAACCAGCCACCACAAGCCCGGCGCCAAGCACTGCGGCCAGAACCATAGGTCGGCTGAAAAATCCCGTCATGTGCCTTACCCCCGACAAGACCACCCCCGTGGCGCCCCGTTGAAACGGCCCAATTCTCAGGCGTTACCCCTGATTTGCGGCGCCTTTGCGACTCGCTGACAGTGAATCATACAGAAGCCCTACAACACCGGCAACGATGGCCACGTCCGCAATGTTGAAGATGTACCAGTAATACCCAAAAATGTGCAAAGAGAAGAAATCGGCCACGCCGCCCAGCGTCAGCCGGTCAACGGCGTTGCTGACTGCACCACCGATGATGAGACCAAGACTGACACCCATCAACCGCGACGTGCCTGAGCGGGCAAGCCACACCCACATACCCGCCGAGACCAGGGCGGCGAAAAACGCCAAAGCGAGCTGGCCCGACATATGGTCGAGGCTGAACAGCGAATAACTTATACCTTTATTGAGCACAAAAACCCAATCCATGAACGGCGCGACATAGATGCGCTGGCCCAGCTCGATCTTGTAGAGCAGGATCATCCCCCATTTGTGCACCTGATCGATCGCCATGGTGGCGATCGCGACCCACAGGCCTACCTGAGAAAATGGTCCCCACAGCCACGATGGCGGCGGCAGGCCGGCAGGTGGCGGCGATGCCTGCGGTGAGGACATGAGACCGCTCACGGCGTGCCTTTCGTTTCGCCATCGATCTCGCGCATGGCAGCCGCGTCACGAGCGGACAGATCGGGATAGTCCGGATCTGACCCGACGTCTGTCGTGATGCGCCAGGAGCGTGCGCACTTTTGCCCTTGCGCGCGTTGCGGAACAACCGCCACACCCGGCACATCAGGCAGCACGAACGCTTCTGCCGGTGGCAGCGCCGTCACCACCTCGATTGCCGAGGTGATTGCCACTTCCGCAAGATCGACGCTTGCCACGGCCTCGGCCAGTGCTGCATCCGTGATGTGAACGCGCGGTGCGGCTTCCAGCGAGGAGCCGATGCGCTTGGCGGCACGCTCGATCTCCAACGCACCCGTGACGACGCGGCGAACCTTCTTCACCTTCTCCCAGCGCGCGGCAACCTCTTCGTTGCGCCAGGCCCGCGGGATCAGAGGAAACTCATGCAGATGCACGCTCTCCTGATCGTTATCGGTGTGACGCGCAAGCCAAGCCTCCTCGGCCGTGAACGACAGGATCGGCGCCAGCCACAGCGTCGTCGCCCGCAGGATCTCATCGATGACGGTGAGCGCGGCCTTGCGGCGGATGCTGGAGGGGGCGTCGCAATACAGCGCGTCCTTGCGGATGTCGAAATAGAAGGCCGACAGCTCGGTGTTCATGAACTGTGAAAGAAGAGAAACGACCTTGGCATAATCGTAGGCCGCATAGGCGGTGCGCACGTCGGGGTCGATTTCCGAGAGGCGATGCAGCATGAGCTTTTCCAGCTCAGGCATGTCCACCACCTCAACGAAGTCGGCATCAGTGTAATGCGCCAGCGCGCCCAGCATCCAACGAATGGAGTTGCGCATCTTGCGATAGGTCTCGACGAAGTTCTTGATGATGTCGGGACCGATGCGCAGGTCGTCCGAATAATCGGATGCCGCAACCCAAAGGCGCAGGATGTCGGCGCCGGACTTCTCCATCACGTCCTGGGGCGCGGTCACGTTGCCCAGCGACTTCGACATCTTCTGCCCCTTTTCATCGAGCACGAAGCCGTGGGTCAGAACAGCATCATAGGGTGCGGTGCCGCGCGTGCCGCACGATTCCAGCAACGAAGAGTGGAACCAGCCGCGATGCTGGTCGGAGCCTTCCAGGTACATGACACGGTCCTTGCCGCCGTCCTTGTGGCGCTTGATGCCGGCAAGGCCTGGGAACGCCTGGGCATCCTCCAGCACGAAGGCGTGTGTGGAGCCGGAATCGAACCACACATCGAGCACATCGCGGACGCGCTCCCACTGCGTCACGTCGTCAACGAGACCGGCAAGGAAGCGCTCCTTGGCGCCATCCTCGAACCAGACGTCGGCGCCCTTCTCGGCAAACGCCGCCTCGATGCGGCCCATCAATTCGTCGTTTTTTGCAAAGCCCGGACCCGGGATCACTTCGTCGGTCTCGGTGTTACGGAACACGGCAATCGGCACACCCCAGGCGCGCTGGCGCGAGACGACCCAGTCGGGCCGGTTCTCGATCATGCCGGTGATGCGGTTTTCGCCGATTGCCGGCACCCACGCGACGCGCTTGATCTCATCGAGTGCGGTCTGACGCAGGGTCTTGTTGCCGCCATCGCCCAGCGGCCGATCCATCGCAATGAACCACTGCGGCGTGTTGCGGAAGATGATCGGCTTCTTGGAACGCCAGGAGTGCGGATACTGATGCTTCAGGCGGCCCCGCGCGATGATGGTGCCGGCCTGCGCCAGCGCCTTGATGACACCATCGTTG
>JAXGRZ010000061.1:0-12746 GCA_040765305.1 Hyphomicrobiaceae bacterium | reverse complement strand
TCGTCAGCGCCGCTTTGATGTCGGCGATCTGGATCTCGTTGCTGGCCGTGCTCTCGATCCGGTTCTGCTGCGCCTTGAGCATCCGTTCCGCGGCGTCTCGCGGAATGGCGGTGAAGGACTGGCTCAGCACGAACTCGAAATCGGCCGTCAGCAGCTTCTCGTGGACCTTTGCGTCGATGGACTCGCAGGTGTACGGCGCAGTCATGGCCATCACGGCCGCATAGGTGGTCGAGGCGCCGTTGACGATCCTGACCGTCTCCTCTCCGAAGTCCAGCGTGGCGAGCGGCAGGCTGCGCGATAGATTGGCGGGCCGCAGCTGCACCTGGCTGTGCCGGTGGTTCAGCAGCCAGGCATAGAACTCGCCAATCTCGGTATGCAGGCCGCCGTCCCTGGAGTAGGACTGCAGCTGCCGCGTGTGGTAGCGCTTGAGCGCGGCCTGCAGCACGGCGACACTGCGCTGCGCCGCCTCCTTGGCCTGCTCGTGCAGTTCCCTGTAGTCCTCGCTTTTCTTGGACGCGAAGCGCAGGCCGAAACGGTCGGCCTGGGTGCCGGCCAGGCGGTACACCGGAGACAGGTAGAGGCGGTTGGTGAAGAAGTCCTTGCCTTCGAGGGACTGGTTGTACGCCTTGACGAAATCTGCGCTGAATTCGTTGTCGTACTCGTTGTGGGTGAGTACGTCCTTTTGCCGCGTGCGGACGATATGCGTCCACAGGGCATGGTTCGGGCTGGCCAGCGCGGTATGGATGGCGGAGAGCCAGGTGCGGTTCAGCCCGTCGATCTCCGCATTGGTCATGGTGTCGAACGAGATTCCATGCACCTGCAGCGTCGCCGTGTAATCGCCAGCTTCGGTCACGACAATGGTCTGGCTGATCTGCTGGCTGTAGGGCAGCTGGGAAGCGTCGCTGACTTCCTTGGCATCCACTCGGTCATTGAGCATGCTTGCGCCTCTTGGTTTTCAGCTGGGGGCCAAGCTCCGCCCTCAATTCCCGTCGCGTGGCATGCGGGGTGAATGTCACCACGTTCTTTCCCCGCAAGCCCTTGTTCCTGGCGAAATACCTGTACTTGATATTGCAGACAAGGTTCTCCACCCACCATTGATCGCTGGCCGTTTTCAGCATCAGCAGCAAGTGAATGGGGAGCACGAACAAGAGCGCCCAAAACTGAAAGAATCGGAAGAAGACCAGCAGGGCGACGCACTCCACGGCAAACACCGTCAAGGGCACATAGAACTGCATCGCCTTGGTTTGCGGCCCCTGGTACACGAGGACCCTTTCCAAGGGTTCATCGACGTGCTTGTTGCTTCCCCCGGCCATGGTTCACAGGTTCCCGATGCTGCCGTTGCCGCCCACGGCTTCCTTGATGAACTGCACGATGGCCACCGAGGCGAAGGCGATGGCCGTGCCCGCGAGCACTTGGAAGAAGAGCCGCTTGGGATCGTGGGCGCCGAGGAAGTTGCCCGCCGCCCAGTTGATGCCTGTGACCAGCACGCAGATGGCTCCGACTACGCCGATGACGGCGTACAGGGCATTGAAGATGGAAACGCCCGTCTGCTTGAGCGTTTGGGCCTCGGCCGGATGGAACAGCAAGGCAGCCAGGATTCCGATCAGAAGAATGCCCTTGAGCAGCATAATTTTCGTCAGCGTGTTTTCACTCGTTTGCAAGATATGGGAATTCATGTTGGTTCCTGTTGAGTCAATGAAAAGGCAAAGCATCAAAATCCCTGGGTAACCTCCTGCGCCTGGAAAATGTCAGGGGATTCACCATCGCGCAGCGAATTGGGATTGGACGCAATGGCGGCGGGCAGCGCCGGCGGCGCGTTTGCGCCAGAAATGTCGATCTGAACGGACCGGGCAAGTTGGTTAAATCGCGGATCGGTGCTTGCCGGCGTGCTTCTGGCGGCTTTGGAAGTCCGTACCCACGCCTGCTGGGCCTGCATATACGTGAATATCTTTTCAGCGTATTTATCGCTGACCTTTCTATGCACGCCGCCCGAGTTGTAGCCGCGAAGCGCGGCCCAAACCGCATCGACCCCGCTGTAACCCTCTTTAATTGCCTTGCCGTAATATTCAAAAAGGATGGTCTGTCCCATCCTTAAATTGCTGCAGGGGTCGAATGCCTGTTCCCAGGTCATTCCCCGGCCGGTGACATTGCTGATATGAATCTGCGCCAAACCCACGCTGAATTTGGCTCCCGCCGCCTGAAGTTGCTTTACAGTCTTGACCGCTTCATCCAGTGTTTGCGGCTGGGCAATTGCGCGCTGGCCGGCATCAGGCCCAATGGCATACGGGTTCCACGCCGATTCGGTGCGGACCAGGGCCTGCATCAACACCGGGGATACTTGGGGAGCGCACTGCGCGAGATCAGGCGGCAAGTCAATCACTTACATCTCCGGTCATGGAAGGAATGCACAATCCGACAGATTGGGCGCACCGTGTAACGAAATACAATACAAATCGCACTAATTGTATTGTTCAACGATACATAAGCTTATCATAAATTTTGTTTGACACAACACAGGGACAGCGCATGCCTGCTCAAGAGGACAGCCAGACACAAGGGACCGGATCGGCGCCATCGGCTGCCGAGATCGTTCGCGCGCTTCTGGCGCGCCACAAGGTGGACCGCCGCCACTACGTGACGGCGGTAATCGAGGTTCTGGGCTTATCGCGCGCAGCCGCCCACCACCGGGTCACCGGAACGTCAGCATGGACCTGGGATGACTTGGCTCGCATGGGCGAGCACTACGGCGAGTCCATGTTGAGCATGATCCGCGGCGTGATGGGCAAGACCTTCGCTGCGCAATTGGTAAACGACAAGCACAAGGCGCCTGTGATGGTTCGCCTGGGTGACGGCCCGCCCGATCGCGGCGATATGTGGGCGGCGTTCAACACCGATGGCGGCCTGCTCGTGATGACGGTCGATAAGGTGCCTTTCTCCTTCGAAGCGATCAAGGTCATCGAACTGGTTCACGGCCAGGACGGGCAGACACCGCTTCGCGTGGCCGTGTTGGACGACGTTGCCGACACGGCCGCTAGCCTTGCCGACATGCTGGCCGACGAGGGATGCACCAGCAAGGCCTATACGTCACCGCGCGCGCTGCTGGCCGACCTAGAGTCTGGCCACGAGTACGACGCCTTTGTTCTGGACTGGTGGCTTGGCAAGGACACGGCGGAAACCGTCCTTGCTGAACTGCGCCGCATCTCCAGGCAAGCGCGCATCGTGCTGCTGACTGGGGAAATGGGCGCCGGGGGAAAGGCCGACAGCAGCGCCGTCGAGCAGGCGCAGAAGCGCTACCACTTCTTCGTCTGCCAGAAACCGATCACAGCCGGCGTTCTGATGGCGAACCTGACGCTGGGCGTGTGAGGCCGGCAAGCAGCGACTTGATGCGGATGGGCTTGTCGAGCAGCTTGTCAAAGGGCGAGCGAATCGGCGAGGGTCCATGATGCAGGGCGCTCATGCCGTACAGCAGGCACCGGGGATTTGCCATGGAACTGCCGCGCCTGAAGTCACGCGCGAGTTCGTCGCCGCGCCGGCCCGGCATGTTCACATCGATAAGGGCCAGATCGTAGTAATTGACGGCCATCATGTTCGCGGCGATCGCCGGCGACGGTGCGATGTCGGCCTCGATGCCTAGCACTTGGCATTCACTGTGCAGCGAAGCCAGCAGTTCGAGGTTGTCATCCACCAAGAGCCAGCGCTGCTTCGATTCGGCTGGTGAAGGCCGCGGGTCGTCCGTCTGCAGCAGTGCCGGAATGGTCAGCCTGAAGCAAGTGCCCTCCTCACTACTGTCGTAGGTCAGCTGCCCGGACAGGTACTCAGCGAGCGAGTAGGCGATCTTGAGGCCGATGCCGGCGCCATCGCCGCCCTGCAAGACGCCATAGCGCTTGAACGGTTGGATCTCCAGTGGCGCGAACCCCGAAGGCATGCCGGGTCCGGTGTCCCGCACAGTGAACACCAGCTGATGTTCATTGACATCGGCCAGCGACAGTTCCACTGCCCCGTGCTCGGTGTACTTGATGGCGTTGCTGGTGAGATTGCCCAGGATCTGCGTCAGGCGGCCGCTGTCGGCTGTAGCGAAGATGGGTTCTATGGGCGCATGGATAGATAGCCGCAACCCCTTCTCGTAGGCGTTTTGTGATTCCAGATCCAGCACTTCCTCTAGCAGGTCCTGAACGCAAAACACGTCCGGGCGGAACTCCAGCGCGCCAGCCTCGGAGCGTGCCAGAGTCAGCAGGTCGTTGATCTGAAATTTCATGCTCAGAGTCGCCCGCTGGATGCGCGCCAGTAGACGGTTGCGCCTGTGCGGATCAAGCGGACTGAGCAGAGATTCGGCGGATGAGGAAATGGTCTGCAAGGGCGACTTCAGTTCATGCGACACCATCCCCATGAACTCATTCTTCTCGGCCACTGAGACTTCGAGCAGCTTCTTCTGGTGGGCCAGCTGAAGGTTGCGTTCGGCCAATTCGTCGCGGCTCCGGGCAAGTTCGCAGTTCTTGCGATACAAACCCAAATTGTAATAGGTATAAATTATTACTGCTAATCCGCCCATGATTGCCAAGCTTGCAATCAGCTGGTTTATTGTTTTGTTACGAGCTTCGGCAGCTTCGAAAGAAGCGTCGCTACTTGCTAGTTGCATCTGCCAGACGCTGGCTGATATATCGGAAACCATGTGACCAATACGATCCAAACGTTCCAGTAATTGGAGCGCTTCGCCCTTAGTCATTTCGCTACCATAGCTGTCATGGATAGCACGAACATCATGCTCCAAGGCACTCAACTCAGGAAAGTGCAAGGCAAAATCGTGATTTGTCATCAGCGTAGTACGCGATGGTGATTCACGAGTTAGCAAACGTATTTTGGAAAGAAAAACAGATAAGCTGTTTTCTGACTGCGCCTGAACAAAGACATCTCCGTCCTCCATCCTCGCAAGGTCAGCCTTTAAACGCCAAAAACTTGTCTCGAACTGACTCACCGACCAATATGGTTCTTCGATAATTTTTTCAGGCGGCTTACTAGTAATAAAGTAGTAGAAGAAGAGAAGGAATGCCACGAGTAAAGAGAAGCGCAACACCCAAAACCATATACGTCTCATAAAATATCTATCCGACACACCTGCCAAGCCATTTTGTTGAGACCTGCAGGCCTCCTCAACTCTTTATAATCATCATAGGGGTACATGACAAACATTGGCCCCCAATCATCCAGTTTCAGCCGTTTGTCATCAAGGCTTGTCGCCAAGATAACGCCATACTTTGCTAAATCAGAAAATGGAATATCGACTTTGAAATGATCCCAGGTGTATACAGTCAGTTTTTGCACGCTACCTCTGCCGGCCAAGCCAACGACATCGTTCAAATACGGCCCCTTGTAGGAGCCCTTTTTTGCCCAATTGGTGGACGTAACGATGACCCGCTGCGGCAGCGCTGATAGTTGCGCTTCTGTGACCGCTATAGTTTTACTGCCGACCTTCAAAGACAGAAATACAAGCGGATCGCAGTTGTGTGCGTGCGCTGAGAAACCTATTGCCAAAGCCGCTGCCAATGTCATTTCGCGCCACGAGCTTGTCATTGGAGACTCCCGATCGGGCAATCCGCGCTGGATCACCGCTACCTCATCTTAGTGTTCTTCCTAAAGCCACGCTGCGATTTGCTTGCGCCGGCTGTGGATTAGGGTTACGCCGTTGCAAATCATTCGACAAGTTTCTCAAGCGACTAATAGAGATCTGGCGATGTTTCTGCTCGGCGATATGCGCCTCGCTGTGCGCCGTTCTCAACTCCAGCGCCGCGAACTTCTTCGGCACCCGCGCCACGGCGCCGCGCAACTCGGCGGCCCGGTCCGTGTAGAGCTTCAGTTCGTAGCGTGGCCGCGAGATGGCCACGTAGAACGCGGCCCGGTTGGTGGTTAGCGAGCGTGTGTTGGCCTCGATCAGCACGCGGTTGGAAGTCAGGCCCTGAGAGGAATGGATCGTGGTGGCGTAGCCGTGCTGCAGGTTCATGGGACGCTGCGCCGGGATGGCCACGATGGTGCCGCGCTCCGTCTTGACGGTAACGGCCTCGGCGCTCACAGCCTGCACCCGCACCCGGTCGCCGTTGAGCAGGCCGAGCTGCTTGTCGCTCTTGGTGATCTTGAGCAGATCGCCGGGCGCGATCTCGATGTCGTACTTCTTGTGCAGCGTGGCCGAGAAGTGCTGGGCGGGCTTGACCGTGACGTTCTGGCCGTCGCTGCCGCGCAGCACCACTTGATCGCCTTCCACGCCCACCACTGCGTAGTCCACGCCGCGCTGGATGTTCTGCCCCTCGCGGTGATAGCTCACCACCAGATCCGGGGCGTAGGTGGCCGGCTGCTTGAGTTGGGCGCGCGTGGCGTCCACGTTCTCCAGCACGGTGTACTTGAGGCCTCCCTCCAGGCGCATGCGTTTGCGCACCATCTCGTTGATGCTGTGGCGCGCCTCGTTGGTGCCGGCCACGATCAGGGTCGCCTCGCGTTCCTGGGGGGACAGCGCGGTGAAGTCGGAGGCAATGGCCTGATAGCGATCCTGCTCTTCCGGCACCTCGCGGATGCTGCCCAGCAGCCGCGTGACGGCCTTGTTGGTCTGGTCGTTCGCGGCATTGAGCACGGCGGCCTTGATTTCCGGATTGCGCTGCCGCTGGATTTCTCGCAGCTGAGCCTGCAGCATGCCGGCGTCCTGCAGCTGCGCAAAGGGCTTGCCGGCCTCCACCGCGCCCGTCTGCTTGCGGTCGCCCAGCATGACCATGCGCGCGCCGGCCTTCTCCACGATCCGCATCGCCTGGGCCAGCTGATGAGCGGGCACGACGCCGGCCTCGTCCAAGAGCACGACCGATTTCTCGCTCAAGGCCGCCTGCGCCTTCCGGCTGGCCAGGAAGCTGGCCAGCGTGTTGGACTCCACGCCTAGTTCGCGCAGGGCCGCCACCTGGGTGCCGTAGGGCGCCAGGCCCACCACGTCGAATCCGGCGGCCAGGGATTGCTGGGTCGCGTCTTGGGTGATTTCGTTGATGGTGCGCTCCAGCATATGGCTTTTGCCGGTGCCGGCATAGCCCTGCACCGCCACGAAGCGGTTCGTGGTGCCGAGGATCATTTCCACCGCCTCGCGCTGGCCCTGGTTCAGGTCGCTCGCGGCCAGCCGCGCCGCCAGGCCCTCGTCGCTCAGGATCGGCTGCAGGGCGCCGCGCCCGTCGCGCTCGATGGCAAGGATGCTGCGCTCGATGGCCTGGGCCTGCGGCGTCGTATAACGCGCTTCGGCCAGCACCAGCGCCCCTTTCTGGATGGCACGGTCCACCTCGATGGTGGCCTGTTCCTCATTCAGCCCGCGCGCGTGCATCGTGGCCCCGATCCATGTCGTGCGCGTGAGCTTGGCGGTCTCGGGCACGTCCATGAAATGCGAGGCCTGCTTGTCGTCCTCGTTCTTCTTGGCCTGGTTGAGCGAGCGTGCCGTCTGGTACAGCGGCAACTCGCGCACCAGGCGGCCGTCGTTCTCGGCCGCTTCCACCTCGGCCATGACGGCGCTGATGGTGGATGTGGTCGCAGCCTTGGACATGGACAGTTCAACCAGTTCTTTGCGCGTGAATAGCCCTTGACGCTCGCTCAGGTGCTCGACTGCGAAGTTCAGGGCCGCGGCCGCCCCCTCCTTCATCGCCGGGTCGGCACGCAGGCGGGCCACGTCCGGCGCCGTGCTGTTTTCCTTGGCGGCCAGCAGCGCATCCATGCTGAGGCCTGCTGCTCGTGCGCTCTCGATCCACTCCTCGCGCAGCAAGGTGCGATCCACTTCCGACTTCTTGTCGCGCGTCATCAAGGTCACGGACTGTGCCAGTGCGGTGTTGGCCGTGTCGCGGTTCACGCCGCGAGCCTCGAAGGCCTCCTCGATCTGCCGGGCCCGGGTGCTGTAGTGCTGGATCAACTCGTCGGAAATGTGGGCCAGTTCCCAGTAGCCTTTCTGCGTCTCCCTCAGCCCATAGCCGCTCGCCCGCAGTTCCTCGGCCAGCGCCGTGCGGTAGTAGGCGCCCAGGGCCTTGATGCTGTGCTGGATGTCCTCGTTGCTCATCGCGCGCCATTGGCCGTCCGGGCGCTTGGTGAGGTTGGCGACGATCACGTGGGTGTGCAGCTGCGGGTCCTGGGCGCGCGACAACTCGTGCCGGAACGCAGCCGCGACGATCACGCCGGTGCGCACGCGGTAGCTCTGCCCCTGCTCCTTGATGCGCGCGTGGGCCAGCTTCTCCAGTTGCTGCACGGCGCGCTTGACGGCCCGATCGTGCGCAGCCGTGACGCCGGCATCGCCAGCGATCAGCGCCTGTAGGCTGACGCTCTTGGGCGCGGAAAACGTGTAGTCCATGCCCTTGCGGTCATCCGAGCGCAGGTCGGAGAAGCGCACGCGCACGCCGTTGGGCAGCTTGCCGTCCAGAATGTCCTTGAAGCTCTCTCGATCCACCTGCAGCTGCTGCGTGAGCCCAAGCTCCTCGGCTCCCTTGCCGAGCCATTCGCCACGGTGGCCCTCTTTTTCGTAGTAGTCGTCTGCCGACTCGAAATAGTGCGCAGCCTGCTTGCTGGAAGTGACGGCTTGGAAGCTCAGCATGGGACGCTCCTCATGCGCCGGCGAAGATGCCGGCGGAACCGCGGATGGGCTTGCTGTACTGCTCGGCCATCACCATGGGGTCGATCACGTCGGGCCGGGCCTTGTACTGCAGCTTGACGCGGGCGATGGGGTAGTTGCCGGCGAACTTGAGATAGCCGGTCAGGTTGGGCAGAAGGTGGATCTCTGCAGGCGACACGACACGCTCGGTGTCTTGCCTGGTGCCGGTGGTGCCGCGCGAGCCGCCTCGGCCGCCGACCGAAACGCTGTCGTTGCGCCGAATCACCGTCTGTTCGCCCAGGCCGCGGCTGAATTCCTCCGCCGTGTAGGTGTCCATCTCGGCGACACCGAACAGGGCAACCGACCGCAGCGAATTGCGCAGCGTGAGGGCGTCGTCGTCGCCATAGGTTCGCCGCAGCTGCGCCAGGCTCTGGATGCCGGCCAGGATGCGCAGCCCTTTCTTGCGCCCCTTCGTGGCCGCGTCCACAAGGTAGTTCAGCTTCTCCAGCGAGTCCAGTTCGTCCAGGATCAGGTGCAGGCCGCGGTCACGGTCGTCGCTCATGGACAGCACGGCCGCGCAGATCACGTCCGTCCAGCAGGAAATCAGCGGCTTGAGTGCCTGCAGCTGGTCCTGCCGCCAGGTCACCCAAACGTTGCCCTCGCTGTTCTCGATGAAGTCCCGGAAGGAGAAGCTGCCCGAGGCCAGGTATTTGTGGGGTGTCACGTACTGCGTCAGCACCACGCGGATGGACGCCAGGGTTTCCTCGGCGCCGTGGAAGCAGCCCTCCGCCGGCGTGCCGGCCAGCAGCGTCTGCAGGTCGCGGTTGCTCGCAGAAGTCAGCCAATGCACCAGCCTGTCGGTGGAAAGCTCGTTGTTCCGGATGAGCACATGCAGCGTTTCGGAAACGATGGTCCGGGCCATGGAGTTCCATGATTCCTGCTCCGTCGATGGGCTGCGCGGGATCATGCTGATGGCGTACTGCTCGCAATCGAAAGATGAGCGGATCTCGTTGAACACCGACCAGCCCTGCCCGCGCGCGTCGAAGGGGTTGAGGATCACGTCGCCGGGCCGGAAGAAGTGCCGCATGAAACCGCCGTCCGGGTCGATGCAAATGGTTCGTTCGCCGCGCTCCTGCTCGCTTTCGATGTACTCGGCAATGCACTGGCTTTTACCCGTTCCGGTGGAGCCGCCCGCCAGAAAATGCGTGCTCTCCACGTCCCGCGGCACCGGCGTGTCCATGAACCTCAATTGCCCGCTTCCGCTTTTGGTCCTTGAGCGCAGCGCGTACTGGTTTTCCATGCGCGGACCGCGCAAATGGCGCATATATTCTGCGCCGCCGAATTTCGTCGTCCATCGAATGGCCCCGTAGATGAACAAGACCACCCCCAGCATTAGTCCTATGAACGGCCCGACCCATAAAACCGGATTGGAGGGCGTGGCCAGGATTCCAAACCAGACGCCCTTGATGATCATGGACTTGGGAACCCGGTAGTACAGCAGAAAACCGGCTATCCACCCTGCCAAAACCAGAAGCAAGGTGGTAACCACCAGCCATCCTCGCAGGGCGTCGTCTGGAGTTCTATTCGCCCGTGCCATATCAACCTTCCTGTTTCAGGTAGTTGATGACGGCATCGGAATTGAATATCTCATCCAGTTCGGCACGGGCATTCACATTGACCGATCGGTACATCAGAAGGAAGAGCGCGGCCACCATGCTGAGCTGCGTGTCGGGATCGGCTGCGCGCTGCATGTCGACGATTTCCTGCTGCTGCGCCCTGATCTCTTCGAGCTGCTGGGCGATGCCAGACAAGTGCCCGGCTTGGCCATCCTGATTGGCCAGGAACTGCAGGAAGACCTCCTTGGCCAGCATGTTGAGGTTCCGCGCCGGGGAACGCTCCAGGGCCTCGAACGCCCTCTCTGAATCCTGCGCCGAGAGCTTGAACTGAACGAGTCGGGACATGCACCTTCCTTTTTATCGGTATACCTGGAAAACCGCATGAAATATAGACTCATGCGCTGTTAGTACACCTAACCACGCCTCCAGTATACCCAACATATCCAATCACGACAACGCTTTACACCTGGCACCTGTGGTGCGTATGGTGTGTAGAACCCTGGCGCGCCAGGGTTGCGACCCGGCATCGCCGGGTCGCGGGCGTCTGAGGGCAGCGCGAAGCGCCGGGGAATGCAGCAAGGGCGCGAAAAGTGCGGGCCAGGTCGAGTGCCAGGCTCGTCTGGCGCGCTCGGTTTCCTCTGCGACGCTTAGATCAGGCACCGAGGCCAGTTCAGGGGCACCGGCTGTTCCAGCCCGCACCTTCATTGGTGCGGGCTGTGGCAAGCGAAGCGCGTCAGGCCGTAGGCGTCCCCCTGTGTGCAAGGCAGGTGCGCAGCGTGGGTATGTGCGCAAGCCGGGGCCCAGCGACGCCGTAGGGCGTCGCTGGGCAGGCTTGTGCATATATATCCATGCGGAGCCCTGGCTTGTGCACAGGCGGCTCAGGCGCGCCGGTCGATCTCGCTCATGTGGGCCAGGGGTCTGGGGCGTGGCCCTGGAACGCCCCAGCAGCGGCCTCCAGCACCTCACTGCCGGTCGTTTGGAGCACCCCCTTCGCCCTCCCCCGCGTGAGTTGCCTGGAAGGCCGCGCAGCGGTCGCCGAAGGCGATGAGCGATAGCGAAACCTGCAAGGGAACGACCCCCGAAGGGGGGCACGCCCAGTCTTCCAGAGCATATTCCGAGCATTTCCAGAGCACTTTTCAGGACTGGACTCTAACTCATGGACTACAATCAGAGCGTTTTCTTAGCATTTCCAGAGCAAAAGTGATCGATACAGGCGAATCCACCTCGGCCCTCGGCCGTGTCCGCGCAGCTGTGGCCGGAGCCGTCGAACTGGGCCTGAAGAAGAAGGCCGCGATCCTGGCCAAGGCGCTGCACCAGATCAATGCGGCTAGACAGGATGGGTTCTCCCATGCCCAGATCCACGTGGCGATCACCTCCGGTGGTCTGGATCTGACGCCCGCCTACTACGAGAACCTGTACGCGCGCGAGATGCGCAAGCATCACGCGCGCCTGGCGGCCAGACCTCCAGTTTCGCAACCAGCGCCTGGGGGCCTGTCGCCACTGATTTTCGGAAAGCTGGAGAAAAGACCCGTCGAATTGAAAATGTCCGAATCGGATGCAACGGCAAAACCCGGTTTCACCTCGGCGTCTGATGAATTACGCCGCGCACGCGCTGTCAGCCGCCAGGATTTCAGCAAACTTATCAAACGCAAGAACAAACCATGAACATTGCACTCATCAATCTGTCCGGTAACGTCGGCAAGAGCACACTGGCCGTTCATCTTTTCGCAGCAATGCGGCCTGGCGCCAAAATCATTTCTGTCGAGTCGGTCAATTCCTCCGACGCCGATACGATTCAAGGCATCGAAGTCGAGGAAATCGAGGCCTCCAGCTTTCGAGAAATATTCCGTGAGCTGATGATGGCCGAAGGCGACGTGATTCTCGATGTGGGCGCGTCCAACGTCACCCGGTTCATGGCGGAAATGAAGAAATTCAAAAGCGCCGTTCACGAGATCGATTTGATCGTCGTGCCCGTGGTGCCCCAGGAAAAGCAGCAGCGCGACACGATCTCCACGCTGGAATGGCTCGCCGAGCGCGGGTTTGACCCCAAGCGCATTCGGGTCGTCTTCAACCAGTTCGCCAATGATGGCGTGTCCCTGGTCGACGCCTACAGCCAGATCTACGGCTACCTCGAATCCACCGGCAACCGGGCCGCCTACAAGCCCGAGGCCGTGGTCGTCAGCAACGAGCTGTACGACCGCGTGAAGGGTTCGGGCAAGACCATCCGCGAACTGGCCGAGGACAAGACCGATTGGCGCGCGAAGCGCACCGAGGCCCGCGCAGCGGGCGATCTTTCGGGCATGGAAGAGGCGGTGGACGGCCAGATGAACAAGGACCTGGCGCAAACCGCGCAGGAGAATCTGGCCGAAGTCTGGAAGATCATCGGCATCGGCAAGAAATGAACGCGCCGACCACCGCCCGCGACGCGGCCGTCAAGGTCTTGATGGCCGACTTCGCCGACCTGCTGGAGCGGCTGGAGCGGGCGCAGCGGGAACACGGCGAGTTGCAGGACACGCAGCGCCTGTGCCACACCGAGCTGGATGCGG
>JAXGRZ010000060.1:0-12843 GCA_040765305.1 Hyphomicrobiaceae bacterium | reverse complement strand
TCGCTCATAAAGTTGGCGACGACGAGGCGGCGCATAATCGACTTGTGCGGGCCTTCCTGCAGGAATAGACCGCGTTTGGCCAGCTGCCAATGGAAGAAACTTTGACCTAAGAGCGCCTGGGTCAATCCGACGGAGATGGAAACCGTGAGCAGCAGCGCCAGGGCCAACTCGTAACCGCCGGTCAACTCGAAACAGATGAGCGTCGTCGAGATCGGCGCGCCGAGCACCGAAGCGGCGACAGCGCCCATGCCCAACAGCGCATAAAGACCGTGGCTGGCACCGATCTCGGGGAACGTCGAGGTGGCAATGACGCCGAAAGCCGCCCCGGTCACCGCGCCAAGATAGAGCGAGGGCGAAAAAATGCCACCGGCAAAGCGGACCGCCAGGGAAATGGCGGTTGCGGCAGTCTTGGCGACGATGAGGGCCATCAATAACCAGAGCGGCAGGTGACGATAGAGCGCGTGGTCTGTCGTCTCGTAGCCGACACCCAGAACCTGGGGAAAAGCGAGAGCCATGACGCCAACAACCAGCCCTCCCAATGCGGTGCGCAGCCACAACGGCATCTCGAAATGCCAGACGACGCGCTCGGTAGCCATGATCGCGAACTGAAACAGGATGGCGACTGCGGCACAGGTCGCGCCCAACAGCACAAAGGCGGGGACCTCCAGATAGGTGGTGATCCGGTAGTCGGGAATCGTGAATGCCGGGAAGTTGCCCAGGTGCAGCCGCGTGATGACGCCGCCGGAGACCGACGCGATGACGATCGGAACGAAGGCGCGCATGGCGTAGTGGCCCAAGATCACCTCATGGGCGAACAGAACGCCGGCGATGGGTGCATTGAAGGAGGCGGCAACGGCGGCGCCGACCCCCGATGCCAGCAGGGTGCGGCGGTTGGAGGCGGAGAGCTGGAAACGGTGCTCCAGCCAGGAGGCAATGGTGGCGCCCAAATGAACGACTGGACCCTCGCGCCCGGCGCTTGCACCAGCGCCGAGGGATAGCGCCGAAAGCAAGGCGTTCAACAGGCCGACGCGGGGTTCGATCTTGCAGTCGCGCAAGGCACGCGATTCGATGACATCGGCGACCGCTTGGGCGCGTTGTCCAGGCATGAACCTGTGGAGCGCGGTGCCAACGATTAATCCGCCAATGGTCGGTGCAAGCACGATGACCCACCACGGCGTGGTGGCTGTGGCGCTCACCACGCGCTCGCTCATGGTGCCCAGCCAGGGGAGCTGGAAGACGCCAATCAGAAAACGGAAGGCCAGCGCGGCATAGCTAACGGCAATCCCGATGACGAGACCCAGCAGCCACGTCAGCGGCTGGCGATCGGAAAGGAATTCGTTGAAGTTATGTTGGAAGCGCTCACGCAGCACGTTGTGCAAGCTTTCGCGCGTCGAGTGGATGAGTGCAAAGATAGTTTGCCGGCGGCGCGCAGCTCCGCCCGAAGGGGCGGGAGCTGGTGTGGAAGAGCCTTCGTCGTCGGGCGTCACGGGTTGGTCATGCTCATGCATTTTGTTTCTGCACCCCACTATGGGGTGCTCTCACCGACAAATAAAGTGCTGTCGGTGGCGCCTGCCGTGGAATGGACACGTCGCAAGACCAGAGTCTTGCGCCTGCTCTTGTGTTAATTAAACCCATGATTCCGGTGGTGTCTGATTCCTGGCGTGGAGACTATCGTTCGGGACACGCTTTTCCCTCAATGGGTGGTCGGGGATAGGGGAGGGCGATCACGGATTACCGGGAAAGAGGGATAGAAGTGAGGTTTGCCCTTGAGCTCGTCTGCAAGTCTGCTCAGAAATAGAGGCCGTTGATTTTGTTTGTTATATTGCAGTTTCGTGCGTCGATTACGCGGTGTGCGGATGGCGCTGGGGAATGCGGGGCGGGGGCTTATCGTTGTGCGCAATGGCTGCGCCTTGGCCACCCATGCAACGGGCGAACGGAAGCTGGAGCCCTGTGGACGACCTCCGAGTCATGCCCAGTGGTGCCGGCAAACGGGAGGAAAGAGCGGTGAATACCGTTCTGATGTGGATAGGTGGGCTCTTGGCGCTGGTTCTGGCAGCGCTATTTGCCGTGCCCTACTTTGTTGACTGGAACGGCTATCGGGGTGTCTTCGAAGAGGAAGCCACGCGGATCCTCGGGCGTGATGTGCGTGTCGGTGGCAAGATCAACGTGCGGCTGTTGCCGACACCCTATCTGAGCTTTGAAAAGCTGCGCATTGCCGATACACGCCTTGGCGCAACCGAGCCGCTGTTCCGGGCCGAATCGTTCACAATCTGGCTGTCGGTGCCGCCATTGCTCCAGGGCAACCTGGAGGCACGCCATGTCGCACTCGAACAGCCCGTGGTCACGCTTGCGCTGGCCAAGGATGGTACCGGCAACTGGACCACGCTCGGCATTCGCCCGGGTACCTTGCCGTTCGTGCCGCAGAACGTGGCGCTGCAAGCCGTCAACATCCACTCAGGCACACTGGTGCTGCAGCATCCGCGCGCCGGTGAGGTTGGGCGGCTCACCGGCATCACCGGTGTTGTTTCGGCAGAGGCGCTTGATGGACCCTACAAATTCACCGGCGACGTTATGCTGGCAGGTGTGGACCGGGATGTGCACGTCGTCACGGCCAAGGCCGATCCTGAAGGAACCATCCGCTTCAAGGCCACGGCAAGCACCAACGGGACGCCGGGGCCAGTCTATAAACTCGAGGGCGCACTAACGGGATTTTCGCAACGCCCGCAGATCGCAGGCAACCTGACGGCAACGTTGCCGTTGCCCGAATTGCCCGCGGTAGCCAATGCCGCAGCCGCGGGCAGCAGCGCGGCGCCGGCTGGCTCCGTCTACGCCGAGGTCAAGGGGCAGCTTTCTGCCAATACTGATCAGCTCGAAATCAAAGAGGTACTCGCCAGCATCGAGAATGTCGGCCAGCCGCAGCTCCTGACCGGCAATTTGACGCTGGAGTGGGGGCGTGCGCGACGGCTCGATTTCGAACTTGCTTCGCGTTGGCTCGATTTCGACCGACTGGCGGGTGCCACCGGCCGGGCCTCGCCCGTTGGCACGGCGGCGGCCTTGATCAATGGTCTGACACGGGCTCTGCCTGAACGGTCCGCCACACGCGGCGTGGTGTCAATTGATCAAATGACGCTCGGCGGCGCACCACTCGCCAAACTCG
Organism: Hyphomicrobiaceae bacterium; assembly: GCA_040765305.1. Lineage (GTDB taxonomy): Bacteria > Pseudomonadota > Alphaproteobacteria > Rhizobiales > Hyphomicrobiaceae > JAEUMD01. The sequence goes on along the minus strand of JAXGRZ010000060.1, from coordinate 9,686 downwards.
ATCTGGCGGTTTCGCGCGAGGGTGCGGGACGTCTGCGGATCGAGCGGCTGTTCACCGAACTGCCGGCCGGCGGGCGCATCGCTCTCGATGGTGTCTTGCAAAGACAGGATAAGGAGACCGCGTTCGATGGCGTGGTCACGGCGGCCGGACCAAGCCTGGCACGCCTGGCGCAGTGGGCGATGCCGGCCCAGCGGATCGGCTCGGCGACACCCGATGGGGCATTCACGTTGGATGCCCGCGTCAGCGTTGGGCATAGCCGTATGGCACTCAACGAGATCAAGGCGATGTTCGCGGACCATGAATTGAGTGGTTCGTTGGCGCTTGAAACTGGCGGGGCACTCAGTGTCGATATTGTGGCGGAGACGTTTGAAAGCGACTGGCTGTGGACGGGCGGTCTTACCCGAAGCGCCATGATGGATTGGATTGACCGCGTTACCGATGATGCTCCGGCTGGTACGGACGGAACTGTTGGCGCACCACTCAGGGGCAACGCGGCCGGTAGCCTGGCCGATCGCGGTACGCGGGCTGCACGGGCGCTGGACTTCAAGCTGACGACGGGGCTCTTGCACGGACCTGACCGGTCGTTGCACGATGTCGTTGCCGACGTCAGCATGGCTGACGGGGAGTTGCACCTGAAGCGGCTTGCGTTTCGCTCAGGTGATGGACTGGATGTCGATCTGCAAGGGCATGTTGGGCGCAAGGATGGCAAGCCGGCAGGCCTCGTCAAAGGTGCGCTTGGTGCTCGCGACAGCAAGGCGCTAGAGGCGGTGCTTGCGCTGTTCGACGTGCCCGAGAGCAAGCGGGTTCGCCAGCTTCAGGATATGCTGCCATTGCGTCTTGCAGGCACGATCGCGTTGGCTCAGCGCACGCCTGCTGCGATTGACGTCAACGCCGGTGGAACGGCCTTGGGTGGGCGCATTTCGGTTCGGGCAAATCTGGATGGCGGCCTCCTTGACGACTGGCGTCATTCGCCGACGGAGATCACGCTTTCGGGCGAGGATATGGGAACGGCCCGGCTATTGGCACTGGTGTTTGCGCGCTCATCCAGCACCCATCACGCCGATGGCGGTGATACCATGCGCGCCAACGTGGCAATCAAGGCCGTCGGCGTGCCGGCTGATGGCTTGGTGACGGATGCCGCTCTGACGCGGGACGGCCTTTCGCTCGCCTACAATGGCCAGGCGACGATTTCCGCCGATACGGTGCCCAAGCTGTCAGGTACGGCAGAAGTGGCTGGCGACCGGCTGGGGGATGTGGCGGCGCTCGTCGGTCTGCCAACCAACATTGCCGCCAATAGCCCGGTCACGGGTACGCTCGGTCTCAGTTTTGAGGACGATGGACGCACCAAGCTCACACCCAGCGGACTGACGCTGGCGGGCACCGAGGTGACCGGGGTTTTGCGCATGGCGCGCAGCGATGGTGGATGGCTCAAGGTCGATGGCCAGATTGCCATCGATCAAGCGACGCTCGCGGGCTTTCTGGGTGGTGTTGTACAAAGCGCACCGCGCCCGGTTCCGGTCTCTTCCCCCGATGAAGGTGAGCAGGCGGCGTCGGGTCCCTGGACCGATCAGGCCTTCGCCGAAGCCGGCTTCAATCAGTTTGAAGGTAAGGTTGAGCTGCGGCTCAAGCATCTGGGCATCGCCCCGGGACTCGGTGTTTCCGCCGCACGTCTCCTGCTCACGTTTGCCCCTGGGCAGATCGATGTTTCGCTGACCAAGGCGGAGATGCTCGGCGGTACGTTGCGCGGTGATGTGGTGTTGGCCAAGGCGGCGGCGGGTGCAAGGGTGAAAGGTGCGCTGGAGGTGGCCGACGGGGAACTTTCGGGGCTCGCGAAGACTTTGGCAAGTTCGATTGATGCAGGTGGCAAGGCGTCACTCTCGGTTGCCTTCTCGGGGCAGGCGCTCAGTCCGCGCTCGCTGATTTCGGCGCTGCGTGGCGAAGGTCGGATCAGCTTCAAGGAGGCCTGGATTGGCGGTCTGTCACCTGAAATTGTTGCCAAGATCATTATCGGTGCGTTCGCCAAAGAATTCGATACGAATGGGCCGACGCTGGAAGCGGAAATCCTCAAGCGTATACAGACCGGGCGCCTTGTGATCGGTAGCCGTGACGTCGGGGTGAATATCGGCGATGGCGTCTTACGCATTGCGAAGTTGGAGACGAGAGGGGAAGCTGGGCGCGTGGAAACGCTTGTTACCGTTGACTTGTCGCGCCTTGAGGCCGAGACGGAGTGGCGCCTGATTGCCGATCCACGTTCACCCGACAAGCCCGTGTGGCCGGCGGTTTCGATCTATTACACGGGCGCTCTTGGTTCGCTGGCAACACTCTCGCCCAGGATCGCGCTGGGCAGCTTCGAGCGCGAGTTGACGGTGCGGCGGATGGAGTATGAAGTGGACGAGCTGGAGCGGTTGCGCAAGCTTGACGAGGAACGCGCGCGCCAGGAAAGGCAGCGCCAAAAAGCTCTCGCCGAGGCCGCGCGTCAGGAACGCGAGAGACTAAGGGCGCTTGAGGCGCAACGCCAGCGCCAGCAGCTTGAGCAGCAGCGTAGCCTTGGTCCGCGGCCGCCTGGGTCACGCAGCGACTTGCCCACTGGCATGGGTCCTGACGCAGCATCGCCTGAACAGGCGGCTGGGGCAGGTACAGTGATTCCAGTACCGGCACCGGCACCGGCCTGGACGGCTGATACGCAAAACAGCGGTGCACGTCTGGAGCCGTCGGTGGCATCGGACGGTTCAGGCAATAATGCACAACGTGGTGACGCCGGTGCTGTGGGAATGCAGACTGCCGATCCGATTGCGCCGCAGCCACAATCGGTGGTGCGTGAGGGTCCGCGACCTCGCCCCCGGCGTTCGCTCAATGCTGGAGAAATGCTGCAGCGTTCGCTCGATCCCAGCTACATACCCAGATGACAGGCTTTGAGCTCCCTGTGCATCGAGCTCTTTGGTTGGTCGCATTTTCGGTGGCGAAATCGCGTTTACATCACTGTGTCCACGTCGTCACAAACGTTAACCTGTCCGCTCGTTTGCTGCCGCGCGCGCCTTCAGATCGGCGAGGATATGAAGGCGAACGGCGGTGGAAAGCCCGGTCTGGTTGCCACGTGCGGAGTCGATCTCGCCGACAAGTACGGCAAGCGGGATGGCGCGGCGCGCGGCGATGTCACGCAACGCGTCCCAGAACGGCGGTTCCAGCGAAATCGACGTACGGTGTCCCTTGATCGAGAACGATCGTTTGGAAGGTCGCACGCGATCAGTCCTCCGATCCGCCAGCATGCCCGGTGTCGATGGATGGATTTTCGTGGTTGTGCTGTAGATGCAGCCCATCGAGGCGGCGCAACGTGCGCGCTTCCTCGTCGCGCAGGCGCGCCCGCTCAGCGCCCGTCAAGGCAAAGCGTGCCCGGTTCTGAGCGGCGGTCTTTTCCCTCTCGCTGCGGCGCTTGGCTTTTCGAGCCTGGCGCAGGTTGATGATGTCGGCGCTCATTGGTGCTCTCGTTCCAAGGTGTGGCGCATTTTTTTTGCTGAACCAGCGGCTGCTTTATTGGAGCAGGCTCGATCTCCGGCTTGCGACTGAAACGGGATGGCTGGCATGACCTTGTTAATCTTGGAGATAATACAGCATTTCTGCCGTCGATGTGTGGGTATCGATGGTGAACGTGGGGACGGAAATTGACGTTTCGTTATCAATAGCTTCATCAGGCTTTTACTTCATTTCAGTACTTTTCGTTCGAGTTATTGGATCTCGCGCGTCTGGCATCAGGAGCCCGTTCATGAGCGTTGCACACGTCAACAAGACACCCGGTCCCCTCACGGGGTGGACAGAACTTCCCCGCAAGATCGTCGTTATGGAACTGGTCGAGCGTGTTGTCGTGCTGGCTCTGTTCGTGAACTTTGCCATTACCATTCTGGGCAAGGGCGTCGGAATCAATGTTGCTACGGCTCTGATCGTTTTTGCCGAGACCTTGCCGATTTTGCTGGTGCTGAGTCGTGGACCCTCTGAGTCTTTGTCGCTTCGCCCCTCTGACTGGTTGTTCGGCATCGCTGGTACCAGTGCTCCATTGTTTGCTCTGGCGATCAAAACCGAGCCTCTTGTTCCTTTGGCTGTCGGTGTCGGCTTTATGGTTGCAGGTCTCTTCGTCCAGGCATCAAGCAAGGTGTTCCTCGGTCGCAGCTTCGGCATCGTTGCCGCCAATCGCGGTGTCAAGGTCTCTGGTCCCTATCGCATCGTGCGCCATCCGATCTATGCGGGCTACACGCTGACCCATATCGGCTTCCTGCTGCTTTTCCCGTGCTGGCAGAACCTCATCATCTATACCATTACGCTTGGTCTGCAGATCGTGCGCATTATGAAGGAGGAGCGGGTTTTGAGTGAAGACCCTGCCTACCGCGCGTTGATGCAGACGACGCGCTACCGCCTGATGCCAGGGGTTTTCTGATGGCCTGAAGCTCTTTTCGTCCAGTTGCGACGTGAGAACGCCCGCCAGAGCATCTGGTGGGCGTTTTGCATTGGCGCAGCGCCCTGGCGGCGGGCGCGCCCTCATCTTTATGGCGCAGTTATAAGCAGGGTTGATGTGCACCAGTTCGCGAGCCAGGCAACCGCCTGATTGGCATCGATAGAACTGCCGCATTCGCCTGTTTCGCGCGCCATGGCCTGGCAGGCATCCGCAAAGCTGGCTCCAGCCAACAGTACATCAAGGCCGAGCGCTTCGGCGGGGGACAGGGTGCGCAGTTTCGGTGTTGCGTCCTGGCGCCACACGAGAAGGGGTTGGTGGTGATCCAGAACGACCGGTGGTGGCGGCTCCGCGCCATGCGCGATGGCGCTCCAGATGTCATAGGCGTTGGTTGTTGCGTTAAGACGGCGCACCGAGGGATGGGCTTGAAATTTAAGGTGCGCCCAGGTCTCAGCCGGCGTCGCCGTCAGATCCTGCAACGTAAACGGTTTCGCATCGGGGGCATCAAAGGCGTCTGCCAGGGCCAACTCGATGGTGGCCAGGTCAGCCACTTGTGGCCAGCGCGAAAACGGCGGTGTGCGCGCCAGGAAATCCGCGATGTGTCGGGAGAACCAGCGCGCGTTGCGCACGTCAGAGGGGTGAGCCTCGATATATCCTGATGTGATATGAGCAAACAGCTCATCACCCAGGTATCGCGACAGGCTCTGCAAATCATCCTCAAGAATCTCGGCAAGTCGTGATCGGTAGGCGTTGGTGTAGATGGCCAGCATATCGGCCGTTGCAGCATGGGCCGCGGGTTTCAGGGTGCGCAACAGATCCTGGCGATCAGCCTCATTGGCGTTCATGATCGCGGCCTGCATGCGCTCCTGGATCAGGTTCAAGTCGCTCAGCTTCACCGGTGTCATCACGCAACCTCTGTCTGGGGGTATGACATTGTGCGCTCCGCAGGGCTGTCCGTTTTGAAAACCTGAGAAGCAATGGCGCGGGCCCGGTCCAGTTCGGCGACCACGTCGGCCAGCGGCGGAATGTTGTCGTCGCGTTCGATCATGGTGGAGACGAGGCCGAAGCGGTGCAGAGCTGCCCGGTAGAGATCAAAAACGTCATCGCAGATGTCGTGGTCGTGCGTATCGATGACGTAGTCGCCATGATCCTCATGGCCGGCCAGATGGAACTGGACGACGGCGTCGCGTGGAATGGCGTTGAGGAAGGCGATCGGGTCATAGCCGTGATTGCGTGCGCCGACATAGACGTTGTTGACATCCAACAGCAGGTGGCAGCCGGTGCGGCGGGCAAGGGCGCTCAGAAACTCCCATTCGCTCATGTCCTCACCCTCGAAGGCGATGTAGGAGGAGACGTTCTCCAGGGTCAGCGGGCGTGCGAGAATTTCCTGCACTTTGTGGACACGCGAGCAGACGTGGTCGAGCGCGGCGTTGGTGTAGGGGATCGGCAGCAGGTCGTGAAGATTGACGCCGTGAACTCCGGTCCAGCACAGGTGATCGGAAATCCAGCGTGGCTCAATGCGATCTGCGAGGGTCTTGAGTTCGCTAAGGTAGGCGAGGTCGAGTGGGCTCGTCGATGCGATTGACATCGATACGCCATGCATCACCAGCGGATAGCGCGTGCGGATCTCGTCGAGGATGCGCAGCGGCTGGCCACCGGGAACCATGTAGTTTTCTGAGATGATCTCGAACCAGTCGATGGCCGGATCACCGTTCAGGATCGCGTCGTAGTGTTGTGGGCGAAGGCCCAGCCCGAAGCCGAGAAAGTCGGGGCGCATCTGGCCGATCATGTGCTGGCGGTTCATGGCGGTGGTCCGTAATGGGTTTGATGGCGGGGGGGGTGAACTGCTGGTAGCCAGGTGCTGGCATTGTTGGCGGCACGACGTGTCTTGAGCACCTGGACAACTTGAGAGCCTGGACAAGGAGATGGTCACCTGCGAAACAGTGGGCAGGCGACCATTCCTTGGCTCATGACATCGCAAAGTGCAGCGCTACTTCGCCGGCTCGAACTTGGCGCCCTTGATCTTGGCGCATTCCTCGGCGGTCGCTTCGGTGAAGCCCTGACCCTTGCAGCCGTTCTGCCCCTTGCATGCGTTCGATGCGCCCTTACATGCACCGTGACCCTTGCAGGCGTTGGCGCCGACACAATGGCCCTTGGCGTCGGTGGCGGCCGATACTGCGGGCGCAGCGATGGCGCCGGAAATCATCAAGGCTGCTGCGGCGGCGATCGTAGTGGTCGATATGTTCATGAGGTTCACTCCTGGTCATGGTTAGGTTGTGGCTGGGCCAGGCGCGAAACGCACCTGGTCGCATTGGGCCGGACGAACATCACGGAAGACGCACGCCGGCGGCCTCCGGAGAAAGTTATCGGCCTTCTCCGTCGGGTTTCGTGGTCACGACAGCGCTGAAACGTCAGCGAAGCGCTGTCGCGCATGCTTGATCTGGTGGTGCGAAGTGGACGCACGGATCTGCTCGGGACAACAATTGTGCCCGCCTATCCCGTTGAACGTCCTCCTGGTGCTCGCGCTCCCGTGACTTGTTGCTTCTGAGCTCGTCTACGAGCGCGGCGGCAGGATCGTTTCAGAAATTTTTTGGTGACGGCTCACGTTGAAGTGATGCGCCGGCTGATTGCCAGCCTGAGGTCACCATTTGAGCACTGTTCGCCCGGCAATGGCGCCGACTACGGCAAGGCCGAGGATGGCGATGGTGTACCATGTGGCGACGAACAGCGGGGAATCATCAGTGCACAGCGTCGCATAGTACGTTGCGGAGATGGCTCCAGCGAGGATGCCGGCGACGGCTCCGCTGAGCGTTGGTGAGGCAGGCGCACCGTTCCGCAACGCAATCATGACGGCGGCCAGCGGTGTCAAGGCCAGCAGCGGGATGATGGTGAGGCAGGCGCGCCAGTTATGGCCGATCGTATGGGCCGTCCATGTTGGAGCCGGGGTCGTTATAAGTTCGATGACAACGCCACCGGCGAGTAGTGCTGGTGCGATGGCAAGCGGCAACAGGGCCGTGCGAGGTGATGTCTCCGGGCGGGCCAGACGCATCAGAACGGGGATTGCCGAAAAGAGCAGCAGCGTTGTGACCATGAGCTTGAAGTCAAAGCGCCAGGTCGCGATGGCCGTTGCGATGTCCGCTCGTGGTCCCAGGAAGAGGGCGAACAAAATGCCGGCGAGTGGTACCCCGGCGAGCAAGGCGAGGGCGAGCGCACGCTCCGGCGCCGTCGGCCGGGTTGCTCCATCGGCTGCCAAAGCCTTGATGAGATCGTCGGTACGCATTCTCAATCGCCTCGATATCGTGCCGCCAGCGCCTTCAGCGCCCGGTGAAGTGCGACGCGCACCGCGCCCTCGCTCATGCCCAGCCGGTCGCCAACTTCGCGCGCCGAATGCCCGGCAATGGAAACCGCCTCGACGATCGTTCTGTCCCGCTGGTTAAGGCTGACAAGGAGATCCTCGGTGGAGCCCAGCTGCTCGGCGGCTTCGTTGGTCGGAGCTGCCAGGATTTCTGCGAAATCGTCGATCGGAACGTGCTTGCGGTAACCCTTGCGGCGCAGGTGATCGACCAGCTTGTTGCGTGAGATCGCCTTCAGCCACGGCTCCAGGGGGCGCGTATCATCCCATGTCTGGCGCTTCAAATGGACCGTGAGCAGCGTCTCCTGCACAACGTCCTCCACATCCTCTCCTCGATAACCATAAGCCTTGAAGCCATATGCGACATAACCGCGAACACGTTGAGCAATCAGTTGCAGCGCGCGCCGGTAGGCGGTCTCATCGCCTTGCAGACCAGCGCGCATCAGGGCTGCCAATTCCTCGGACGTTTCGCGCAAGAGCTTCCCTTCGCATTACGGACGTGGAGGTGGTGACGTTACAATCCTTCCTGCCATGGATGGTGGGGGCGTGGCCAGCGCCTTGATGATCCGCAATTGATCAGTGTGCCGCAGGCAGAACCTGTGCAAGGTGAAAACTGGCATGTCGAGGCAGGCTGCCACCGATGTGCCTGGCCACAACTTGGGGTCTGGACCTTAAGACGCCCGCGCGATGGTCTCGCGCGAGCGTCTTTTGCCGTAGGTTTATGTGCTCTTGCGCCTGCGTTCCGTTTGACGAAGCGGTGCGCGTCTTGCTCTACAACGCACTCAGGCAGGGTCCGGGCCGACCATCTTTTCAGGGCGCACGATAGCGTCAAAGTCTTCGCCCGAGATGCCCAGCTTCACGGCTTCCTCGCGCAACGTGGTGCCGTTCTTGTGCGCGGTCTTGGCGACCTTGGCGGCCAGATCATAACCGTACTTCTCCTTCAAGGGCGTCACCAGCATGAGAGAGTTGGCAAGGCCCTTGGCGATGTTGTCAAGACGCGGCTCAATGCCGACGACGGCGTTGTCGGTGAACGAGATGGCCGCATCCGCCAGCAGGCGCGTCGACTGCAGGAAGTTGTAGGCCATCATCGGATTGTAGACGTTGAGTTCGAAGTGGCCCTGACTGCCGGCAAACGCAATCGCGGCGTTGTTGCCAAGGATGTGGGCGGCAACCTGCGTGATCGCTTCGCACTGGGTCGGGTTGACCTTGCCGGGCATGATCGATGAGCCCGGCTCGTTTTCGGGCAGTGCCAGCTCGCCAAGACCTGAGCGCGGGCCCGAGCCCAGGAAGCGGATGTCGTTGGCAATCTTGAAGCAGCTCATGGCAACCGTGGTGATGGCGCCATGCGTGAACACCATTGCGTCATGGGCGGCGAGCGCTTCGAACTTGTTGGGTGCCGACGTGAAGGCGAGACCGGTGATCGCGGCGATCTTCTCGGCGACCTTCTCGGCAAACCCTGCCGGTGAGGCAAGGCCGGTGCCGACCGCGGTGCCGCCCTGTGCCAGTTGCATCAGATCAGGCAGCGTCATCTCGATGCGATGAATGCCGTTGGCAATCTGCTGGGCGTAGCCGGAGAACTCCTGACCGAGCGTGAGGGGTGTTGCATCCTGCGTATGGGTGCGGCCGATCTTGATGATGTCGGCCCACGCCTTCGCCTTGGCATCAAGAGCGACATGAAGGTGCTTCAACGCAGGGATCAGGCGGCGTGTCACCTCCTCGGCGCAGGCAATGTGCATGGCGGTCGGGAACGTGTCGTTCGACGACTGGCTCATGTTGACGTGATCGTTGGGATGGATCGGTTTTTTCGAACCCTTCTCGCCACCCATCACTTCGATGGCACGGTTGGAGATCACCTCGTTGGCATTCATGTTCGACTGCGTGCCCGAGCCGGTT
>JAXGRZ010000006.1:0-26533 GCA_040765305.1 Hyphomicrobiaceae bacterium | reverse complement strand
CCTGGGTCAGCGCCGCGAGCGTTGGTAGTGTATAGGCCGCGCGCGCGATCTGCTGCTTGAGGCGCATCGATAGTCGCAACAGGACTTCGGCATCAAAGCCCGAGGATGCCATTAGCAGGAATGGCATACCATTCGCCTGCATGATCTGCACCTGGCGCGCGGGAGCGCCGATCAGCAGTTCGGCAAGCTTGTCTGGCTTGCGCGCCAGTCCGACCTCGTTGGCGAGCACGTTGCCGGTGCCTGCCGGAATGAGGCCGATTGGCAGGGCGAGCCCCATCTCGTTGAGCGTCAGCGCCAGGGCGCGCACTGTGCCATCGCCGCCAGCCGCAATGACCGCATCGATGCCGGTTGCTCCGTGCAGGGCCGCGCGCACGGCATCTGCATTTCTCGTTTCAATGATGCGGGTCACTGCACCGCGCGCCGCCAGCGCTTCTGCCACGCCGGCGACGAGATGTACGCTTTTCACGCCGGCATGACAGTTGCGGATGATGAGAAAGCGTCGCCGCGGCAACACCTGTTGTGTGCCGGGCCGATGATCGAAACCAGCAAAGGGCGGCTCAGTCATGGGATTTTGAGGCCCCGGAAGGTGCGATCACCTCATCGGCCCTCCTGTATCGGGCTGATCTGGCCGCGGTGGCGCAACAGGTGGTCCGCCAGCACCAGCGCCATCATAGCTTCGCCGACCGGCACCGCGCGGATGCCCACGCATGGATCGTGCCGGCCTTTCGTGGCGATCTCCGTCTCGTGGCCCTGGATGTCGATGGTGCGCCGCGGCGTCAGGATCGAGGAGGTCGGTTTCACCGCGAAGCGGCAGACAATCGGCTGGCCCGTCGATATGCCGCCCAGAATGCCGCCGGCGTGATTGGACAGGAACTGCGCACGTCCATCGTTGCCCATGCGGATTTCATCGGCATTCTCTTCGCCCGTCAGCACCGCTGCCGCCATGCCGGCGCCGATCTCGACCGCCTTCACCGCGTTGATGCTCATCATCGCGGATGCGATATCCTGGTCGAGTTTGCCATAGATCGGGGCGCCAAGACCGGCGGGTACGCCCTCGGCGACGATCTCTACGATGGCACCGATTGAGGAGCCTGATTTGCGAATTTGGTCGAGGTAGCCTTCCCAGGTTTTTGCCGTCTCGGTATCGGGGCAGAAGAATGGATTTTGCTCGACCTGCCTCCAGTCCCATCGCGTCCGATCGATGGCATGCGGCCCAATCTGTACCATGGCGCCGCGAATGGTGACGCCGGCTAGAACCTTGCGGGCGATGGCGCCAGCGGCGACTCGCATGGCGGTCTCGCGCGCCGAGGAACGGCCACCGCCGCGATAGTCGCGGATGCCGTATTTGGCGATGTAGGTGAAGTCGGCATGCCCAGGGCGAAACTTGTCCTTGATCTCGCCGTAGTCCTTGGAGCGCTGATCCTCGTTGCGAATGACGAGCGAAATCGGCGTGCCCGTCGTAACTTGCCGGCCCTCGCCATCGGCAAAAACACCTGACAGGATTTCGACGGTGTCCGATTCCTTGCGCTGCGTGACGAACCGTGAGCCGCCGGGTTTGCGTTTGTCGAGGTAAGCCTGAATTTCACGTGCCTCGATCGGGATACCTGGCGGGCAGCCGTCCACGACACAACCGATGGCGGGCCCATGGCTCTCGCCCCAGGTCGTGATGCGGAACAGGTGACCGAAGCTGTTGTGTGACATGCGAGCCGCTGTAAGTCTCAGGAATATAATGAAGAAACACTGATTGGTGATGCAGGTCAGTCAAACCATGGCTGCTTGCACAGATATCAGTGTGTGGTGCAAATCACTCATAGGCAAGCATCCCGACCTTCGCAACAAGCCTTCCAGCCGCTGTGCGGATGACACGGACGCTGGTGCGCGATAACACTCTTATGTCTCGGTGCGAATCGGATGTGAGCATTGACGTTGTTTGATCGGCACGCCAGCTCGCATTCTCAGCGGTTTAGCCTCATGTTCCGGACCGGGGGAACTGGTCGGGGCAGCAGGCAAACCGCCACCGAGCCATTTTCTTGTGTTTGCAACCTTTTTGCGTGTTTGCACATGTGTTGACGATGCTGAACGGTATGTTTCCAGAGCGGTCTGAGCAACCGCTCGCGAGATGATGTTCAGCTTCGAGAATGGAAAGAGCCGGAGAGCCGCTACCTCCGGCTCTTCTTTTTTGCCCGTCTGCTGATTGTGCTCCCAGTGAGCTGCGCTGCCCGACGATTGGCAGATGGCAGGCAACCATCAGATCCAGCTGGTTTTGCCCCGCTCAATATAGAGAATCCGATCTTGCGGAACGTCGAGTTGCGCGATCGCCTCAGGGCGCACGTCATCAACAAGAATGCCGCGCAATGCCCGGCTGACGCCGCCATGAGAAACGACGACGCAAGGGCCGGTTAGATCTTCGAGCCAAGCTTCCAGGCGCGCCGTGAGATCATGGTAGTTCTCGCCGCCCTGGGGTTTCCAATTGTAGGAATCAGCGCTGCGTGCAGCTAGGCCATGGGGATCGGTCTGTGGCAGATCGGCGGCCAGTTGTCCTTCCCAGTGCCCGTAATTGAGTTCGATTAGCCTTGCGTCAATGCTGAAACCGTCGGGCGCGAGGTCAAGCTCTTTGCGCACGATGCGCATCGTCTCGCGGGTCCTGTCGAGCGGGCTGGCAACAAAATGCGCGCCGGCGATCGCCGGTAGCAGGGCACGCAGGGCGTGGCCGTTCCGCCGAGCCTGCTCGCGGCCTTTGTCATTGAGCGGTATGTCAGTTTGACCTTGATACCGGCGCTCCGCGTTCCAATCGGTCTCACCGTGCCGGATGAAGTAGATCGTCGGATGAGGTCTCAAACAGGATCGCCTTTGACCACGCTAATGTCGGGCGCATCCTCATTCTTCATGCCTTGCACATGATAACCTGAATCGACGTGATGCACTTCACCAGTCACGCCACGCGACAAGTCCGAGAGAAGATACACGCCCGCGCCACCGACATCCTCGATGGTCACCGTGCGGCGCATGGGGGAATTGTACTCGTTCCAGCGCAGGATATAGCGGAAGTCGGCAATGCCCGCCGCGGCCAGCGTCTTGATCGGGCCAGCCGAAATGGCGTTGACGCGGATGTTGTTGCGGCCAAGGTCGGACGCCAGATAGCGCACGCTGGCCTCCAGCGCAGCCTTGGCCACACCCATGACGTTGTAGTGTGGCATGACCTTTTCGGCGCCGTAATAGGTGAGGGTGATAAGTGAACCGCCGTTCGTCATCAGCTTTTCTGCGCGCTGGGCCAGAGCCGTGAACGAATAGCAGGAGATCAGCAGCGATTTGGAAAAATTCTCCTCGCTGGTGTCAACGTAGCGACCATCCAGCTCGTTCTTGTCGGCATAGGCAATCGCATGCACCAGGAAGTCGAGGCCACCCCATTTCGCCTTGATGGCTTCGAACACCCCATCCATCGATGCCTTGTCGGTGACATCGCATGGCAGCACGATATCTGAACCGATTTCCTTTGCCAGCGGCTCAACGCGCTTCTTCAAGGCGTCACCCTGGTAGGTAAATGCAATCTCAGCGCCTTGTGCGGCGCAAGCCTGCGCAATACCCCAGGCGATCGATCTGTTGTTGGCAACGCCCATGATCAGGCCGCGCTTGCCCGCCATAAGCGTGCCGGTGGCCACGGCGCTTTGAGCCCCGGGTGCAGTCATCAGCTAATGTCCCTGTTTTACGTCTTCGCGAGACCGGACTTCGGCGCGCATCCTACACAAAAGGGCCGGTCGGTCCAGATGGCCGCTCGGTCAGCTTGTCCGTTGCCGTGCGAGGCGGGATGCAGGGCGAGGCCTGGGCGTCAGGTTATATAAAAATAACTATGAACAACAGTGTGTTATCAATCAAAAATTATCCTGCCGTCAGCCAGTGCGCGTTGCTTGGGGGCCGCACGCGTGAACGTTTTTGACGTGCGACCAGCACTGATGGTCATCGCCCCTGGACGGGCGGTTAGCCCCGCAGCTGCCATTGACCGGTCGACAGGCGGCAGGCAATACCCTCCGATCGCTCCGAGCGGCTTCCCGACGTCAACACCACGATGACATGACGGCAGATCTGTCCGTGGTCATCCTTGAAGGATGTGGTCGGCGTAATGACACCGGAAAGACGGCCGTGATAGCGGTGCCAGACATATGTCGAGCCATCGCCGACCTCGCTGAGCGTCCTTTGCAGCGTCTCCAGCGTCGCGATCTCGTCCCTGAGGTCGAGCCCGGCATTGGAGGCCTGGAGTTCGGCGAACTTGGGTCTTGCCCGCATCTTGCTGGAGTTTGTGCCGCTCTCAGGGCACGTGCATTGTGCCCCACCGGATGGCTTGCGGGCCTCATCGGCAAAAGCAAAATCGGGGATCATGAGGATTGCGGAAACAAAAAAAACCGCTGTGGCAGCCCATGCCGCCAACGGGAATATCGAACTATTGGGACGCATCACACACCACGCAAATGAGAACAACTCAGACTGAAACCGATCCAAGGCAACGGCAAGGATCGCTTTCAACAGTGGCCTGTTATGGTTAAAAGGCTCTAAACAACTGCTCCGGCGCGACCATGATCTTAATCGTAGGTCGATGGCACGGGGCGGCGTTGTGATTCGAGGATCAGCTAGGTGACAGATCAACCCGACATTGGCGATCGCGATTATGCCGATACGCCCCAGGCCGCGGACTTTATGAGTGCGCAGGACCCGTTTTTGCTGTTTGGCGAGTGGCTGGCGCTGGCCGAGAAGCATGAGCCCAACGATCCTAACGCGATGGCCTTGGCGACAGCCGACAGCTCCGGCATGCCCAACGTACGCATGGTGCTTCTCAAGGGCATCGATGTGGAAGGCCGCAACGATCGCGGCTTTGTTTTCTACACCAATCTTCAAAGTGCCAAGGGCCAGGAGTTGCAAGCCAATCCGCAGGCCGCATTGCTGCTCCACTGGAAGTCGCTGCGCCGGCAGATCCGCGTGCGTGGCCATGTCAGCCCTGTCGATGCGGCTGAGGCCGATGCCTATTTTCAGTCGCGCCATCGCCAGTCGCGCATTGGAGCCTGGGCGTCCAACCAGTCGTCTCCGCTTGAAAGTCGGTTTGCACTGGAAAAGAAAGTGGCCTTGGCCGCGGCACGCTATGCCATCGGCGAGATCCCGCGCCCACCCCATTGGTCGGGCTTTCGTATCACGCCAATCGCGATTGAGTTTTGGCACGACCGTCCGTTCCGCCTGCATGACCGCGTCGTCTTTCGCAGGACGGATCGGGCGGCGCCATGGCAACGTGTGCGCCTTTATCCCTGAAACAGACGCATCGACCAAGGCGGCTCTATTTTTTGTCTGATTCTCAGGTATGATCCGGGCGACTTCAGCCTCAGCCCTGATGAGTGATGCACGTTATCGGCAGAAAATTCGGCGCCGTACCGCGCGCAGCCAATAGGTACGCCATCGCAGTCGCCGCCGCGCACCAGGGCCGCCGGCGCCGTCTGGGTCTCTTTATGGTCTGCCAGATGCAGGGCCTGCTGACGGGGCGGTTTATTGCACGGGTGTCGGCACGATGACGCTTGCCAAGGTCGAAGGAGCCCCAGCCCTGGTCCGCTGGACGGGCCGTATCGCGCTTTTCTCGTTGGTCGTTGCGGTTGTTGCAATCATCGGCCATCGCCTGTTCGGCATGGCGACGCCTGTCCTCATGTCGCTGCTGCTTGTCGCCTTTGCCGGCGCCATGCTGGGTCTGGTGCTGGCCCTGTTTGCATCCGTGCCGATCTGGCGGAACGGCGGCACCGGCGCTGCCCGCATCGTCATCGCTATCGTTATCGGTCTTGGCATGATTGCCTGGCCGCTTTCGTTCTATCCGCAGCTCAAGCGCCTGCCGACGCTTAACGATGTGACGACCGACACCGCCGATCCTCCAGCTTTCGTGGTGCTCACCAGCGTCAGGACCGGCACGGCAGCGAACGGCATCACATACAACCGCGTTTTTGCACAACGCCAGCACAAGGCTTATCCCGATATCCAGCCGATGCTCGTCAATCGGTCGGTTGAGGAGACCTTTGATCTTGTCGTCAATGCTGTTCGTCGCATGCGCATGCGTATTGTCAGCGAGACACCACCTGACGAGCAAAACGGGATGGGCACCCTGGAGGCGGTGGACCGCACCTTGATCATGGGTTTTCGCGATGATGTCGCGTTGCGTGTGACGGGCAGCACCGTCAGCTCGCGTGTCGATATTCGCTCCGCGTCCCGCTATGGCCGTCATGATCTGGGGCGCAACGTCAAACGCGTACGCGATTTGATGCGGGAGATTGTCGTCATGTTGGAGTCGACGATTCCCGGTGCAGCCGAAAATCGGCGCAAGCACCGTCGCAACGATGCCAAGCCTAACGCGAGGAAAGGCGCTGATCGAAAGAAAGAGGCCCCTCGCCGGTGATGATTTCGCGCTCGATGAGATGCTCAACGTGCGCCATCACCGAAAGCAGTGCGGCGGTGTGCAATTTCGGGTCGAGGTTGGCGTAGATGAGCGAGGCTACCTCCCGCACGCTCTGGCGGCCATCCCGGATTGCTGTGATGATCGCCTGCTCGCGCCAGCGACGATGAAGGAGGTAGGCCTTCACCATGCGTGTCGCGTCCTCGATGCGCCCGCCGTGCCCGGGCAGATAGAGGCTTTCGCCTCGCTCCAGTAGCAATTGCAGCGAGGCGAGATAGTCGGCCATGCGCCCTTCAGGGGGCGCGACGACGGTTGTGTTCCAGGCCATGACGTGGTCGCCCGAGAAAATGATATCGCGGCCCTTGAGTGCATAGCAAACGTGGTCTGGCGCGTGTCCTGGTGTATGGAGTGCTGACAGCGTCCAGCCAGCGCCGGAGATCTCATCGCCATGGCGAAGCTGGATGTCGGGGTTGAAGTCGATATCGACGAACTCGGTGCCCGAAGGGCTGCGCTCGATGTTGCCGCGGGCCGCCCCCGTGCGCTGGTAGCCGCATGTGACAGCTCCGGTTGCGTCTTTTAGGGCCTGTGCATTATCGACGTGATCGCGATGGGTATGCGTGATCAGGATATGCGAGATCGTTTTTCCGTCTGCCGCCTTGAGGATGTCGGCGATGTGCTTGTCGTCTCGGGGACCCGGATCAATCACCGCCAGCGCGCTCGAACCGACAAGGTAGGTATTGGTCCCCTTGAAGGTGAATGGCCCTGGATTTTCACAGACCAGCCGCATGACATCTGGGACGAGCATTGCTGCAACGCCATAGGCGAATGTCATGTCGGTTTTCAAGTGGAGATCGTCGGCCATGGAATTTTCAGGACATGGAGTTTTAATTTTCTGGCGGTAGCGGGACGGCGCATCGCGCCGGCATCCTCACCGGCTTGCCCCCTAACAGGCTTTGCCATGAGATACCAGCACTTCGCTCTGCTTCCTGGCATGCTCTCAGGCATGCTTTCACCGCATTGGCAACGCGCCGGCTTTGAAGGTCGCCGGCCGCGTTCGCAGCGCACAATCACACACCGCCAAGGTCTGCGCTATTTGGGGCCCTTTTCGTATTGGGGCAGGTCGGGAATGATCGGATGCCAGTCGGGTGCCGAGCCGATCCAGAAATGCGCCATCGGTTTGTAGAGTGCGGGATTATCCAGGCTGCCAGCCTTTACACTGACGATATTGGGGAAGGCATTGTCCTCGGCGAACAGCGGTGTGCCGCACGTGCTGCAAAAATAGCGCCGCCGCCGATTGCCGCTGTCGGAATCGTTGTCGTAGTGCGTTGGCATGCCCTTGGTGATTTCGATCGACTTTTTCTCCACCACGAAGACATAGGCTGGTGCCCCACCGGTCATATACTGGCAGTGTCGGCAATGGCAGGCCGCCGAGGCCATCACCGGGCCATCGACGCTGTAACGGATGGCACCGCAAAAGCATCCGCCGACTGTGTGCAATTCCTGCATGTGTGCTCCCCATCCCTAGTTGTGCGTTGCAACAGGCGCCTTTTAGGCGGTTCGCCACCAGTGCGTCCGCTACTTTGAATCCAGGGTTGATGCAAAGTCGGACCACGGCTTGTCGCCGTCAAGGCAAGTTCGTTCAATTGCATGATAGGCCGAACAAAATTTACATGATAGGGGGCAGGGAGCACGGTACCCGGGCGGGCCGGACACTGGGCATGGTGGCCAGCTCGCCGGTTGGCGTCATCCAGTCCAGTTGTTGCGTCCTGCCAGTTGGTACGTCCTGAATGTGTCCAGTGGGTTTGGGCCGTGCCCCGACATAGATCAGCTCGCCGGCGTAGCCCAAGCATCGCAAAGGCTTCGTTGTGCGCGTTTTTCCGGTTGCAGGGAACATGCGCCTGGACATGGCGCTCAGGCGGCCATTTGAACGAGCCAGCGGGGTGAGCGGGCCAGCGGGTCGCTCAAGAAACGATCTATCAGTGCAGGGTACTTGGTCAGTGCCGCGCAGATTGAACGGACGGTGAGGGGGTCGCAAAACGCTTGCAAGGGCTCGGGCCTTTACAATTGAAAGCACAGTGCAGCCCCTGGTGTGCGTGTCGGCCAGGCCGAAACGAAAGTTGGGAAGCTTGAGGAGTTCGAAGACGATGGCAACCATCGAGTGGCCGAAGTTCAATGAGATCGAGAACGGCAAGCTCACCGCGGCTCGTCGCCAGGCACATAATGCGGTTCATTGGCTGGTGCGTTTTGCCAACAGCTACATCGAGCCCGAGGACGGCAACGGACATACTAGGCTCGTCTGGAACGAACGTGATGGGGTCATCCAGACCAAGCGGTTTCTCAACGACTATTCGGTGGAGCTGCGGGTTGGGCCGCTTGAGATGCAGTTCCGGGAGGGCGACGCGCCGGTGCCCCACACGCTCGACTTCGAGGAGCGCACGCCCGCTCATGTCGAGGCCTGGGTTCTCGTCGAATTGCTGCATCGCGGTATTGACCGCAGCCGCTATAACAAGGCGCTTCCCTACACCGCCAGCAATTTGATGACCGGCGACAACGAGGACTTTGAATCAGAGGCCTATAAGCGCGAACTCCAGATCATCGACCAAAGCTTCCGCTCAGGCGCCCCGGTTATCCAGGCCCTGCGTCATGTTCTGGATGCCAATGTCGCTGCTGATGCGCAGCTTTCGTGCTGGCCCGAGCCGTTCCAGATCGGCTTCGAGATTGATTTGCCGCCAGGCAGCGGCTCGAAACGGTTGCGTGTTGGCATCGCTCCAGGAGACGGAGTGCGCCCGGAGCCCTACTTCTTCGTCGGTGCCGAACAGCAGGCACAGGCGGCAAGCTTCCCGCGCGAGAATGTGCTGTCGCTTCGCGATGTTGCCGGTGCTGATATGGATATCGATGCCGCCGTCACCGAGCTTTCAAAGATCGTTCAGGACGTCAAGCGTAAGCTATCGGGGTGAGGCACGCCGGGTGGCCACTTTGATCGCAAGACATGCGATCGACCAGAACTATTGCCTTGGTGGATTGCGATCCATCAGCCGCCTGCACGTTCAGGATTGTTGCAATTCCTGTCTGAGCCCGACCACGAGGCTCACGCACATCAACAGCAGCACGAGCGCGAACGGCAGTCCGGTTGAGATGGCGGCCGCGCGCAGAGCTTGCAGCCCGCCGCCGATCAGCAGGGCGATTGCCACCAGTCCCTCGAACGATGCCCAGAACACGCGCTGGGCAACCGGTGCTTCGAGTTTGCCGCCGGCCGTGATCGTATCGACCACCAGGGAGCCTGAGTCCGAGGAGGTCACGAAGAACACGATGACCAGCACGATGCCGACAAACGAGGCGATGTGCCCATAGGGCAGCGGCTCCAGCATCTTGTAGAGCGCCAGCTCTGGCGTGTTGTTGGTGACGTTGGCCGCCACCGCCTGATAGCCGTCGTGGACGAGTTGATGGATTGCGGTTCCGCCCATTGCGCTCATCCACACGACCGATACGGCAAGCGGCACGAGGCATGCGGCGATGACGAATTCGCGCACCGTCCGGCCCCGCGAGATGCGGGCGATGAACATGCCGACGAACGGCGACCATGAGATCCACCAGGCCCAGTAGAAACTGGTCCAGTCATGCAGGAAGGCCAGGTTGGGTCTGTCCCACCACGAACTCAAGGCGGGAAGGTAGGTGATGTAATCAATCACGGCGAGTGATGCGGTCTTGAGGATGACGAGTGTCGGGCCCGCGATAATAACGAACGCCAGCAGTGCCAGGGCGAGCACCATGTTGAGTTCGCTAAGCCGCTTCACGCCTGTGTCAAGTCCCGAGACGACCGAAGCGACCGCGATGGAGGTAATTGCGATGATGAGCAGGATCTTGTTGCCCAGTGTCGCGGGAATACCGAACAGGTAGTCGAGACCGGCGCCTGCCTGCGAGGCGCCAAAGCCGAGCGAGGTGGCAAGCCCGAACAGTGTCGCGAATACGGCAAGCGTATCGATGATGTGTCCCGGCCAGCCGAAGATCCGCTTGCCCAACAGCGGATAGAAGGCCGATCGGATCGAGAGCGGCAGATCCCGGTTGTAGGCAAATAGGCCAAGCGAAAGGCCGACCAGTGTGTAGATCGCCCACGGATGCAGCCCCCAGTGGAAGATGGTCGCGGCCATGGCTATGCGTCGGGCGCTTTCCGTATCACCCGGATCAATGCCCAGAGGCGGTGATTGGATATGATAGATCGGCTCCAGAACACCAAAGAACATCAGCCCGATGCCCATGCCCGCGGCAAACAGCATCGAGAACCAGCCCGAATAGGAATAGTCGGGGCGCGCGTTCGGCCCGCCCAGCCGCACCTTGCCAAGCGGTGAAGCTGCAACGATGAGACAGGTGGCAACGATCACGTTTCCCGTCAGCAGGAAAAGCCAGTCGAAGTTTGTCGTCAGCCAGGGGCGTAGCGCCAGGAAGAAATCCTTGGCTTGCGCCTGGAAGATGAGTGAAAACGCCACGAAGCCGACGATCAACAGCGCCGAGATCACGAACACCGGGTTATGGATATCAAGACCCAGAACCTCGATGTTGTCTTGGCCGACGACATAGCCGTGATCGTCGTCGCGATCACGTGCGCTTGCTCTGTGAGTGTCTGTTGCTTCGCTCAAGCGCCGCTCCTTGTCGCTCGCCGCGCGCCCGAAGGTTGGCGAACGACCGCTACGGGAGCTTGCTGTGCGATAAATTTTGTACGGCTGCTCACGGCTTGACGAAGTGGAACATGCCCCACATCAGATGCTTGGCCTTGGCGCCGTCGACCCAGTTTTTGAGGCCCGCCAACATGCGCTCGACGTACGCCGCTGCGCTGCCGCCGTGTCCCTCGATTTCCACACGCCGCCTGGCAAGTTCCTCGCCGATTCGCGCGTAGTGAAGTTCCAGATGCGATAGCAGCGGCACGAAGGCTTTCTCATTCATGCCAAGCTTCTTCATCTCGCCGCGGTAGAAGGCAGGCGAGCCGAGGCTCGCAAGGTGGATCCGGTCGAAAATCGGCTGCAGTACGCCTTCAGGACAATCGTCGGCCTGCATTGGATCGGTGAACACGAACTGTCCGCCAGGCGCCAGCACGCGCGCGACCTCGCAAAGAACCTTGGCCCGGTTGCCCGAATGCAAGATCGCATCTTGCGACCACACGACATCGAATGCCCCGTCTTCAAACGGCAGTGCCTCGAAGTTGCCGTGAACGACACGAACCAGCGAACCCAGCTCCTGTTCGCGGTTCTTCTTTTCGTTGTAGGCGTTCTGCACGTCTGACAGGTTAAGGCATGTGACGTGACAGCCGAAGGTCCGGGCAAGGTAGCGGGCCGCGCCACCATATCCCGCGCCAATATCAAGAACACGGGTGTCCTTGCCAAGGCCGTCGATCATTTGGGCAAGCTTGACCACGGTTGCGTGGCTCGCCGATGCGATATCCAGATCAGGCGGATCGTAAAGACCGATATGGATATCCTCACCGCCCCAGATCTCGCGATAGAAGGCATGGGCGTCGTCGCTGTCGTAGTAGGCTTCGGCAACGGCGACGGAGTTTTGCGGCTTACTCTGCGACATAGGTCTTCTCGGCAACGTGAACCAGAAAGTCGGGATCGTGTTCGTCGTAGGTTTCCTGGAAGTCTCCATAGGTCTTGATGCGCTGGAAGCCGACCTCCTTCATCAGCCGGCGCGCGTCTGCCCTGCGCAGTGGAAACATGTTGAGGTTGAATTGGGTCCCGTCAGGGAAGGAGTATCGGAACCGCGCCAGGCCATCGTCGATGTGCTCGGGTTCGGCAACGACGTCTTCGCCGCAGTAGTAGAACTTGTGCTTGGAATCAAAACCGACATCGAGAATGGCGTCGTAGTTGCGCTGATCGAGAATAAGAACGCCGTCGTGCTTCAACGCTGAATAGAACTCTGCCAGCGCCTTGCGCCGGTCGCGCTCCTGGAACAGGTGTGTGAAGGAATTACCCAGGCAGATGATGGCGTCGAACTTGCCGTGGATGTCGCGGTTGAGCCAGCGCCAGTCCGCGTGCACGGTCTTCAGAACGAAGCCGTTGTCGCGCGCATTATCAAACGCCTTGGCAAGCATATCGGCATTACCATCAGCGCTGGTCACATCAAAGCCGGCCTTGAGCAGTTGCACCGAGTGGAAGCCGGTACCCGTGGCGACGTCCAGAACCTTGGTTTTTCCGCGTGCGCGCAACATGTCGATGAAGAATTGGCCCTCGCTTTTTGCGCGCGCCTTCCAGTCGATCAGGCTGTCCCACTTCTCAACGAAGCTTTGCACGTATTCCTTCTGGTAGTTGTCGGTCTTGCGCCGGGTCAGTGGATTGGCGCCGAAATCCTGCGCATCGACGTTGAACATGGGAAGTTTTTCTACTGCCGACATCGAAACCTCTGTCTTTGCAATTTAGGTCGGCGCTCTTTTCGCGCCGCTCCGATGCGACATGGGACAAGCGCACGTTCGGACACCCTGCCCGCGCGACGACCACCCGCCGATCTCGGAGAAAATTGGCGGCGCCGTTTCGCGCCGTTCCAAAGCTGGCGAACTGTAAAGGCGACAATCGCCAAATGTCTAGCATAAATAAAATTCGACTCTATCGATCGGAGTAATGCGATAGAAGTGGATTATTCTGCGATATCTCAAAAACTAAAAAGTAATTTTAAAGTAAATCAAGAAAAAACCAAGAACTAATACTTAGAATAATTATATATTTTGAGATCAAATCAAGTCAAATAGGCTGTATTACTATAGGTAATTGATGAAATTCGTTGACGGGCATGGCTTGTTGCAGTTGGAAATACTCTAGATATTCGCTTTGCCAAGACGCAAGGCATTGGTGATCACGCTGACCGAAGACAGACTCATCGCCACGGCCGCGACAATCGGAGACAGCAGCGTGCCCGTCAGCGGATAGAGGATGCCTGCCGCAATGGGGATCCCGATGGCGTTGTAGCCAAACGCGAATCCGAGGTTTTGGCGGATATTGGCGAGCGTTGCGCGCGCCAGCCCAAGCGCCCGCACAATGCCTGTGATGTCACCCTTGGGCAGGGTGATCCCGGCGCTTTCGATGGCCACATCGGCACCCGTGCCCATGGCGATGCCAACGTCCGCGGTGGCCAGCGCGGGTGCATCGTTGATGCCGTCGCCTGCGAAGGCGACCTTGCGGCCGCGCACTTTGAGTTCGGAAATGAGACGAGATTTGTCTTCGGGTAGAACTTCGGCATGCACTTCGTCGATGCCCAGTTCCTTGGCGACCGTCCGTGCGGTCAGCGCATTATCGCCGGTCGCCATGACGATGCGAATACCTTGTGAGCGCAGCTCCGCCAGCGCACCCGGCGCACTCTCCTTGATGGTGTCGGCAACAGCCAGAATGCCGGCAAAGGCTCCCTCGATAGAGACCACAAGTGCCGTTTTCGCCGCGCCGCTGAGGTGCTTCATGTCGCTGTCGATCTGCGCAAAAGTTTTTTCGCCGAACCGGTTTGCATAGCCCAGCCGGCGCATCAGGGCCGCATTTCCAATGGCAACCTCGCGCCCCTCCACGCGCCCCTTGATGCCGAGCCCCGTGATGGCTTCGAAATCATCGGGCGCCGTTGCGTCGATGCCCTCGGCCTTTGCGCCTTTGAGAATTGCCACCGCGATCGGATGCTCGCTGCCAACCTCCAGGCTTGCCGCCGCCTTGAGCAATGATTGGCGCGTGTGTCCCTCGGCTGGCAGCACGTCGCTCAGGCGCGGCTTGCCGACGGTCAGCGTTCCGGTCTTGTCGAGCACGATGGTGTCGATTCCAGCCAGGGTCTCCAGGGCGGCTGCATCGCGGATCAAGATACCCTCGCGCGCGCCGCGGCCCGTCGCCACCATGATCGACATCGGCGTTGCCAGCCCGAGCGCGCAGGGGCATGCGATGATGAGCACCGATACCGCTGCAACGATCGCGTAGGCCAGCGCAGGGCTCGGCCCCCAGATCAACCAGGCGAAAAAGGCGACGACCGAGGTGGCCACGACCGAGGGAACGAAATAACGCGCGATGCGGTCGGCAACCGATTGGATCGGCGCCCGGCTGCGCTGCGCCGTGGCAACGAGCTGCACGATCTTGGCGAGCGTCGTCTCCGCGCCGACTTTCTCTGCCTGCATGACAAACGTGCCCGAACTGTTGATGGTGCCGCCTGTCACCGGGTCGCCTTGTGCCTTCTCCACCGGCATCGGTTCGCCAGTGAGCAGCGTCTCATCGATCGCAGAGCGTCCTTCGACGATCACGCCATCAACTGGCACCGCTTCGCCCGGTCGTACGCGCAAGCGCTCGCCCGCCTTGACGCTGTCAAGCGGCACATCCTCTTCGCTTCCGTCCGTGCCGACCCGCCGGGCGGTCTTGGGCGCAAGGTTCATCAAGGCGCGGATCGCGTCGCCGGTCTTGTCGCGCGCCTTGAGTTCCAGGATCTGCCCAACCAGCACGAGCACGATGATGACGGCGGCGGCCTCGTAGTAGACGCCGACCGTGCCGCCATGTCCCGTCCTCAGCTCTGCGGGGAAAAGCCCGGGAGCGAATGTTGCTGCGAGCGAGAATAGGAAAGCTGCGGCGACGCCGATGGAAATCAGTGTCCACATGTTGGGTGAACGGTTGCGGAACGAGGCGACTCCGCGTTCCAGGAACGGCCAACCGCAATAGAGCACCACTGGGGCGGCTAAAAGCAGCTCGAGAAATTGTGCGGGCCGTGCGCCAATCCAATCGGCGACTGGCAAACCCACATGGGCGCCCATGGAAATGATGACCAGAGGTATCGTCAGCGGCAGCGCGATTTTCAACCGCCAGGTGAAATCAACGAGTTCCGGATTGGGACCGGCATCCGCGGGTGGCACGCCCATCGGTTCGAGAGCCATGCCGCAGATGGGGCAGGTGCCAGGATGATCCTGCACGATCTCCGGATCCATCGGGCAGGTCCACATCGTGCCGGGTGCTGCTGCCGCCGCCTCCTTTTCCGCTGCGGCCTTTTTCAGCTCCTCATCGAGGTAGCGTTGCGGCTCTGCGGCAAACTTCTCCTTGCAGCGTGGGTTGCAGAAATAATGTGTCACGCCGTCATGGTCGTAGGTGTGCTTGGCGGTGGCAATCGTAACGCTCATGCCGCACACGGGATCGATTGCCGTACCAGCCGTGCCGTCCTTGCTCTTCGCTGTGCCCGCTGCATGTGAGGTGTGCGCGTGCGATCCCGCGCAGCACGATGCTTCTGCCGCCGTCGATTTGCTCTCAAGGTAGCGTTGCGGCTCTGCGCTAAACTTCTCCTTGCAGCGCGGATTGCAGAAGTAATACGTCACGCCGTCGTGGTCATAGGTGTGCTTGGCGGTGTCGATGGTAACGCTCATGTCGCACACGGGATCGATTGCCGTTTCGCTCTTCGGTGGGCTCGATGCGTGTGAGGCGTGTGCTGCGTGCTCGTGCGCGCCCCCGCAGCACGTCGCGCTGGACGCTTTCGCCTGATGCTCCGGGCCGATCCGGGTCGGGTGCTGAGGAAAAAGGGATTTATCAGACGACATGGCAGCTCTCCGTCACCGGACATCGAACCGCAGCAACGGCACCGGTGCATATCTGTGGCAATCAATATTAGTGATATGGTAGCGCACCTTGATATGACAACGGTCAGCTGCCTGCGCTTTTTGGCGCCTGTGCTGACGCGTGTGCCTTGCCGTGTCGAGGGTGCGCCGGGTCAGCAGTTTCGATCAGGTCGTCGCGTGGGTAAACTGGGGCGCGTCAGGCCAAAACACCTGAGCACGCGCGCTGATCTCGTCGGCAGCGCCGGTTGTCAGAAGTTGCAACCCACCCGACGTTGCGCAATCGGCGAAATGTGGCCGCCGCTCCAGGTAATCTTCCAGACTGTCGGCCACGACGTCGGGCTGCGACAGAATGCGCACCGATGGCGCCAGATGCGCACGAAACAGATGCTCCACCAGGGGGAAATGTGTGCAGCCCAGAATGACGCGATGGGGCTCTTCACCGCCGGTCTGCGCCTTCAAGCCGGCCACCGCTTCGCCCACCAGCCCATCGAGTTCGACCTCCGAGGCTTCATCCTCGATGGCGCCGGCAAGATTGGCGGCAACCTGCTGGAACACCCGCATGCGCGGGCAACGCTTGCGGATTTCTTCGGCGTAGACACCGGAGGTGATGGTGCGCGTCGTGCCGAATACGGCGATGATGTCGGTGGTATATTTCTGCGGATACTGGGGCGCGGTGACGGCCCAGGGTGTCTGGGTGGCGGCTTCCACGGTCGGTGCGACGATGCCGAGCACGTTGTGGCCCGGCCAGTTGGCACCAGGCAGCCAGACGCTCTGGAGGCGGCGCGCAGCAACGGCCGTGGCGGTATTGCAGCCCAGCAGGACCAACTTGGCGCCACGCTTAAACAGCGCTTCCACGCCCCGGCGCGTCAGCTCTACAACCTCGTCGGATGATCGGTTGCCATAAGGGACGTTGGCGTGATCACCCAGATAGACGAATTCGGCCTCAGGAAAGCGGGCGACCAGCGCGCGAAGCACTGTCAGTCCCCCCAGCCCTGAATCGAAAATCCCGATCATGGGCGCGTCTCTTGCTCTGACAGAGCGTGTACGTCAAGAGACAAAGCGTCAGACCGTCATGCGCAAAAGGGCGCTCTATGGCCAGGGATGCAAAAACGGCCAGCCTTGCTGCCAACACGGGATGTTGAAAGATCACTCGGCCGCGGAGCGGCCGCCCCCATCACCCTCGAGCGCTTTCAGTGACGAAAGGTTGGGCATGGCGATGGTGTTATAGCCGCAGTCGACGAAATGAACCTCGCCTGTGACCGCGCCCGAAAGCGGCGACAGCAGATAGAGCGCCGAGCCGCCCACCTCATCCAGCGTCGGCGTGCGCTGTAAGGGTGCGTGCTCCTTTTGGTAGTTGAAGATCACGCGCGCATCCGAAACGCCGGCTCCCGAGAGCGTACGCATCGGGCCAGCGGAGAGCGCATTGACACGAATGTTCTGCCGGCCAAGGTCGGCGGCCAGATAGCGCACCGAAGCCTCAAGCGCCGCCTTGGCAACGCCCATCACGTTGTAGGACGGTACTGAGCGCGTGGCGCCGCCATAAGACAGCGTCAGCAGTGCGCCGCCGTCGCTCATCATCGCGGCGGCGCGGCGCGCCACTTCGGTGAACGAGAAACACGAGATGACCATCGTGTTGGTGAAGTTGTCGCGCGTCGTGTTGACGTAACGCCCGACCAGCTCGCGCGGATCGGAATAGGCGAGTGCATGCACGACGAAGTCGAGGCCGCCCCATTCCTTCTGCAAGCGCTCGAACACACGATCGAGGCTTTCGGTATCGAGCACGTTGCACGGCTCAACGATGTCTGAGCCAACAGTCTTTGCGAGCGGCAGTGCACGCCGGCCGAAAGCTTCGTCCTGATAGGTGAAGGCAAGCTTGGCGCCGTGTCCAGCGAGCGCCCGCGCGATGCCCCAGGCAATCGAGCGCTCATTGGCAACACCCATGATGAGCCCACGCTTGCCCGCCATCAGTGGACCAGGCTTGGAAAAATCAATCTCGGCCATAGGAGCCCTCGTTCCCGCGCCATCGGCGCGCGCGTTAGTCTCGAACCAGCAACCGCCGTTCCGGTAGAATTTCATGTCTTGGCTTCCTGGATGAGCCTGAATGGCTCTCACAAGCGCCGCGACATGACAACCGTGTTAACCATTGAAGCGGCGCAGCACGAGAGTTGCATTAGTTCCGCCGAACCCGAAGCTGTTCGACATGACACAGTTAAGCGAAGCGTTGTCTATACGCGAACGTGCGATAGGCATGTCCTCGAACTGAGGATCGAGTTCTTCGATGTTAGCGCTCTCGCAGATAAAATCGTTATTCATCATCAGCAACGAGAAGATCGTTTCCTGCACACCGATCGCTCCCAGCGAATGTCCGGTCAGTGATTTTGTTGCTGAGATATGCGGCACGTTTTTGCCGAACACCTCGCGGATCGCCTCGATCTCTTTGACGTCGCCAACCGGCGTCGCTGTTGCGTGCGGGTTGATGTAGTCGATGTTGCCGACGCCCTTGCCATCCAATCCTTTCATGGCAAGCCGCATGCAGCGCGCCGCGCCCTCGCCGGACGGGGCCACCATGTCGAAGCCGTCCGATGTCGCTCCATAGCCGACGACTTCGCCGTAGATTTTGGCGCCACGTGCCTTGGCTCGTTCCAGTTCCTCCAGCACCACGACGCCAGCGCCACCGGCGATGACGAATCCGTCGCGGTTCTTGTCGTAGGCACGGCTGGATTTCTGCGGTGTGTCGTTGAAGCGTGACGACATGGCGCCCATGGCGTCGAACAGCACCGAGAGCGTCCAGTCGAGTTCCTCGCACCCGCCGGCAAACATGACGTCCTGTTTGCCCCATTGGATGAGTTCGGCAGCATTCCCGATGCAGTGCGCCGAGGTCGAGCAGGCCGAAGAGATCGAGTAGTTGGTGCCCTTGATCTGGAAGCTGGTTGCAAGCGCGGCGCTGGGGCCTGAACACATCGCTTTGGGCACTTCGAAGGGGCCAACCTTCCTTGGATCCTTCTGGCGTGCGGTATCGGCCGCCCAGACAATCGCTCGCGTTGACGGCCCGCCAGCGCCGACGATGATGCCGGTGCGCTCGTTGACGACGTCGCTCTGTTCCAGGCCGGCATCGCGGATCGCCTGATCCATGGCGACATAATTCCAGCCAACACCCTCTTCCATGAACCGCTTGGGCTTGCGCGGCACTTGCGCCACCCAGTCGATCTGGGGAGCGCCGTGCACCTGGCAGCGAAAACCCATCTCGGCGTATTTCTCAGCCTTGACGATTCCCGATTTGCCCTCTCTGAGCGAGGCGATCACCTCCTGGCTGGAGTTGCCGATCGAGGAAACGATTCCCATCCCGGTGACGACAACGCGCCTCATCTCATTCGATCCTTATATTGTCTGCATTTCTTGTTGCCGCGCCGCTCAGGGAGGGTCATTGCTCGCCGATTTCTGACACGAAGCCATCGATCTCCGGCGCGGTGTGCGCCGTTAGGCTGCGTGCCGTCAAGTAGCTGGAGTTTACGCTTTTGCTGCGCTCTCTGCACCGGTCTCGAACAGGCCGACGCGCATGTCCGTGGCCGTATAGATGGGAACGCCGTCGGCGATCAGTGTGCCATCCGCGATCGCCATTTTCAGCTTTCTCAGGATGACCCGCTTGAGGTCCACAACGTATTCAACCTTCTTGGTCGTCTTCAACACCATGTTGGTGAACTTCACCTCGCCAACACCGAGTGCGCGCCCGCGACCTGGAGCGCCGAGCCAGCCCAGATAGAAACCCGTCAGCTGCCACAGCGCATCAAGACCGAGGCAGCCGGGCATCACCGGATCTCCCTCGAAGTGACAGTCGAAAAACCAGTCCAGACGTGCATTGCCCGCGACCTTCAGCTCGGCCACCACTTGGCCCTTGCCATGGGCACCGCCGTCTTCCGAGATATGCGGAATACGGTCAAACATAAGCATGGGCGGTAGCGGCAGTTGGGCATTGCCAGCACCAAACATCCGGCCATGGCCGCACTCCAGGAGATCTTCGAATTCGAAACTTGAACGTCGTACGGTCATGGGTGCTTCAGATCCCCTCCGGTAAACAGCACGTTGGCTGGCCGGGCCATCGCGCCCAGACATCTTTGGGCTACCCTTCAAAAGGTAAAGATGGCCAGCGTCAAGCCGCATCTCGGCTTGAGCCGATAATGATCACGCCTGCCCACACATTGCGGTCCGCCGCACGACATCTTATACTGAACAAAACAATTCGGTATCAGGAGCTGGCCATCCTTGTGTTTTCGTGACCGAGGAGTTGTCGCTACCTGAGTGTTTGATTGCCGAATGCATGGTTTTGCGTTGAAGACTTTTGTCAAAAAGGAAAAGTGGTCAACGTTGGGGGGGTGCCATATTCGGGGCTGGCTGGTGGGCAAGGCCTCGATTTGACGGATTCGCAGCGGGTTTGATGTGCCCTATACGATGCGGTCATCTGCCGGTACGATCAACGACGACGCTAAAGAGGTTCGACAACCCGCATGAACCAAGTTGAAGAGCATCTTGACTGTCTGCCAGGCCAGGGCGAGGCCGCAGCGATTGCGGAGCGCTTGAGGACTGCCGGCTTGCGTCCGACCCGTCAGCGTCTGGCGCTTGGCCAGCTCCTGTTTGGTGCTGGCGATCGCCATGTCACGGCTGAAACACTGCATGCCGAAGCCCTGTCTGCGGGTGAGCAGGTGTCCCTGGCGACCGTCTACAACACGTTGCACCAGTTCAAGCGTGCCGGGTTGTTGCGCGAGCTGGCGATTGACGGTGCCCGCGCCTATTTCGATACCAACATCTCCAACCACAATCACTTCTTTGTCGAGGACGAGGGTGAGTTGATGGACATCTCTGGAGATGGCGTTCGCGTCGATGGTCTGCCCGAACCGCCTGCTGGCATGAAGGTTTCCCATATCGACGTCGTTGTGCGCTTGGTGAAGGCCTGAAGATCCAGAGATCGAAGATCTCCAGCGTGACTGCCTCGCGTCCCCGCTTGGCTGGCCGCGCGGTATGGTTATCGGTGGTGGGAGGCTATTTGACTCGCTCGCGTGCGTAGACCCCCCAAAGTTTGGTCTGTTCCAGGTATCCTTTGTAGGAATCGATGGCGACATAGCACCACGCGCCATCGCACGATTGAACATCGGCGATCACACCGGCCTCAAGCAAGGCAATCGCTCCCGAGCCCGCGCTGTCGGAGCGCAGGAGCGGAACTTGCGGTCGAGGTGCGCCAGGCTTGAGCGTCCACGGCAGCACCAAGGCCGTGCGGCGGCCTGACAGCAAAGACGACAGGATCCAGCCTGTCGTGCCCTCCGCATCGCGCACCTTGCGCCATGATTGATACTCTTCGATCACTTCCAGTGGGAGGCCGGCGCGGCGGTAAACCCAGGCCGTGGGATAGTCCGTGCCCGGTCCCTGGCGCAGGTTGACTCGATCGGATTTCAAGCTGACGTAACGGGGCAGAGGCAGGCCGCTCTGCCCCACCTTGGACGGCGTTTGCGCGGCAGTTGGCATACTTGCCATACTGATCGCCAGCAACGAGGTGATCAGCACGACCAACGTGGACAAAGCCTTCCGATCGCGTCGGCGATCGGCGCGCTGACGGGGTCCCAACCCAAAGCGCCCTCGATAAGGCGCTAACCCTTTCAAGTGCGCCCTCGCTTTAGCCCCAGCCATGCTGTTCTATGATCTCCCGCATTTCCGCGCCGGCATATTGGTTTGGCTATCCTGACAGGTTGCCGCGCCGAATCTTCCGCCTCGCCGACTCTAAACGGTACTTTGTCATCGCCAAGGCCATCTGTTAGACACGTGCACACCCACCCGCGAGGCCCCGTCGACGATCTGCGTCAGCGCCCGGCCTCGAGCCTAACTCCGAATTCGTCACGCCCCTGAACGGAAGCCGATATGCCGCAAGCCCAGAAGAAGCCCGTCGTCGTCGTAACGCGCAAGCTGCCCGATGTCATCGAGACCCGAATGCGCGAACTGTTTGATGCACGTCTCAACGAGGACGATCATCCGATGACGCAAGCCGAGTTGGTCGCCGCGGCCAAACAGGCCGATGTGCTGGTGCCGACGGTGACTGACCGCATTGATCGCGCCGTGATCAGCCAGGCCGGACCCAACTTGCGCCTCATCGCCAACTTCGGTACCGGCGTCGACAACATCGATCTGGATACCGCCCGTAATCGCTCCATCACGGTAACCAACACGCCCGGCGTCCTGACTGAGGATACCGCCGACATGACCATGGCACTGATCCTTGCCGTGCCGCGCCGCCTTGCCGAGGCGACCAGCTATCTGAAGGATCCGCGCACCCACTGGGCCGGCTGGTCGCCGACCTGGATGCTTGGTCACCGCATCTACGGCAAGCGCCTGGGCATCATCGGCATGGGCCGCATCGGGCAGGCGGTTGCCCGCCGCGCCAAGGCATTCGGCCTGCAGATCCACTACCACAACCGCCGTCGCGTTGCCGAGGATGTGGAGCAAGAGCTGGAGGCGACGCACTGGGATAGCCTTGATCAGATGCTCGCTCGCATGGATATCGTATCGGTCAACTGCCCGCACACGCCGGCGACCTATCATCTACTTTCCGCGCGTCGCTTGAAGCTCTTGAAGCCAACGGCCTACATCGTCAATACCGCGCGCGGCGAGGTGATTGATGAGAACGAGTTGGCGCGTCTTGTCGAGCAGGAAGCCATCGCGGGCGCAGGTCTTGACGTGTTCGAGCACGAGCCTGCCATCAATCCCAAGCTGCTGACCTCTGAGCGTGTCGTCGCCCTGCCGCACATGGGCTCAGCAACGATCGAGGGTCGCGTTGACATGGGTGAGAAAGTCATCATCAACATCAAGACGTTCTTCGACGGTCACGCGCCGCCCGACAGAGTCCACCCGGCAATGTTCTGAACGTCTTGATGCACGCCTGAGGCCGCGCGCCGCTTCAACGCCTCCGCCAAGGCTCAACGTCTGAGCCAAAACCCCCATCAAGTTGGGCGGTCGCTTCAGCAAGTACGGAGTTGCAGGGCTTGCGGTAAGTTCACATTGAAGTTCAAAAACGAAAGACGCCGCCCGATGGGGCGGCGTCTTTCGTTATGTGCGGCGATGCCACATCAGGCGCTTTGTCTATGCATCTTGTGTTCGTCGCTGGCTATGATGCCGGCCTTCTTGGGCTTACGCGCCTTGTGGGATTCGGCTTTCTCACCTAGCCGCTCCCTCAATTCACCCGTCTTTTGGAGCTGCTTGGCCACGTTGACCATGACACCAGCCATCGGCATCACCGTTTCGCCTTCGGCCCAGAACAAGCCAACTTCCTGGCTCATGACGGGATCGACGAGGTCGAGTGCCTTGGTGCCTGCGTGAAGACCTGGCATATGCGTGAAGTGCGTTGGAATGATTGTCGATAGCTCTGTGAACTGAACCTGGAACATCAGGTGAAGAATGGATTCCGATTCGACCTTCGGATTGGGCGTAACGCCGGCATTCTTGAACACACGATCGACAAAGCGGCGCTCGTGCATGCTGGGCCGCAGCAGCGCCAACGGCAGCGCTGCTGCTTCCTGCCACGTGATCTCGGTGCGTCCGGCAAACTGAGGAACATCGGGGACCAAAAGGCTTAGCTTCTCGGTATAGATCGGCATCACGTTGCGGCGGCCGAGATCGGCGCGTTCGATGTAGGTCAAGGCACAATCGAGCGTGAAGTTATCAAGACCGAGCTTCATCGCCTCGTTGCCGATGAAGTGCACGTCGATGGCAACGCCGGGATGTTCCTCGCGCACCATCTGCAACAGAACCGGCAATACCGGTGACATGGAGGGCATGGCGCCCATACGTAACGAGCCATGCAGATTTTTCTGCATCGACTTGATCTCATCTTTCATCGCGTCACAGTGAGAGATGATCCGGCGGGCCCAGTTGGTGACCCGCTCCCCCTCTGCAGTCAGGCCGTGGAAGCGTTGACCTCGACCGCGCAGGAAAATCGGAACACCCAGTTCTAGCTCGAGTTGCTTGATGCCACTCGAAAGGCTGGGTTGCGTGACGCAGCATCGCGAGGCGGCACGGCCAAAATGCTCTTCCTCAACAACTGCAACGAGATATTTGAACTGCCTGAGAAACAAGGGCCACCTCACGTGTGACTGAATGCCAAAAGGGCGATGGGTGTGCTGCGTGCTGATTTGGTGTGTCAGACTGCCGCGGGGCATTTGACTAAAGTCAAACATAGCGGACAGCTATGAACTACGCCAGTTTGTATGACGATGTCGATCATAGGAATTGCCTATCTATTGTTAGGCAAAACGAAATCGCTCAGATCTGGCGCTAAAAGCGCGCGCTTGCGACACTGATCAGTGTCAGGTCGCGCCCTTAAATCAGGGGGCCGTGGCCTGTCATCCATAGGGGGTACGCGTCAGATCAGGAGACCGCGCGGCTGGAGTGCGGGCCGTTTCATGACTTTTGCTGAAATGTTGCTTTACGGCGGTTTTGGATTGATGGCCGGCGGCTTAATCGGCTGTGTCGGTGTCGGTGGGGTAATTCTTGTGCCGGCTTTGGTCTATCTGGCTGGCATACCGATCAAATTCGCCATTGCCGCTGCCATGTTCGCCTACCTGCTGTCGGGAGCCGTCGGTACATTTGCTTTCGCGCGCAAGAAGTCGATCCGCTGGAGCATGACGATGCCGCTGTGGCTGGCCGCCATGCCCTCGGCCCTGGTGGGAGCACTGGCCGTTAACGTTGCTCCTGGGCGTTTGCTGGAGCTTCTCATCGGTCTGCTGACGGCAGGTTCGGGCATTCAGGCGTTGCGCCGCAAAGTACCCGCTGACGAGCCGGACGGTCAGAACGTTTCCAACGGCTATCTCGCCATGGCCGGAGGCGTGACGGGCTTTTTGTCCGCTCTTACTGGGACCGGTGGTCCGTTGGTTCTTATCCCGATCCTGATGTGGGTGCACATGCCAGTGCTGACGGCAATCGGCTTGGCACAGGCTATCCAATTGCCCATCGCGGTTCTCGCCACCGCGGGCAATTACTATGCCGGGATCCTCCACGTCTCCCTTGGGTTGATCATCGGATTGGGGATCGTTTTCGGCACCTGGGGTGGAGCGTGGCTCGCCCACGTGCTGCCGCGCGAAATGCTGCGGCGCATCGTTGCCGTTCTGCTGGCGCTGGTCGGCGCTAGCATTCTGGCCAAGTTGACCATTGGGATTTTGTTGTAAAATCTCATCGTTCAATGAGGCAGCAATGGACTTTGATCCATCCAGCATCACGCCGGATTATGGTGATCCGCAAGCCGAGGCGGTGGCCTGCCGCACGGCGGCAGCGCTGTTTGATTTTTCGTTTATGTCGCGCGCCATCCTGAGTGGTCCAGGTGCGGTGCGCGCCATTGGAACGCTGACGCGGCGGCGCATTGCCGATATGCGCGTTGGCGCCATTCGCTATGCCGTTCGCGAGACGCTGGAGGGATATCTGGCCGCCGATCTGACGATCTGGCGCGTTGGCAGTCAGACCTGGGAAGTCATGAGCGGCCGGCCTGTCGATATTGCTGATCTGGCCGCCGCCGCAGCCGATGATGGTTTGCTCGAAATTCGCGATCTGACGGCGCAAACGCGGATATTCGCGGTACAAGGCCCAAGGGCGCTCGCGGCCCTCCACCCACATCTATCGCCGCAAGCGGCCCGGCGGCTTGCGGCGCTGCCTTATTACGCTTTCGGCGACTTCCTGTTGGCTGACATACCGGTTCGGATTGGGCGCCTTGGATATACGGGCGAGCGCGGGTTTGAACTGGTGTTACCGGCAATTGATGGGGACGCGATGTGGCAACGGCTTGCCGCCGACGCCCGTCCCGCCGGTTTCATCGCTACCGACATGCTCCGCATCGAGGCGGGCTTCGTGCTGTTTGCCAATGAATTCCGGGTCCCCGTGATCTCCGCTGAAGCCGGTCTTTGCACGTTCAGTGATGGTGGTGCTGCAATCGAATTTAGGACGCAAGCGGCGCGCCAGCCGTTGAGCCTGGTTTCGTTTCGCGCTGCAACAGATGCCGATGTGACGCTGTTTCGGCCACAAGCCACTTTGGCTCGACCGCAGCGGGACAACGAGTTGATCATCACCTCCGCCTGCAATAGCCAGGTGGCCGGAGGTGTTCTTGGTCTTGGATATGTCCGCAGCGAACGCGGCCCTAGGGTTGCCATGCAAGATCCAACGGGAACATTTCACGACATAGAACTCGTCTCGCGCCCCTATTACGATCCTGACAAGCGCCGCCCTCGCGCGCCATGGGACTGAAGTGCACGGAACCGTCATAGGCTCCAGCGAACGCCTCATAGCTTCTGCTCATTTGACTAAAGACCCTTCGCCGACGCCCATAGTGCGACGGCGTGGCACGTGTCCGGCAACGGGGGCGCGGGTTTTGCCGCATCAAATAACACAACACAAATCAACAAAGACTTCGGGAGACGCGTCATGGCGGAGCAGGCGAAACGCAGAAAAGTCACCATCAATACGCTGATGGCGAAAAAGAAGAAGGGCGAGCCGATTACCCAGCTCGCGGCTTATGATTACCGCACGGCTGTGGTGGCGGATCGTTTGGGAATGGACATCTT
>JAXGRZ010000059.1:0-12851 GCA_040765305.1 Hyphomicrobiaceae bacterium | reverse complement strand
GTCAGCGAGCAGATCCATTTCGTCGGCCACGTCGCCGATATGCCGGCAGCACTCGCCATGGCCGAAATCGCCCTCATCGCCTCGATCGAGCCGGAGGCCTTCGGCCGCACATCGGTCGAGGCGCAGGCGATGGGTGTTCCCGTCATCGCCACGGCGATTGGCGCGCCACCGTTCACCGTCCTCGCCCCGCCGCACCACCCGCCCGACCAAGCAACCGGCCGTCACGTCCCGCCAGGGGACGCCGCCGCACTCGCCGCCGCCATGGCCGAACTTCTCTCGCTCCCGGACGGACAGCGCCACGCCATGGCCGAGCGCGCCCGCACACACGCACGCTCCAACTTTGCGACGGCGACACTTCAACGCGCTACATTGAGCGTCTACGATCGCCTGCTGGCCACCCGTCTTGCTGATCGCTTTTCCGGGAAGCTCAAAGATCCGGATAGGTCCAGCACCTAGAGCATTTTCCGACGAAGTGGACACCGGTTCGGCGCAGAAAATGCGACCAAACCAAAGAGCTGGAGCCCCGTGCGCTCTAACGGCATCACCGCGACCTTGCAGCCTTGGGATCAATCCTCGACGTGCCCATGAAGCAAACACCATCCGCCACCGCGCCAGGCCGCAGCGCCATCCGCCCGCCAGGGTCGGACGCGAACGGCGCGCTGCCGCTTTCCTGTTTCATCATCGCCCAGAACGAAGCCGATCGCATCGCGCGCACCATCGCGTCCGTCACCGACCTGGCGCGCGAAATCATCGTCATCGATTCGGGCAGTACCGACGATACGGTGGCGATTGCCGAGGCCGCAGGCGCGCGCGTCATCTACAATCCCTGGCCCGGTTTTGGTCAGCAAAAGCGCTTTGGCGAGGAGCAATGCCATGACGACTGGCTGCTGAACCTCGACGCCGACGAGGTGGTGAGCCCCGAACTTGCAAGCAACATCCGCGCGCTCTTTGCCGGCGGCGCAACACCCGCGCTGGCGGTGTATGGCATGCGCGTCTCGATCGTTTATCCGGGCTGGACCAAGCCTCGCCCCTTTGCCCGCGACCATTATTGCCTGCGCCTTTATGATCGCCGGCGCTGCCGCTTCAAGGACTCCACGCTGTTCGATTCGGTTGATCCCGGCCAGGAGCCTGTCGGTGCCCTGCCCGGCGTCTTGTATCACCACTCGGTCCGCTCACTGGCCGATCTTGCCCGCAAGGCCGACGCGCGCGCCACCTACAACGCCCTCCACTCCAAACCGAAATCGACGCCGGTTCTGCTGACCCGCGCCGCCATCGAGCTGCCCTGGAACCTGTTCAAGTACATTTTTCTGCGCACCCACATCCTGGGCGGCTGGACCGGCCTGCGCTACGCCTGGATCACGGCCTATTACCGCTGGCAGCGCATCGTCCGGATGCTGAGATCAAATCTGCGTGGCGCGGCGCATTGAGAGCAGCCCTGAAGCGGGCGCACACGTGCAAACTGCATCCTCTCGGCCGCAAATCTGGCGCAAAACAACCCTTTCTAGCCATGATGGCTTGACACCTCAGCCTTTTTCTAATTCCTTTCTGAGACTGCAAATCCCCGCGCCGCCGCTTCGGTTTCTTCCAGCCGGCGCGCGGTGTTTGGTGTATGCAGGTGCGTGACGGCGGTGTTCCACCTCCGAAAGCGTTATTTGGCCGGGCTATCGGCCACATCGAATTGACCTGAGGCGACCTGAGGAGAGACCAACATCCGCCGCCCAATGCGAGCCGCGCCCGAGCGCGAGCAATCCGGCCCGAGGATCAACGACCAGATCCGGGTTCGTGAAGTCCGTCTGATTGATGAAAATGGCGATAACGTCGGTGTCGTAAGCCGACCAGACGCCATGCAGCGTGCCGAGCAGGCAGGCCTGGATCTGGTTGAGATCTCGCCTGACGCCGAACCGCCCGTCTGCAAGATCATGTACTACGGGAAATTCAAGTTCGAGCAGCAAAAGAAGGCTGCCGAAGCCCGCAAGAAACAGAAGATCGTCGAGATCAAAGAAATCAAGATGCGCCCGGCGATCGACGATCACGACTACGACGTGAAAGTGCGCGCCATCAAGCGCTTCTTCGAGGAAGGCGACAAGGTCAAGGTGACACTGCGCTTCCGCGGTCGCGAGATGGCCCACCAGGAACTTGGCATGGCCGTCCTGCAGCGCGTCAAGGCCGAGGTCGAGGCCATCGCCAAGGTTGAAAGCGAACCACGCCTGGAAGGCCGGCAGATGGTGATGGTGCTGGCGCCACGTTGATGGCCCGGCACTGACCCACTCCCAGCACCAGTACGCTGAGCACGGGCACGCTGAGCACCAGTACGCTGAGCACCGGCACGCTCAAATCCGACCAAATACGATGATGGGTGGGCTGGCGCAGTCCAACCATCCCCCTTGCACCGCCCCGCGTTCCCCCTTATAAACCGGCCATCGAGCCGTCCGGCGGGGCATGCCGTGGCGGCTCTTAATGCTTTGATTGTTCAGCAAAATGCCCCCAAAGCACCACGCCCGCCGGAGCCTCCGGCGCGGGGTTTTCCGGCCTTCAGTCAGGAAAATCGCACGGCGTGAGGGTCGGCGAGCGCGGCACCCGCGCGAGCGGCAGGGGTCTTTTGCGCACCTGGTTCGAGGAGAGCAAAATGCCCAAGCAGAAGACCAAGAGCGGCGCCAAGAAGCGCTTCAAGTTCACCGCCACAGGCAAGGTCAAGGTCGCCGCCGCTGGCAAGCGCCACGGCATGATCAAGCGCACCAAGA
Source organism: Hyphomicrobiaceae bacterium (assembly GCA_040765305.1). GTDB lineage: Bacteria > Pseudomonadota > Alphaproteobacteria > Rhizobiales > Hyphomicrobiaceae > JAEUMD01. The sequence goes on along the minus strand of JAXGRZ010000059.1, from coordinate 10,110 downwards.
AGTTCATCCGCAATGCGCGCGGCACCATGGTGCTGAAGGATTGCGACGAGGGTCTGGTCAAGAAGTACATGCCCTATAACCGCTGACGCGATCACGCCGTCCAGCGGCCGGGCATCAACGGCTGACACCTCACCCCACGATATGACCACCTGATTTCAAGCGGAGCACAACCATGGCACGCGTCAAGCGCGGCGTTACCGCCCACGCCAAGCACAAGAAAGTCATCAAGGCCGCCAAGGGCTACTACGGTCGGCGCAAGAACACCATCCGGGTCGCCAAGCAGGCCGTCGAGAAGGCGATGCAGTACGCCTACCGCGACCGCAAGGCCAACAAGCGCAACTTCCGCGCCCTGTGGATCCAGCGCATCAACGCCGCGGTCCGCGAGGCAACCGGGAATTCGATGACCTACGCGCGATTTATCGACGGCCTCAACAAGGCCGGCATCCAGATCGACCGCAAGGTTCTGGCCGACATCGCGGTGCGCGACGAGGCCGCCTTCAAGGCCCTCGTCGATCAGGCTGCTGCGGCCGTCACGACGGCGGCGTAACGCACGCGCCGTCCCTCGCGCAGGACGCGGGGACCAGCCAGCGCAGAGAAACGGTCCTTGACCCGCAATCACCGGGAGCTCTGCGCGGCAGCCTTGTCCGCGCCGGCTCCCGTTTGCGTTTGTCGGCGCACCCCTCGATTGACGAACCTCGGAACCGATCATCATGAGCACGTCCGATCTCGCAACCCTGGAACGAGACCTCATCGCCGAAATCGACGCGGCCACCAGCCTCGATACGCTCGATCAGGTGCGCGTCAGCGCTCTGGGCAAGAAGGGGCGCGTCTCCGAGCTGATGCAGACGCTGGGTAAGCTGCCCCCCGAGGAGCGCAAGGCGTTTGGCCAGTCCGTCAACGCCCTCAAGACGCGCGTCGCCGAGGCGCTCGAAAGCCGCAAGGGCACGCTTGAAGAAGCAGCCCTCGAGCAGCGTCTTGCCACCGAGCGTGCCGACATCACGCTGCCCGTCCGCCGTGGCCCGGAAATGGAAGGTCGCATCCATCCCGTCTCGCAAGTGATGGACGAGTTGGCCGAGATCTTCGCCGACATGGGCTTCAAGATTGCCGAAGGACCCGATATCGAGACCGACGACTACAACTTCACCAAGCTCAACATCCCCGCCGAGCACCCCTCGCGCCAGGACCACGATACGTTCTATTTCGGCGAAGGCGCTCCCGGCGAGCGCCTCTTGCTGCGCACCCACACGTCACCCGTACAGATCCGCACGATGCTGAAAGAGAAGCCGCCGATCCGCATCATCGCGCCCGGCCGCGTCTATCGCTGCGACAGCGACCAGACCCACACGCCGATGTTCCACCAGATCGAAGCCCTGGTGATCGACGAGGAAACGCACATGGGCCACCTCAAGTGGACCATTGAGGAGATGTGCCGCGCCTTCTTCGAGACCGATGTGAAGATGCGCCTGCGCGCCTCCTATTTCCCGTTCACCGAACCCTCCGCCGAGATCGACATCGCCGCCGACGTCATCGGCAAGCCCGGCCAATGGCTGGAGATCGGCGGCTGCGGCATGGTTCATCCCAATGTGCTGAGGAACTGCGGCATCGACCCTGAAAAATACCAGGGCTTCGCCTTTGGCATGGGTATCGATCGCATGGCGATGCTCAAGTATGGCCTCACTGATCTGCGCGCCTTCTTCAACGGCGATTTGAAGTGGTTGAAGCATTATGGCTTCTCAATGCTCGATGTGCCCGGTATTGCCGCCGGCCTGTCATCGTGAAGCCTCCTGCAATATTGCCATAACCAAGGAGTTTCCCGATGACCTGGACCACACGCATGATCTCAATTTTTGCCACGGCACTGACCCTGATTATCATCACCGGCGCGCCGGTTTTGAATGCCGTTGCACAAGAGAGCGGCGACGCACGCCACAATATCGTGCTTGATCCGACCGAGCGGGCATTCGTTCTGGCCGAGATGCGCGGGTTCTTGCAAAGTGTGGAGGGTGTCATCGGCGCACTCGCAAGCGACCGTGCCGCCGAGGCCAAGACAGCGGCCGCCAAGTCCGGCATGGCCGTCATGCATTCGGTGCCGCCAACACTGCCCAAGAAGCTCCCCAAGGAATTCATGATGATGGGACGCGCGACCCATCAGGCTTTCGATGCGCTGGCCCAGGAGGCCGCAAGCATGGGGGACAAGACAGCCATGCTGAAGCAGTTGGAAACGATCCTCAATACCTGCAACACGTGCCACGCTTCCTATCGCCTTTCTGGCCAATAGCGGAGCCTAAACCCCATTTCAGTGTGAGCAATGCCCATCATGCTGCTGGCCATGAACATGTCGATCCCCGTGATCCTTTGCATCGCGCTGACGATCGCCATGAGCGTTGCCGCAGTGTGGACTTGGTTCTACCACGACAGCAAGCATCGCGACCTCGACAGCTGGATCGAATACGGCTTCTCGCGCGACACCCTGCGCCACGTGCTCATCTACTACCGCTCGATGGGCATCTCGATGCTCGTCTTCTACATCCTGTTCGTGCTGAGCTGCCTGCTGCTGGAGGCCGAAGGCAAGGAGATCTTCGTCAATGCTCGCGGCCAGCCGGTCGACGGCGGTCCGATCGCAACCGCTTTTTTCGCCCTCGACCTTGTCCTGCGCGGCGGCTTCTTCGACATCATGGAGCACTTCGAGCTTGCCGTCACGGCAGTCTACATGAACCGCACCCTGCGATGGTTCGTTCTGTACTGCTTTGTTTTCCGCATGTACTACGGCCTCACGCTGATCCGCATTGCCGTATCCTTTGTCTGGATATGGGCCAAGCTCTATGCGGTGCGCAAACAACAAGGTACAGACCGCGATATGACGTGAGGCAGGACCAGCACCACACAATGCGCCCGCTTCTTCATTCGACATGGAAATGACGACAACCGGCCCGACATGGCCGCGCCGCAAGAGGAAATACGCCAGATGAAATTCACGCTCTCCTGGCTCAAGGATCACCTGGATACCGAAGCCTCGCTGGCCGACATCGAAACGGCGCTGTCTGCCATCGGCCTTGAAGTCGAAGGCATCGAGGACCCCGCGGCAAAGCTTGGCGCGTTCACCATTGCGCGCGTTGTCGACGCCAAGCAGCACCCCAACGCGGACCGCCTGCGCGTCCTCCAGGTCGAGATCGCGAAGGGCAAGCCGACGATGGAAGTCGTCTGCGGCGCACCCAACGCACGGGCTGGCATGCTCGGCGTCTTCGCCCCGCTTGGCACCTACATTCCCGGCTCAGGCATCACGCTGGAGAAAAAGCCCGTGCGCGGCATCGTCTCGAACGGCATGATGTGCTCGGCCGCCGAACTGGAGCTTTCCAACGACGCCGAAGGCATCATCGAGCTGGACCCAGCGCTCGCAGACAAGGTCGGCACGCGCTACATCGATGCCATCGGGCTCGACGATCCCGTCATCGACGTCTCGTTGACGCCCAACCGCCCTGATTGCACGGGCGTGCGCGGCATCGCCCGCGATCTGGCCGCTGCCGGCCTTGGTAAACTGAAGCCACCGCGCAAGCTCGGCACGGTCGAGGGCGCTAATCCCTGTCCGATCGACATCAAGCTTGAATTTGCCGACGATACGGCCGACGCCTGCCCGGTCTTCGCTGGACGCTACGTCAAGGGCGTCAAGAACGGCCCCTCGCCGGCATGGATGCGCCAGCGTCTCAAGGCGGTTGGCGCCCGCCCCATCAATGCGCTCGTCGATGTGACCAACTACATTTCCTACGACCTCGGCCGCCCGCTGCACGTTTATGACGCCGACAAGCTGAAAGGCGCGATCCGCGCGCGGCTGGGCAAGGCCGGCGAGAGTTTCCTTGCTCTCGACGGCAAGACCTATGAAACTGACGAGACGATGTGCGTCATCGCCGACGATAGCGGCCCGCTTGGTCTTGGCGGCGTCATGGGCGGCGAAGGCTCAGGCTCAACCGAGACGACCACCAACGTCCTCATCGAAAGCGCCTGGTTCGATCCGGTGCGCACCACGATGACCGGCCGCAAGACCGGGCTGTTGACCGACGCGCGCTATCGCTTCGAGCGTGGCGTTGATCCCCAATCGGTCATGCCGGGCCTCGATCTGGCAACCGATCTCATTGTGCAGATTTGCGGCGGAACCCCCTCGAAGGCGAAGGTCGCGGGCACGGCACCCGATCCCCACCACCAGATCACCTTCGATCCCAAGCGCGTTGCTGAGCTGTCCGGTCTCGATGTACCCGAACCCGAGATGAAGCGCATCCTGCAAGCGCTCGGCTTCACGCTTGCAGCGGCAAACAAGGATGGACGGCTCAATGTCACCGTTCCAACCTGGCGTCCTGATGTCAGCGGATCTGCCGACCTCGTCGAGGAGATCGTGCGCCTCGTTGGCATCGACAAGGTACCTTCCACACCGCTGCCACGCCCGCCAGGCGTCGCACCTGCGGTCTTGACCCCGTTGCAGCGGCGCGTCCGCCGAGCCCGCCGCACACTCGCTGCCCGCGGTCTTATCGAGGCGATAACGTATTCGTTCATCCCCCGGCGCGAGGCGGAGCTGTTCGGCGGCGCCAATGCGGCACTGGATCTGGCCAACCCGATCTCGGTCGAGCTGTCGTCGATGCGCCCCACATTGCTGCCAGGCCTGCTGGCAGCCGCGCGGCGCAACGCCAACCGCGGCATCACCGACGTTGCCCTCTTCGAACTCGGCCAGGCCTACCGCGGCACCAAGCCCGCCGACCAGTATGTCTGCGCGTCCGGCGTCCGCATCAACACCGCGCATGCCAGCGGCGCAGGCCGCCACTGGTCCGGCCACGCCACGCCCATCGATCTGTTCGACGCCAAGGCCGACGCCGCTGCCGTTCTGGACTCGCTGGGGCTCGATGCGGGAAAGGCGCAAGTCACGCGTGATGCGCCCGACTATTATCACCCAGGCCGCTCGGGCGTTTTGCGTTTGGGCCCCAAGCTGGTGCTCGCCCAGTTCGGCGAATTGCATCCGCGCACGCTGGCCGCCCTCGACATGGCAGGCCCAGCGGTCGCCTTCGAGGTTTTCCTCGACACCCTGCCACCCGAGAAGCGCAAGTCTCGCGCCCGCCCGCTGCTTGATGAAAACGACTTGATGGCGCTCAAGCGCGACTTCGCTTTCGTCCTCGACCGGGACGTTGCCGCCGCCGATGTCGTGCGCGCCGCGCAAGGCGCGGACAAGGCGCTCATCGGCAACATCGAAGTGTTCGACCTGTTCGAGGGCGGCAAGCTTGCCGAGGAAGGCAAGAAGTCGTTGGCCATCGAGGTCACGCTGCAACCGACAACACAGACGCTGACCGAAAAGGAGATTGAAGCGGTCTGCCAAAAAATCATCGCGGCCGTATCCAAGGCGACGGGGGGCGAGATCCGCGGCTAGATCGTTTCCGCTTTAGGCGGAAACGATCTTATCTGTTGTCGCTCACGAGCTGCACCGGCCTGCGGCCTGGCTCTGCGCGGGCGCGGCGCATTGGCGCCGGGCCGCAGTCGCGGCCTGAGCGCTTCCACCTCATCCGGAAGCGCTCTAATTGCTACGCCAGCGAGCCGCGCCCACGCGCTGCGTCGCCCGCTGCCGCACCCAAGTCGTCGTCAGGCGGACGAAAGGATCCTCAACCGATCACCAGGCGCGTGATCGCGATCGCCAGCGGAATGGTGAGGAAGCACAAGAGCGTCTGGATCGTCACGATCGTCGCGGCAAGCGGCGCATCTCCCCCCATCAGTCGCGCCAGCGCGTACGATGATGTCGCCGTTGCCGCCGAGCCGTAGATCATCGCCACGCTGGCCGGCACAAGGGCGAGCCCGAACAGGTGCGCCAGCATCAAAATCGCGAGTGGAAATACGATCATCTTGCCCGCCGTCGATACCGCCACCGGAGCAATCGAGGCACGCAATCCGTCCAAACGGATGGCCGCACCGATCGACAACAGCACCATCGGCAAAGCCGCGCGGCCGAGCAGGTCTGTCATGTCATGTAACACCGGCACCTTGCCGACACCCGCCATGTTGAAGAGCAGTCCAACGACAACCGCAACGAGCAGCGGATTGCGCACGATGTCGCGCACGATGGCTCGGCCGAGACTGGTAGAGGATGACTTGTCCCGGTGCAGCATCACCATCGTCACCACCACCGCAATGTTGGTAATCGGAATGAGGATCGAGGAGGCAAGATAAGCACTCGCTTGCCCCGTTACGCCGAACAGTCGCTCAGTCGCCGCCAGAGCGATGAACGTGTTGTGTCTTGAAGCACCCTGCACCACCGAACTCGCCACCGGCCCGGGGAAACCCATCAGCAATGAAACGACGAGAGAAAACAGGAAAGCCGCCACAAACCCGCCCGTCACCACGACGGCGTAAGGCCCGACGAACCCCGCCGACAGTTCCATCATCGAGATCTTGTTGAACAAAAGCGACGGCAAGAGAACCCAATACGCCACGCGGTCGACGCCACCCCAGAATTCGGAGTGATCAACAACGGTGCGGCGTATGACATGTCCGGCGAGAACCAGCGCGAAGACCGGCGCGATGGCGGCAAATACGGTTGTCAGAGGATGGCCCCTTGAGGTGCTGTGCTGGCGGGAATTGGCGGCAGGACGGCGAGCGCGGCGATCCTACGTCTGTCCCGCCGGCAAAGGAAGGTGCCCATTAAGTGTTTTTGTAGGCTTGATGAACGCCACCGCCACTTTGCCCCCCGACAAAACGTCGATGTTCGCTATTCGGGAACGTCGGAGCATTGGCGAGAGCGTTTCCCGGCGAAGTGGACACCGACTCGTCGAAGAAAAGGCGACCAAACCAAAGAGCTAGAGCGCCGGTTCCGATGCAATCGGATCGAAAAGCGCTCTAGCCGCCGCGCAGACGATTGAGCAGCTCGGGCGTGGGATAGCTGTCGGCCGGCAACTTGAACTTGATCTGCAATTGTTTGACCGCCGCGCGCGTTTTCTCGCCGACGAGACCATCAATGGCCCCCACATCGAACCCGCGCCGCGTCAGAAGGTGCTGCAATTCCTTTGTCTCGTCGCCGTTGAGCACTGGAATATCATCACGCCCGGTGCGCATCTTCGAAGCGCCGCCAATCCGCGTTGCCAGATAGGCCGCCGTCGTCGCGTAGTTCAGCGACTGGTTCCACTGCAGATAAACGCCAAAATTGTCATACGCCAGGAACGCCGGGCCATGTCGCCCCATCGGTAGCAGCAGCGACGCCTTGAGCTTGTCGGCCTGCAATGGCGCGCCATCAACGCGATGCACACCCCATTTCGCCCACTGTGCCCGCGGATGCTGGATTGCAAGATCCGCTTCCTGCCAAGGCAACTCGCCCCGCAAAACGACTTCCTCGATCCACGGCTCGCCCCGCTTCCAACCCAGGTGCTTCATGTAGTTGGCGGTCGAGCCGATGATATCGGCATCGGATTTGAACAGGTTGGAATGCTTGTCGCCATCATAGTCGATGGCATATTCGACATAGCGCGTCGGCAGGAACTGCGTCTGTCCAAGCTCACCCGCCCACGAGCCGATCATTTCGGACGGCTCCAGATCGCCCCGGTTGATGATTTTGAGCGCCGCCTTGAGTTCTTCGGTGAACATCTCGCCACGCCGGCAGTCATAGGCGAGCGTAACCAGCGAGCGCAGCACCGAAAGATTGCCCATGCCCTTGCCGAAATCGCTCTCCAGCGCCCAAAAGCCCGTGATCACCTCGGCGGGCACGCCAAACTCCTTTTGCGCCCTTTCGAACGCATGCTTGTTGGCGGCAATCTTCTTGCGCCCGGCGACAACGCGCGAATCGGTAGCCAGCTTCTTCTGGAACGAAATGAAGCTTTGCGCGAAGAACCCTTGCCTGCGATCACGCTTGATGACGCCGGGATCAAACTCGATCCCGTTCAGCGCCTTGTGGATCGCGCCTTTTGATATCCCCGCAGCCGCGGCCTCATTCTTGAAGCCGTCGAGCCAGACGTTAAACTCGATCGTGTTCCGGCAGTTGCGCGGGTTTTCCTTAAAGCCGGTGGGTGTCGCCGCCAAACTTGGCGTCGCAAGCATCAAAGTGCAGAGCGCGACGGCACAAACACAGCAAAGAACCTTACGCATCAAAACCTCTCATTGGATCGGTGGGCTGAAAGTTGGGTCTGTGGGCTGGGCAATGAGCTTGGGGGGCAGAAGTTTGCCGCTCTAGCACGAAGCATCAAGTCGCCCTTATCATGATCACGCCCAAGTGGGCTCAATTTGGGCAACAGCCGATCCATGTAACCCGTGGGGAACCAATGCCGCTATTTGCCGCCAGCCGGCCAGGTGATGACGGCTGAAAATGCCAGCCAAACAAAATTCGGATTACACCAGAACGGAGGTCACCTACAGCACCCACCCTACAGCACCCGCTCTAACGAACGACCGCCGCGCCATTGACCTGGCAGCGACGGTCATCCAACAAGCTGGCTTATGAGCCACACGAAAAGACGAGCTGTATCACCCCTTCGAGCGCACCTTGATGTGCACCAAGTTCGGTTGGCTCAGCGCCGGCCGCCCATGTCTCGGCGCATCTGCTCCATCATTTCGTTCAGGCCTGAGGGACCTTTCATCCAAAGCGACATGGCCGAAGCCCAGTTCTTCTGCCACATCTCTGCGGCCTGCATCCAGAACTGGAACGGTGCGGCAGCCATGCCGCCCAGATCACCCATGCCCTTGCTGAAATCGGGCATACCCGGAATGTTGGGCATCTGCGGCATCTGGAATGACGCGCCTGGATTGCGCAGCTGCAACTTCCAGGCATCCATCACCTGGTCCATCATCTGGAGCTGCATACGCGATGCATTCTGCAGTTGCTGGCGGGTGGCGTTAACCACGTCGTCGGGCCAGCCCATCGCGCGGGTCGCCTCGGTCATCTGGTCGAAAACCTTGGAGGAATAGCGCTCGCTCGCCGTCGCCATATCGTTCCGCCAGTCATTGAGCGCATCGAACGCTGAATTGACCGCTCTACGCGCTTCGTCGTTCAGTTCTTTCATTTGCTGGGTTCCATAATCGGCTGCCATGAGACTGTCCTCCCTGTTGCGGGCTAGCGCATTTTCCGACGAAGTGAAGGCCAGTTCGTTAAAGAAAATGCGACAAACCCCGGAACTTGGAGCACCGATTCCTATCCACCGGATCGGCACTTCAGAAGTCGTCTACCGATCTTGTGGGCCATTGCCTGGAAGGGCGTCAAGGAAAATGACCGCAGTTTCAATGTTTGGACCGTTCAACATTCGCCTTAGAACAAACCCCCGACAGGCGCCCCGAGCACAAGAACGGAACGGCAACCGCCTGAATTGGTTGCCCGCCGCTCAGGCCCTTTCGACCAGCCTGAAAGACCACTCTTTCCCACGCTCACGGCCAGTGGTACAGAGCCGCGCATGACCGACACATCCCTGATCCGAAATTTCTCAATCATCGCTCACATTGACCACGGCAAGTCGACCTTGTCCGACAGGCTGATACAGCTTTGCGGCAACGTTACAGAACGTGAGATGAAAGAGCAGCTCCTCGACTCGATGGATATCGAGCGCGAGCGTGGCATCACGATCAAGGCGCAAACTGTGCGTCTCGACTACAAGGCCGAGGATGGCCAGACCTATCAGCTCAATCTGATGGATACGCCAGGCCACGTCGACTTCGCCTACGAGGTCTCCCGCTCACTCGCGGCCTGCGAAGGCGCCATTCTCGTCGTCGACGCGTCCCAGGGCGTGGAGGCGCAAACGCTGGCGAATGTCTACACGGCGCTCGACAACAACCTTGAGATCCTGCCGGTTCTGAACAAGGTTGACCTGCCCGCCGCCGATGTCGATCGCGTCAAGGCGCAGATCGAGGATGTGATCGGCCTGGATGCCTCCGACGCCGTTCCCATCTCCGCCAAGACCGGCCTCAACGTCGCCGCGGTACTGGAGGCGATCGTCACGCGCCTTCCCGCCCCCAAGGGCGAGCGCAACAAGCCGCTCAAAGCCATGCTCGTCGATAGCTGGTACGACGCCTATCTTGGTGTCATCGTCCTGGTCCGCGTCATCGAGGGCGTCTTGAAGAAGGGCCAGAAGGTCCGCCTCATGTCGACCGGTGCCGTCCACCCGATCGAGC
>JAXGRZ010000058.1:0-12869 GCA_040765305.1 Hyphomicrobiaceae bacterium | reverse complement strand
GACCCTTCGGGCAGGCTGGGTTTGCTTGCCTGGTGCGTTGCGCTCACTTGAAAATCAACCAGATTTCCAGCGATCGCGCGCCTGCCAGACAACCAAACCCAACCTGTCTTGGACCCATTGCTATTGAGGCCGGACCCTAGGCACACAGCTTCAGCCACACCACTGAGGCCGAAGCTCAACACCGGCAAAAGTTCAAACTGGCGACATTGCTCGCCCACAAGCGAATATGTTAAGCCCCACCCAATGATTGAAGGTTTATTCATGCGCGCTGGCCTTTTTTGGTGCGGCTTCTTCGCAGCGGCCCTGCTGCTCCCTGCGGCGGCCATTGCGGGTCCTGCACTGTTGTTCGAAGCCTCATCCGGCAAGGTTCTTTATGCCGAAGATGTCGACAATCTGTGGCACCCGGCTTCGCTCACCAAGATCATGACCGCTTACCTCACGTTTGAGGCGCTCCGCGACGGCAAATTGAAGCTCGACGACAAGATTTCCTGCTCTGAGGCGGCAATGAACGAGCCGCCGAGCAAGATCGGGCTTCCGCTCGGTGCTGAAATATCGGTTGATCTTGCACTCAAGGCGCTGATCGTCAAATCAGCAAACGACGTTGCGGTGATGCTTGCCGAAGCGGTGGGTGGAAGCGTTGATGGGTTCGTCGAGCGCATGAATACGACGGCGCGGCGCCTGGGGATGACGCGCACCCACTACGTCAATCCCAATGGACTGCCGGCGGATGGACAGGTGACAACCGCACGCGATCTGGCAAAATTGTCGCGCGCGGTGCTGAGGGATTTCCCGCAATATGCTGACCTGTGGGCGATGCCCGATTTTCTCATCGGCAAGCGACGGCTGGCATCACACAACTCGCTGCTGCGCTCTTTCGATGGCGCCGATGGTCTCAAAACCGGCTTCATCTGCGACAGTGGTTTCAATGTTGTCGCCAGCGCCACGCGCGATGGAACGCGCCTGATGGCTGTCGTGCTCGGTGAACCCTCCAGCAGCGATCGCGCGGTCCGCGCGGCAAGCCTCCTGGAACACGGCTTCCAGACCTATGGCTGGAAGACTTTCTTTAACCCGACTGACATCAACAGCTTACCGCTGGACAAGGACGCAAAGCCCGTTATCAGCATCCGCGACAGCGTTGTGTCCTGGGGATGCGGTCGCCATCAAAAGACCAACGCGAGCCTCAAGGCCCGTAAATTGAGGGCACGCGCCGTGCGAGCCAAACGGCGCAAGCAGAAGAGTATCGCTAAGGGTTCGTTGGCTACCAAGACGTCGCAGGCCGGACTGCCACAAGGGAACCCAGCCAAGGCCGTGCGCGCGGCACCCTCTCAATAATCCTCAACTGCCACGACAGCGCGACAAGCCTAATCCCTGACAGTTGGCCTCATCGAACCGGCGTCCACTTCGTCGGAAAATGCTCCGGCCCGCCTTCCTCACAGCGGCACCAAGGACTCTACGCCCCTCATGCAGGCTCCTGCTGCGTGATGCAGTGGAACGAGCCGCCGCCGGCGCCACCCGCACCCAGCACACCCCTGGAGGCAAGCCCAACGACCTTACGGTCCGCAAATACCGCCTGGAGTGCCGCAAGCGCCGCGCCTTCGCTCGCCGTGCCGTAAACCGGCACCACCACCACACCGTTGGCGATAATGAAATTCATGTGCGAGGCAGGCCCAAGCTCGCCAAGCGCATTGCGATAAAGGCCAACGCCAGGAATGCGTATCACCTCCAGCGGACGTCCCGCCGCGTCGGTTGCCCGCGCAAGCGTGGTCGCGATCTGCTCGAGCGTTTCCCCATTGGGATCATCGGCACCGGCCGGGGCCTGGCAGACGACGCGCCCTGGCCCAACGAACCGGGCAATATTGTCGATATGCCCGTCGGTGTGATCGTTCTTCAAGCCCTCGTCGATCCAGATGATCTTCTTTGCGCCAAGCGCCTGCGAAAGCGCGATCTCCGCCTGGTGCTTGGACCAGCCGTTCCGGTTCGGGTTGAGCAGTGTCTGCCGCGTCGTCAGCACCGTGCCTTCACCGTCGTGATCGACCGCACCGCCTTCCAGCACGAATTCAAACCGTCGAACCGGAGTGCCCGCCAACCGCGCAATCTCATCGCCGACCGTGGCATCATCAGGCAGATCGTATTTGCCGCCCCAACTGTTGGTGGCAAAGCGCAACGCCACCGGCTTTGACCCGCTCCGCGCAAAAATCGGACCGGTATCGCGCAGCCAGATGTCACCGTATCTGGCAGGAACGATCTGCGCCCAGCTCGCCAGCGCAGCGCGCGCGGAAACTTCCGCCTCCTGGCCATTGACCAGAACGCGAACCTGGTTGCCAGCCGCATGCAGCGCTTCGACAAGCCCGGCGATATCCCGGCGGGGTGCCTCCAGGTCGCCGTCCCACTCGCCCGGATTAGCCGGCCAAGCCGTCCAGATCGCCCGTTGGCGCGCCCATTCTGGCGGTACGACAATCGATTGTGTGCTCGCGCTCATGTGGTTCATCACTGTCTCGACCATCGGCGCTGGTGCTGAGCAATCTACGCACCAACCTGGAAACAGGCCGTTGCCGCCCCCGTCAAAGTTGCCCCTGCGTTCCGATGAGGTCAAATAAGGTGCTTTGGGAGCCCTGAATAGTCCTGCCCCAATGGCCAAACACGGAGCCTGCTGACGAGGCCACGCCGATCACGTCACTGTGCAAGTGCACAATAATATTCACAAAATCGAATTCTCCAGATTTCTCCCATACGATCAATGCATATCACCTATGCACAGACATGTCTGGTGTGATTTTTCTGCTTGGTATACCAAACAGATATCGCAGCGCACAAAACAATATAAGCGCCGCACTCATCGGAGTTGCCCGATGATCATGAGCACGAAGGGATAACATTTATGGCCACTTATCCGATCGCTAATGGCGCTTTCCAGAGCGCGTCCCATCAGCCGGCCGCATCACTGCCGGCGGTAGCGATAGGCATCAAGGCGCTGTTCCGCATGATCCGTGCGGCATACCGCCAAGCGAATGCAGCGCACCACGTTTACGAAGGTCAGTTGGCTTGCGCCGTGCCGCGCGATCTGGCCGCGCGGCGCTCCTATCAGATCTTTTACACCAAGCCCGCAACGCACTGAGCGAGGGCTGCCAAGTTTACTACGCCATCCTTGGCGTTTCCTCCCCAACTGCCCTGCCAGGCGACTGCCCGGCGGGGCATTTTCTTTAATTTTTAGTTCTTTGCTTTTGGCTCACTCGGACAAATCCCGTATGCCATGCCTAAAGCGCCGTTCTCGAAAACAGCCCACCAAGGCAAATGATCGCGGCTTCCATCTCCCCCCTTGACGCCGGGCGGTGGTCGCCGCTTTGTAGTTGGCATACCAGAAACAAGAACACTCAAGGGAGGGACAATCTAATGAAAGTCTGCATCTATGGTGCTGGTGCGATCGGCGCCCACATCGGCGTGCTCATGAAGACGGCCGGTGTCGACGTCTCAGTTGTTGCGCGTGGTGCAACCCTCGAAGCGATCAAAACCAACGGCTGGAAGCTCATCATCAACGGTGAGGAAAAGGTGGCCCACCTACCCGCTGCGCAGAACCCAGCTGATCTTGGGCCGCAGGACTATGTGATCGTCGCTCTGAAATCTCACCAGGCTTGGGAAGCGGCCGAAAACATGTTGCCGCTGCTCGGACCAGACACTGCCATCGTCACCGCACAAAACGGTATTCCCTGGTGGTATTTTCACGGCTTCGAGGGTCAATACGCAAACCTGCAGCTGGAGAGCGTCGACCCGCGCGGGCGCCAGTGGAATACACTTGGACCTGAGCGCGCCATTGGATGCACCGTCTATCCGGCTGCCGAAATCGTCTCACCCGGCGTGATCAAGCACACCTACGGCGACCGTTATGGCCTTGGCGAGCCGACCCGCCAGGAGACACCGCGCATCAAGCGCCTTGCCGAAGCGTTTGAGGCTGCAGGCTTGAAGCCGAAGATCTATCCCGAGATCCGCAACGATATCTGGCTGAAGCTGTGGGGCAACCTGTGCTTCAACCCTATTTCTGCTTTGACCCACGCCACACTCGATGTCGTTGCCACCGATCCAGGCACGCGCGGTGTAGCGCGCAAGATGATGGAAGAGGCGGAGATCATCGCCCGCCGCATCGGCGCGCACTTCCGCGTTGATATCGAACGGCGCATCAATGGCGCGGCCTCGGTCGGCGCGCATCGCACCAGCATGTTGCAGGATCTTGAAAAGGGTCGGCAGATTGAACTCGATGCCCTCCTGACAGTGGTTCAGGAGATGGGCCGGCTCGTCGATGTCGCCACACCGACCATCGATACGGTTCTGGCGCTGACCCAGCAGATGGGACGCGTCGCCAACGTTTACCCGGTATTCCCCGACAGCGTCTTCGAGGACGAGACTGGGGGAACAGTGGTCGACTGACCAGCATTGTGGCTGACACACTCAAAGCCGTGTCACGCTTTTTCCAAACTCGCGCCCCACGTGCTTCACGATCTTGTCTTCATACGTGCCGTGTTGACAAGACCGAAACGCACTTTTGCGCGACAGACACTTTACCTTTGATGCGTGTCGTTACGGCAAAACCGCAATACACTTTTGCGCGACAGACATGAATTGTCTGAGTTGAAAATTCTCAAGACCGTCAATGAACAGCGCTGCGCTTTGTGCAGCGCTGTTTTGATATTTTTTGTGGCATACGCGTTACAAGCAATCGCAACGTAAAGATGTACGCAAGGTCCGCTCAACACACAAAGCTCATCATGGCGATCGATTGCGTCGCAGGTAGCTGAAATTATTCAAAGGATTGACGTTGCTATTTTCAACCGAAGAAAACCAAATAATCCGTGGGCATCGTTCAGACGCACAAGGCGATCAAACTTGTGATGCGCGCATAGGTCGTAGGCCCAATAAATAACGACCACTTGCGACCAATCAGTACTTGTAAAGCCACGCAAGAGAGGTCAGTTTCCGTGCCACTCGACACCGCAGCGGGGTGTGAATATTGCGGGAATTTTGCAGGATCGAGAAAATCGTTGCCTGCGGTCGAGCCAGAACCAGAGCCGGAAGCCGCACACGCGGTCGGACGCGGTACCCTCGCGGTTACGCGTCCTGAACGGACGTCAAAGGGGCAAAGAATTTGCTGACCTACGGGTCAGCATTTTTTTTGCATCCGTCTCATCCGCCGCGGCCAACTGAGCCGGGCTCATTCATCCAATTCTTACACTCTCCTGCTTCCAAAACGCGATCGACAATGTCGAAATTGGCGTACGCACCACGCGATCCTGCCTTGATCATGCCACGCTGGTCACGGCATTGGCGGCCCGCTATCGAACATGCCAAGCTGCCACCGCCCCGTGAGGCTCAAAGATCAAACCATGAGCACCGCCATGAACTCGAAGCATGCCCGCGCATCAGCCATCGCGCGCATCCGTCACCGCGTCTACGAGATCATTGAGATGGGCAGCGGTGATGATCGCACATCCAAGGCGTTCGACACGTTCATCGTGACACTCATCATACTCAATGTCGCAGCCTTCGCTGCCGAAACCGTTCCCTCACTCGAAGATGCCTATCGTGCCGAGTTTCTGACCTTTGAAGTCTTCTCCGTCGCCATATTCACCGTCGAGTACCTGGCACGTCTATGGGTTGCGGTCGAGGTTCCGTTCCTCAAGCGCCTTTCACCTGGGCGCGCGCGTATCTCGATGATGCGCCGGCCTTCGCTGATCATCGACCTGCTGGCCATTCTGCCCTTCTATTTTGCCCAGATGTTTGCCATTGACCTGCGCATCTTGCGCATCCTGCGGCTGCTGCGCTTTCTCAAACTCTCACGCTATTCCCCCGCCATGCATACCCTGATCCGCGTTCTGTCCAACGAGCGACGCGCACTGATGGGGGCACTCCTGCTGCTGGCAGCGGCGGTGCTCTTTGCAGCTTCCGGGATGTACTACATCGAGCACGACCATCAGCCAGACAAGTTCGGCTCCGTGCCCCATTCAATGTGGTGGGCGATCACCACATTGACCACCGTGGGCTACGGCGATGTGGCACCGATTACACCATTGGGCCGCATGTTCGGCGGCATTGTCATGGTCGTCGGGCTTTGCATCCTGGCCCTACCCGTCGCGATCATCTCATCGGGATTTGCCCAGGAACTCAACAGACGGGATTTCGTCATCAACTGGTCCTTGATGTCGCGCATCCCGATGCTGGCGGAACTCGATGCTCACGCGGTGACGGCGATCATCCCGGTGCTTCATGCGCATAACTTTCCGCCCAACATGCAGATCCTCGACGAGGGCAGCCCAGGCGATGCCGTCTGGTTCATCGCCTCGGGCCGTGTCGTGCGCCGCACCGGGTCGGGAACCCGCTCCTATGGCACTGGGGACATTTTCGGAACTGTTGCCATGACCCAGGGCGACACCCATCACGCAGCATTCCATACCGGTTCCAAATGCCGCCTGCTCAAGTTGCATCGCGAAGATTTCCTGCACCTCGAAATGACCCATCCCACAATCACCAGCCACATCCGCAAATTGGCCAAGGAGCGTGCCGACGCCGACGGCGATTGATCGTTTCGCCGGCAAAAGGCCTTAAGCCGGCATCAACCGGTTACCCATACCGCAACCGATCGCTTGACACGCGTCAGTAGGTTACCCCTATCGCAACCGATCGCTTGACCCGCCACCATTTCCCGGCGATGTCCCTGTCTGGCATGATCTGTTCACCCAACCGCAACTCCTCGGATGGTTAGATCGGCCAAGGTCTTTCATCCGGCGGCTGGACACCGCCTCAAACGGAGTGGCTCAGGTGCCCGGCGCCCTTATCAACTCATTGCGGCTCGCGCGCGCCGGCTTCGTGCTCGCCCAGCACGGCGTACACTTGGTACCCAAGGGCGTGGAGATCCCGCCGCTGGTCAAAGCCATCCTGATCGCCACCGCACCAATCCGCTGGCTGAGCACCCCATTTCGCACCGGCATTCCTGAGGAAAAGCGCATTTCCAGCGCGATCGCGGCACTTGGCCCCTCCTACATCAAGCTTGGTCAGTTTCTGGCGACACGCGGCGATCTGATCGGGCTCGAACTGGCACGGGATCTATCGCACCTGCAGGATCGACTGGCACCCTTCTCCATGGTGCAAGCGCGCCGCGCAATCGAGACGTCACTCGGCAAACGCCTGGAGGACCATTACGAGAGCTTCGGCCCGCCGGTCGCAGCCGCGTCAATCGCTCAGGTCCATAAAGCCGAGGTCGAGGATCCCGGCGGACAAACGCGCTCCGTCGCGGTCAAGGTGCTGCGCCCGGACGTCGAGCGCCGTTTCAAAGCCGATCTCGACAGCTACTATTTCGCCGCCCGCCAGATCGAACGTTTTCATCCTCCCTCACGTCGCCTCAAGCCAGTTGCCGTCGTCGATACCTTGAAGCGCACGACGGAACTGGAAATGGACCTGCGGCTCGAGGCTGCCGCGATCTCCGAGATGGCCGAGAACATCGTCGGTGACCAAGGCTTCCGAGTACCCAACGTCGACTGGAAGCGAACCTCCCGCCGCGTTCTCACGCTCGACTGGATCGATGGCACGCCGATCTCAGACCACGCAGCGCTCGATGCGCGCGGCCTCGACAAGAGGGAACTCGGCCTCGTCGTCATCCGCTCGTTCCTCAAGCACGCCATGCGCGACGGCTTCTTTCATGCCGACATGCACCAAGGCAATCTGTTTGTCGACCAGAAGGGCCTGGTGACGGCGGTCGATTTCGGCATCATGGGGCGCCTGGGCCCCAAGGAGCGCCGTTTCCTCGCGGAGATCCTGCACGGCCTCATCACCCGTGATTATCACCGCGCGGCCTGGGTGCATTTCTGGGCCGGCTATGTGCCCCCCCATCACCCGATCGACGTTTTCGCGCAGGCCCTGCGCGCCATCGGCGAACCGATCCATGGCCGCACTGCCAGCGAAATCTCGATGGCCGACCTGCTGGGTCAACTGTTCGCCTACACCGAGGTCTTCGACATGCAGACCCGGCCGGAACTGATCATGCTGCAAAAGAGCATGGTCATCGTTGAAGGCGTTGCCCGCTCGCTCAACCCGGAACTCAACATGTGGACCGCCGCCGAGCCGGTTGCCCGCAATTGGATGCAGCAAAACCTGGGCGTGGGTGGCCGCCTCAAGGAGGCTGGCGAGGGCGCTACGACAATCGCACGCATTTTAACCGATGTGCCCGAGCTGCTGGCACAGGCACAAACCACTTTGACCACGCTCTCGGCCATGTCACGCGAGGGCATGCGGCTTGATCCACAAACGGTGGCAAACATCGGCAAGGCGGAAAATCGCGGCGCCATCTGGGCCCGCCTGCCCCTTTGGATCGGCGCTGCCAGTCTGGCGGTGATCGCCGCCCATCAATTGGGTCTGCTGCCCTGACAAACCTCACACGACAAACGTCGCACGCAGCTTGCGCCCCGTGAGCATCCGCGGCTGACGATCGTGCAGACTTATTGCAACTGCGTCAGGACGCTACGCCTTGGATTTGTCAATGAAGGTGCTGGCGATCATCGAGCACAGCCGCTTCATTACCAAGAAACCAGCCTGCGGATCGCCGCTGAGAATTTCCATGATCCGATCGCCATTCATCACCAAGACCGTCGACGTTTCCATGCACGCCGCGCTGCCGAGTCGGCGCGGATGTTCCGGAACCAGCGCCGCCCAGCCGAAGATCATGTGACGCTTCATCAGCGTTTCGACGAACAGGTGACCAACACCGCTTGGCGTCTTGAAACTGACGAGACCGTGCAGCAGCACGTACATTTCGAGAGCCTGTTCCCCCGCTTCATAGATTACCTCACCCTTCTTGAATTCGCGCTGCTCGGCAACCGCGCCAAGCGCATCAAGCACTTGCGCAGAGCAGCCCGCAAAAAGCGGGATTTCATTGAGGATGTCGTGAATCTGTGTCTGATCAAGCATGCTGCACCTCACAATCGCTACGCAGCTTGCTCTAATTTTGCGCAACCGGCCAATTAACACACGCTATCGGTCATAAGGACAACCTTGATCATGGTCCCAATTGATTTTGCATTGCACACAAGACGGTGGGCTAGCAAAACACTTCACCGCCCGCGCGTTGGCTGATCGGGCCACGCGCGGTGGCGCGTTTTCTCCCAATGAAAAGGGCTGGTGACAAGTTCGATCAGGGCCCGGTAGCCAGCAAGCGAAATTGCCAGCCAATAGAACGGCACCAGCGGCAAATGCGTGATCAATCGCCGTCGCCCGCGCCGCCATACCGCCACCGCCCCAATGAGCAGGACTGACACGTAGCCAAGGACGAGGTTGGCCAGCGCCAGCCACAACAGAACGTGCGATTTTTGCGCTGCCGCACCGGCCAGCAAGGTACCCTTGGAAATCTCGTAGCCGAGCAGAATGTAAAACCAGGGATGCACGAGCGCCGAGGCGATCATGGCGCCCATCAGCACCTGCAGCCCCACAAACGGCCACCAACCCAGCTCGTCGACGAGCCTGCGCGGAGCGCGCATGTGAACGAGATACGTTTGCATCCATCCCTTGAGCCAACGTGTGCGCTGGCCCAACCAGATGCGAAACGTCGGCGGCGCTTCTTCCCACGTCGTCGAGCCGATGACGCCGACCCGCATGCCGAACCGTGCGATCCTCACACCCAGATCTGCATCCTCTGTCACATTGTAAGGATCCCACGCCAGAACATCTTGCAGGGCGGCGCGCCGGAAGTGGTTGGAGGTGCCACCGAGCGGAAGCGGCAGCCCGAAGCGCAGTAGCGCCGGCAGGATCAGGTCGAAAAGCGCTGAATATTCGATCGTGAATTGCCGCGTCAGCCAGGTCTCGTCGGGGTTGAAAGTATTGAGACAAGCCTGCAGGCAGACCAGGTGTTGAGGCGCATGCGCAAACGCGCTTGCCGCAACCCGCAACTGGTCGGGTTCGGGCAGATCCTCCGCATCGAACACCACAACGAGTTCGCCGGGTGTGTGCTCCAACGCAGCAACGAGTGCCCTCGGCTTGGTCTTCGGCACCCCACGCGGCACCACCAACACGCTCATGTGCCGCGGCAATGCGATAGCGGACAAGGCCGCATGCGTGCGCGGGTCATCCTCCTCCACCACCAGACGGATCGCCAAGCGATCCACCGGGTAGTCGAGGGCTGACAGGGCCTTGATCAACCCCGGCACGATCTCTGCTTCATCATAGAGCGGCACGAGAACCGCATAGGTCGGGCAGTCCGCGTCCACCAACGGCGTGCGCGGCATTTTTTCGCCAGGCCCGCAGCTCCGAGCCCGCTGTGCAAAAATCGCTGAAAAACGCAGCAGGTAGACCGAAAAGAACGGCACCGCGAGCACGAGCGTCAGCACGACCGCAAGACCCGCGGGAGCCAACACCATGGCAATCACCAGCGCCAGCGCCAACCCACCCAACGCTTGGCGCTGCCATCGCCACAACGGCACCTTTGCCGACAGATCCGGCCGCGCCATGGCAAGCCGCGAGACCGCACGAACCAAATCGGCCTGAGCCACCCTCACCCAGGTATCGATCGGCCTTGAGGAACATGACGCTACTTCGCTTGTCGATGGGCCCCCATGTTCCAATTCGCTGCAACCTGATCCATCATCGCTATCCTCAATCAGTACCACTCACCATCCCCCAAAATAGCGATTATCGAGCCAAGACACCCCGATCGCCAGTGTAGTCGCCAGCGCAAATAATCGCGAGCCCGCCACCTCATCGCACGGCAGGTTGGCGCCGCGCGAGGCGGATCATCGCAAGGTGAAACAAGGCAGGCACAACGGCCATCCGGTCTGTCCCGGTCAAGCCGCAATTTCACCCAATCGGCACGTGACACATGCCCTACTTGGGACCAACATGCACGCACCCAGACCGAATCAATGCGGAGTACAAGCCGTCCGATGCCAGTTCCGGCCAGGAGCCCACGCCCAATGGCGAGCCAAAGCCACGGCGCCCGTCCATGCTTCTCCTCGCCCTTGGGCACGGTAAAGCGGATCGGCATGCACCTGCTCATGTTGGTGACACTTTGCCTTGCCTTGCTCCAAGCGGCGCCCGCTCCAGTCGCGGCGCAGGATAATGCGCCGCAATCCAGCGATGAGGAGACCGGCAACCGTACCCGTCGCCTCGTCCTCAGGTTCGTCACCGAGGGCGACTTTCCGCCCTTCAACTTCTATGACGAGGAAGGTCAGCTGACCGGCTTCAATATCGACCTGGCGCGCTCCATCTGCCAGGAGGCGCAGGCCGCCTGCGACGTTCAGGTCAAGCCCTGGGACGAACTACTGCTTACATTGCGCCGCGGCGAAGCCGATGCCGTCATTGCCGGCCACCGCGTCACCGCCACGACCGTCCAGCAGGTTGATTTCTCGATCCCCTATCTGTTCACGCCAGGCCGTTTTGCGGTTCGGCGCACCGCACAAAAGCGCGAGATCACACCAGAGGGGCTGGAGGGCCAGCGCATCGCCGTCATCCGCGGCAGCGCCCACGAAGCATTCTTGAAGACCTTTTTCCGCGATAGCCGGATCGAAGTGCACCCCTCATCCGACAGTGCACGTGAGGCGCTCGCCGACGGCAAGATTGATTATCTGTTCGATGATGGCATCAGCCTGTCGTTCTGGCTCAATGGAACGCTCTCGAAACAATGCTGCGAGTTTCGCGGCGGCCCGTTCCTCGAAGCCAAGTTCTTCGGCGACGGCATCGCCGTGGCAATTCGCAAGAACGATCGCCAGATGAAGGAACTCATCGACCGCTCGATTGCCAACTTGCGTGATAGCGGCCGCTTCGAGGAACTTGTCGGACGCTATTTCCCATTTCGCATCTATTAGATCGCTTCCGCCTTTGGCGGAATCGATCTTATCTGTTATCGCTCACGAGCCGCACCGGCCTTCGGCCTGGCTCTGCGCGGGCGCGGCGCACTGGCGCCGGGCCGCAGTCGCGGCCTGAGTGAGTCCACCTATATCGCTCACGAGCCGCACCGGCCTGCGGCCTGGCTCTGCGCGGGCGTGCCGCACACGATACGTGCAGCATCGGGACAGCCCTTGAGAGCGGCAATGATATTGTCGGCCATCTCCAGGCCCATGCGGCGCGAAGCCTCGCGCGTATTGCCGGCACTGTGTGGCGTCACGATGAGATTGTCGAGGCCGCCGCTAAGCAGTGGGCTGTAAGGTGCGGGCGGCTCGGTCTCAAATACATCGACCCCGGCGCCGCCAAGCCGCCTCGACCTCAGCGCGTCGGCCAGCGCTGCTTCGTCGACGAGCCCACCGCGTGCACAATTGATCAAAAACGCACCCTCGCGCATGATTGCGATCTCCGCGGCACCCAACAAAGGCCGCCCAGCGTCAATCCGCGGCGTGTGCAGCGAAATGAAATCGGCATTGGCCAGCGCCTCATGAAGGCTTGCAGCCACCTGGACGCCGAACCGCTCCGCGACGACGCTATCGACCGTGCGTCCCCATGCGATCAACGACATGTCGAAAGCTGCGGCACGGCGCGCCAACTCCTGGCCGCTCCGCCCGAAGCCTAAGATCGCCAGGCAGCGCCCGGCCAGTTCCTCTGCCATCAGCGCATCGCGCAAGCGCCAGTCACCCGAGCGCAATGCGCCATCATGGCGTGCCAGCCGCTTGGCCAGCGCCAACATCAGCGCCATCGCGTGCTCGGCGACCGCGACCTTGTTGGCATCAGGTGTGTTGAGCACGACAATGGCGCGCGCCTGCGCAGCCACAAGATCGATGTTGTCAGTGCCGACACCATGCTTGGCGATGACCCTCAGGCGCGGCGCCGCTTCGATTAGAGCTGCATCGATGCGCTCGATGCGTACCCCGATCGCATCCGCGCGCGCCAGGGTATCGCGCAGCACTGCACTG
>JAXGRZ010000057.1:0-13004 GCA_040765305.1 Hyphomicrobiaceae bacterium | reverse complement strand
GGATTACGGCTTTTCACGTCCCAAGCAATCGCATGCAGAAGATGCGTCTTCCCAAGGCCCACCGAGGAGTGGATGTAGAGCGGATTGAACGCCGGGCTCGAGGTCAGCACGGTCTCGGCAACTTGCGTGGCGCCGGCATGAGCGAGGCGGTTGGCCGAACCGACCACGAACGTATCGAAGGTGTAGCGCGGATCGAGCGGAGACCCCTCGAACCCACCAACCTGCGTGCGTCCCTGCGCTGGCGGCATGATCGCCTGCATCGCGGCTGCGGACAAAACCCGCTGACCTTCCGAGCTCTGCGTCTTGGCTCCACCAGCCGCATCACCATCGCGTTGCGGCGCATGTGCATAGGCCGGTGGCGTCTTGCCCGCACCGCCGCCAGGCTGGCGCAGCAGCACCTCAACACGTTCAACACCCTTGAATTCCGCCTTGCAGCAGGCGAGCAGCGCATCCTCATAATGGGATTGGATCCAGTTCCTGAGAAACTTCACCGGCACCGAAACTTGTACCGTCGAACCATCGAAGCTCTCGAACTCCATTGCATTGAACCAGCTGGTGAAGATGTCCTCACCAAGTTGCGCGCGCAGCATGGCCCGCACCTTGTGGCCGCGCCCTTCCACCGCCTGCTGGGCCGCACCAGCCTCTGTTTTGGCAGGCCCGCGCTCGCCGGCCGCCTTCGCCACAATTTCCGCTCCAAACTTTTCGATGCTATCCATGTTACGTGCCCCCTTAACTCAATTTCCAAACCCCGCAGCCGTCGTCCGAAAGGCAACATCATCCCGTCGCGCCCGACACCTCGGACGGCGTTAAAGTGCCAATCTGAACTTGCGTTGCGGCGCCTACCCCTGCACCCAGGGAAGCCCGGCGACCTTCCAGCCGCTTGCTCTTCCCCTGTGACGGAGTGGATCAAGTGGACCCTCGAACCCCTCGGTCACATTACGGCAGCGCTCATAACCCGCTTCAGTCATCACCTGTGCTGCCATGCGGCTGCGTCCACCAGACCGGCAGATGAAGAAGATTTCCGCATCTTTCTTCACACCAGCTGCGTCGAGTTGCGAAGCTAGTTCCACGACAAATTGCGGATTGATCCGATTGTCGGGAAATGTCTGCCACTCGACGGTGAGAAGCTGCTTACCGATCCCGCTCAGGTCGGGCAGCCCCACATACGCCCACTCCGCTCGCGTCCGACAATCGATCATGACCGATTGCGGATCGCTCTTGAGACGTGCCCATACATCCTGCACAGACACATTCTCAATGTGGACAGCACTAACGGAGTTCACGCCCTACCCCTTTCGCCACACGTGTACTCCACTTTCCGCCACTCAACACGGCGGATCTGGCGATACACAATCATGACCAAACATCCGCACGAGCCCGGCCAAGATCATCGCAAGATACCACCTGCGATGAGCTGGATAATATCCAGTTCAGCGCAACTTAGTACTCATCATGTACTGATTGAAACGCCACACACACACGCGATACTCGCGGCACGGTTCAGCTTCATTGGAGAAGCTCTCAAGATGTCCCCGCAGGACCGTGCTGGGGAGATTAATAACCCCTTAACCATCCTCAGCGCAAGCGCCCTGCACACTCACTGAAAATGGCCGAAAAACCGGGCTTTTCGGCTTAAAAAGCAGGTCGGAAAGAATCCACAGCTCTGTGGAGAATCTCCTTGAGAGCCTTGGGAAAACCGGCTTCGAAAGGGGGATAAATGCAAAGAGCGGCACCCTCGAATTTAAGGATGCCGCTCATGTCGTTTTTTATTTTCCGCCTCGAAGACTGCCACACCCCCAGCGCCTCGAAACCAGCTCAGGCAGCTCGGACGGGTCTGGTGAATCCGCCACTTACAGGCGTTCACCTCTCACGAAGGCAGTTTATTCGACGACTCTTGATTGTGGCGAACAGAACACACCCCGGGCATCGAGCGAAGGGGGACGTTCGCTTTGCCACATCAGTCGGCCATAGCGGCAACCCGTACCGTCAGACGCGAGACCTTGCGGCTGGCGGTGCGCTTATGGACAATGCCTTTTTGCGCCGTCCGCGCCAACACCGGCTCGACAGCCTTGAGAGCGCTGACGGCCGCCGACTTGTCGCCCGCTGCAATCGCTTCTTCCACCTTGCGCACTTCCGAACGCATGCGTGTACGGCGCCCTTTGTTGACCTCGGTGCGCTTGGTGATCTTACGGACGGCCTTCTTGGCCGACTTTGTGTTCGCCATCGTATGGCTC
This sequence comes from Hyphomicrobiaceae bacterium, assembly GCA_040765305.1. Lineage (GTDB taxonomy): Bacteria > Pseudomonadota > Alphaproteobacteria > Rhizobiales > Hyphomicrobiaceae > JAEUMD01. Next base: position 10,770 of record JAXGRZ010000057.1, on the reverse strand, counting down.
CTTGCGAAAGATGATCCTTGCCTCCTTGCTAGGAATATCAACGGGTTAAACCATCGCGATAGACCAGGCCCAGGCTCAAACACGGCTGCCGCCCGAGACGGCCTGTCCCGAGCGGCAAGGTGCCAGACGTATACTTGGCACAACAAGTGCGGTCAACGGCCATCGCCGAAATATCGCGGTTCTATCGCGGTTTTCGCCCCCACCGCGGGAGCTGCTTGGGTCTGAACGTAAAGCCTGCCAACTCGCGCGCACCCCCTGAATCAGGATACGATCGACCCGAGCGCCGCGTTTCAGCCATCACAATTGATGGTCTAACCTCTATCAACCGTAACAAAAATTTGGAGAACCTGACGTGCATTCCATGTTTATCTGGGGACTTGTGTTCACCATCAGCCTGGCGGGAATGCTGTTGACAGCAGGCGCGCGCATGCCGCTGATCCACTTGAGCCTCGGCGTATTGGTCTGCCTTGGCGTCGCCTTTGTGGCAATTCTGGAAAACCAAAAACTTCGCCAGGATGGAGCCAGCAAAACGGAAATTGCCTCATCGACGGCACGCCACATGGGCTTCATCTACGTCTGGGCCGCCGCAATCATCGCCATCACCTACCTGACCCTGCTGTCATGGCATGAATGGTGGCACTGGTTCGCCGGCTTGGCACTGGTTGGTGTCGCCTGCGTTTTCTACTCCAACACGCTCACGCGCGACGTTACCGAAGGGCGCGTCGATGAGACCATGCTCGCACTGGGCAACAAGCTGACGTGGATTCAACTCGTTGGCATGCTGATTGCCATCATCGGCATGCTGGTTGACGGCAAGCTGACACGTTACCAGAACCCACAGATGATGGATTGGGCCGCGCAGAACACCTTCTTCGTTGGAGCGATCGGGCTGGCGGTTCTTTCAGCCTATGCCCTATGGGCGTCGCGCAATGACCGTCTGGGTAAGACGGCTTGAAACGCAAACATCTGACCTAAACCTGCCACCCGGTCGCATTTTCTGCAATGAACCGGCGTCCACTTCATCGGAAAATGCTCTGGCTTTTGCTTGGTCGCATTTTCTGCGATGAACCGGCATCCACTTCATCGGAAAATGCTCTCTCTTTGTCGACAGCTCAAGGCAGTTCCATGAAAGCGATCGACTTACCGGTCCGCGCCAGCGCACTTTTGCTTGCCAGCATTCTCGCCATGGCCTTGGGCGCCAACCAGAACTGGCAGGTTCTATCGATGGCTGCCGCCACGATGGCGGCCATCGTGCTGATCCACCGGGCCTTCACGGTAAACGGCCAATTCACCAGCCCAACGCAGGCTGCCGCCGCCAGCCCAACGCAGGCCGCCATAACGGCTGGGCGCGCCAATGCACAGCTGATTGGCACGACGTATGGCTGGGGCGGACTGGCGATGCTCGCCGTCTACATGTTCTCCGGCCTTCACTGGCGGCACGGCTGGCAGTATGGCTCGGGCATGCTGCTTATTGCGTTGTGCCTCTTCGTCTATGCGCGGAACGTCTCAGCCCCCTCTTCACCGCTCGCGAAGCCACGCGCGCTCGCCCTCGCAGCACTCCTGTCACCGGTGCACGGCATCGCCGCCGCCCTTGCCCTGCTCATTCTTGTGGCGAGCGGCAAGCTCGCGACGTCCAAAGGCGACTGGGCCGCCAACCACATCTTCGTGGCCGGCGGCCTCATCGTCGTTGTCATCTCGGTCTTGTCGTACGCGACCTATCGCAGGCTGTCGCGGTGATGGCGCATGGCTCATCTGGGGACCAACCCCTTTGCCACCTTATCGATGCTTGAAGTCCGGCTTGCGCTTCTCCACGAACGCCGCCATGCCTTCCTTCTGATCCTCGGTCGCGAACATCGCGTGGAACACGCGCCGCTCAAAGCGCACGCCCTCCGCCAGCGTCGTCTCGTAGGCGCGGTTGATGGTTTCCTTCGTCATCATCACCGCCGGCAGTGACATCGCCGCGATCTTACCGGCCGCCTTGAGCGCCTCCGCCATCAAATCAGCAGCCGGCACGACGCGCGAAACAAGGCCGGATCGCTCCGCTTCGGCCGCGTCCATCATGCGGCCCGTCAAACACATCTCCATCGCCTTGGACTTACCGACAAACCGTGTGAGACGCTGCGTGCCGCCAGCCCCCGGCATGATGCCCAACGTAATCTCCGGCTGGCCGAACTTTGCCGTATCGGCGGCAATGATGAAATCGCACATCATGGCAAGCTCACAACCGCCACCCAGCGCAAAGCCCGCAACCGCTGCGATGACGGGTTTGCGGGTCCGCGTGAGCCGCTCCCAGCTTGAGATAAAGTCCTCGCCGTAGACGTCCGTGTAGCTTTTCGACGCCATTTCCTTGATATCGGCGCCCGCGGCGAACGCCTTTTCCGATCCCGTGATCACGATGACACCGATTGCCGCATCCGCCTCGAACGTATCAAGGGCCTGATTGAGTTCGCCGATCAACGCATTGTTCAAGGCGTTAAGGGCCTTGGGGCGATTAAGCGTAATGACACCGATACGATCCTTGGTCTCGACAATGATGTTTTCAAAGGCCATGTTTCATTCTCCAGTTGTCGATCTCGTTGCGCGCACGCGCCCTTACCGTTGTCCGGGTCCAATGCAACGGATCATGTGTTGTGCCAGGAGCTGCCAATGTTCCGCCGCCTCTTCTACCTGGTGCTGCTTTCGGCGTTGCTCGCCGTGGGAGCCATGAGCGCCTACTTTTTCAATCAGCATTACCTTGTCTGGCTGGCTTGCAAGGATGCCTCCGGCTTGTGCTTCACTGAGGGGGCCACGCTCGTTGAACGGGCCGCACCGATGGGAATCCCTCTCGCCTACGCCGCAATTACACTCGTGATGGGCCTTTTGAGCCTGCGGGCCTTATGGGGCGTGCTGCGACCCTCGCGCCGCAACCACGCCTGATCGGCCCACCGACCCCAAAACGTCTCACCGCTGACAGCTGCTGCAATGGAAGGTCGAGCGGCCAGCATGAATGCTGCGGCGCACAATGCCCTGGCAACCGGGCCGGGCGCAAGCCTCTCCGGCCCGCCCATAGACCAAAAACTGATGCTGGAAGTAGCCGAGCGCCCCGTCCACAGACCGATAGTCCTTCAGCGTCGAGCCCCCCGCGGCAATCGCATCGGCCAGCACCTGGCGAATGGCAGGCACCAGACGGTGGGCTCGCTCGCTCGGCCGGCCCAGGCGGTCGGCAAGGCAGGCAGCAGCGCGATTGGGTGACAGGCGCGCACGAAACAGCGCCTCGGCGACATAGATATTGCCGAGCCCGGCAATGGTGCGCTGATCCATCAGGAACGATTTGAGATCGGCTTTCCGGCCCATCGCGCGCTTGGCGAGATAAGCCGGGCTCAAGGCGTTGCCCAGCGGCTCAGGGCCCAGATCGCGGATCAGCGGATGGACGGCAAATTCAGCTTCCGGCACAATTACCATGAACCCGAACCTGCGCGGATCGTTATAGACGATACGGCTTGGCAACGCGGACTTCGCCGCGATCTTGCGCCTCCGCTCCCCGTCACCGGCCGCGGACATCTCGAACACGACATGATCATGCTTGGGGTTGGCCCCCGTCTCATGCACGTATGACCCGGGCCGTCGAGCCTCGTCTTGCGCGGCATGTGAAATCGTGAAGCGGCCACTCATGCCAAGGTGCATGATCAGCACCTCGCCACCCGAGACGCGCGCGATGAGGTATTTCGAACGCCGCCCCAAGTGCTCCAGCGTGCGGCCCTGCAAACGCTCGGCCATCCGCTCGGGCAACGGGAAGCGCAGATTGGGCCGCCGGGTTTCAACGCGCGCAAACGTACGCCCAACCATCGCGGGTTCGAGCCCGCGCCGCACCGTTTCGACCTCTGGCAGCTCCGGCATGACAGCTCCGGCATTCTCGTGCGCCCAATCAGGCTTTGCTTTGGGCGTTATCGCCAGCCGCCCCTCACGTCTCCGCGATAAGGCCGGCAGCGGCAATACCCGCACAGCACGCCGCCTCGTCGTTGTCGGACGTGTCGCCTGAAATGCCGATGGCGCCAAGGAGCACGCCTGCCGCATCGCGGATCAGCACACCGCCGGCGACCGGAACCAGCTTGCCACCAGCCGCCTGCGCTGCCGCGGCAATGAAATAGGCTTGCTTCTCTGCCCGCTCTCCCAGCTTGCGCGACGAGATGCCGAGCGAAATCGCACCGTAAGCCTTGCCAATGGCGATATCGGCGCGATGCAGGCTGGTGCCGTCCTCGTTGAGCAGGCAGCGCACTGTCCCACGTTCATCGAGCACCGCAATCGTCATTGGTTTGAGATTATTCTGCCGCGCATATTTGCGCGCCGCCTGGGCGATTGTTTCCGCCTGCTCCAGTTTCATTCTATCCGTGCTCCATGCCAGTTCACTCTCGATTACCCCAGGTCTTGCCATAAAATACGAAATAAGGCACCAGCGGCGGCGTCGACACCCCCTCACCAGCCCTTATCGGCCTACCCCATGGCCGCATGCTGGCCGGTAGGTTATGGTGCGGCCCGAACCGACCCTGGCCAATGCAACGCAAACTCTTGAAACGAGCCGCCCATGCCCGACGCACAACGCCCACAAACCACAAGCTTCGGCTACCGCGAAGTCCCCAGGAGCGAACGCCAGGGTCTGGTCAACGACGTCTTCGCCAAGGTCGCCGGGCGCTATGACCTGATGAATGACTTGATGTCGGGCGGCCTGCATCGCCTGTGGAAGCGCGACTTCATCAATTGGCTGGCACCACCCAAAGCCGATCGACCGTTCCGCTTGCTCGATGTGGCCGGGGGAACGGGCGACATCGCGCTGCGCTATGGGGCGGCCACCGGTGAGAGCGCCACGGCGGTCATCTGTGACATCAGCCCCAAGATGCTCGAGGTCGGCCAGCGCCGCATCAACGACGCCGGTCTCGCCCATCGCATCGAGTGCGTGGAAGGCAACGCCGAGACACTGCCCTTCCCCGATCGCTCATTCGACGCTTACACGATCGCCTTTGGCATCCGCAACGTGACCAACATCGATCGCGCTCTGGCGGAGGCTTACCGCGTCCTGAAAACCGGCGGGCGCTTCATGTGCCTGGAGTTCTCCGAGGTGAAGGTGCCGATCCTCGACAAGCTCTATGAGTTCCACTCGTTCCAGGTCATCCCACGGCTTGGCAAGATCGCCGCGGGCGACGACCAGCCCTATCAGTATCTGGTGGAATCGATCCGCAAGTTTCCAAACCAGGAGGCCTTTGCGCAGCTAATCGGTGACGCCGGCTTTGAGCGCGTCACATACCGCAACCTGACCGGCGGCATTGCGGCGATGCATTCAGGCTGGAAGATCTGACGCTAGAGCGCTTTTCGATCCGATGGATCGGGGATCAGCGCTCTAGTTTCTTGTTTTGAGCATGTTTTTCACGGCTCGACCGCACCACACTTCAGCTAAACATGCTCAATCTGTTGCGCGGCGAAGCTGCCGTTTATCCGCAGCCGCACCCGCCGCCACAGGTATGCCCGCCGCTGCCGCCAGCGGAGAACGAGCCGCCGTCTTCCGACCCCTTGTTGGGCGACGCGATGAGTGCAAGGTCCTGCATCAGATCCATGCTGCCGCAGGACGGACATTCCGGCCGCTCGAACGAGCGCACCAGCGTCTCGAATTCCGTGTGGCACGCGTTGCACGAAAAACCATAAATCGGCATGGCAGTTTGCCCTCCTGCTATCACCAGATTGGGATCATCTGAATAGTTTCCCCCGATTGAGTCCAGCACTCAGCTTGAAGACCGTTTTGCGACAACGATCGGCGCATCGTCCACGTGGTGCAAGTAACACAACGTCGCGGGATGAAGACTTGCTGAGCGCCATGCTCACCGCCATCACGCCTCCTCACGCTCCCACGTCCTCCCCCCCCCACGCCCTCACGCTGGCGGCTTCAACCGGACAGCGATCACCGTGGCGTTGTCCTGGTGCGGCTCGCGCAACAGCTCCACCTCGCGGATCAACGCCTTGGCAACCGCCTGAGCGCCTTCACTGGCGTAAGCCGAGATGAGGCGCGCAATTTCCGCTGTCTCCAACGTATGCACTCCGTCGCTCGCCAAGATCACATAATCGCCCATCTCCAGCTTCAGCGGGCGGCGCGAGACATCAACCATATCGATCTCATCACCGGTCACCGCAGAGCGCAGCATGTGGCGGCGCGGATCATGGCGCGCCTCTTCCTCGCTCATGCGACCAGCGGCAACCAGCCGGTCGAGTTCAGGCGCCAGCGAATGATCCTCGTTGAGCAACGCAATTTCGCCGCCCCGATAAAGCAGCAGCGGACTATCGCCGACACTCACCCACTCAACGCCCTCATCGCCGAACCGCGCCCCAACCAGTGTCGAGCCCATGCCCGATAACATCGGGTTTTGCGCCACTTTGCGCGCCACCGCGGAATTGGCGACCCGCAGCGCCTCGATCAGCCTGTCGGGCACCGGCCCATTGCGCGAAACACACGCATCAAGAAAATGCTCGCAGACCATCCGGCTCGCCAGCGCACCACCGGCGTGCCCCCCCATGCCATCGGCCAGAACCGCGACGATACTGCCGTCATGTCTTTCGGCAGCCGGCGGCGCGGGCGTCAAGGGATCAGCCCCCTCGCCCGGCCATACCGCTGCGGTATCCTCTTGATAGTTGCGCGCCCCTTGCGTTGTGGCGCGTGCAAATTCGTAGTTCGACATCAGTCCTTGACTTCTGCGAGCTCCGCCCAGTCGAAATCAGGTCCGCAGAATGGCACGAACACAAGCTGCGTGCGACCTACAGTTATCACATCCATGTGCGCAAGCTCCACCGCCCCAGTTGGCCGCTTGTCGTTGACCGACACGACGTTGGTCTTGGCCAGGTTGGGGACGAACAGGAAGCTTCGATCGGTGGAATCGTAGCGGATATAGGCTTGCTCTTCGGACGAGATCGCATCATCTCCGAAATCAACCGGAATGCGCTGCGATTTTGCCCGGCCAATCGTGTTGTTGCCTTCGAAAACCGGCCGGTAGGCGCCAAGCCCGGGTCCACCGACAACGACCAGCCAGGCGACAACCGGATCTTGCGCGAAGTCTCCGCGCACCAGCTTTTGCCGGCCACGCACCAGCTGCGTGCGCGCCGGCGCGCTCGTTTCGCGCGCCTCGCTGGCGTTCGATTGCTCCCGAGCGTCCTTCATTTTCGCCTCAGCGGACTTGCGGACGACGCGGGTCGTGGGCGGATCATTAAACTCGACATGGCGTTCTTGCGGCTTGAGCGTCATGCTGCCACGCACGGCACGCGCCGCCTCCTCGGCACTGGGCACCGCAGCCCCGGCATCGCCCTGCTGATCGATCTTGCTTGCCTCACCCGACGCCATGTGACCCTCCATCTGCTTGATGACGCTCAATGCCTCGCACGGCTCGACTGGTGGCAGTGCGGGCGGACTTTTCACGGCAGCGATCACCGCCACGGCGTTCGAGACTGGCTCGACAGGGCCTGCCACGGCCTTCAGCGCCACCGGTTCATGATCCTCGCGGCTGGCCGCCACCAAGGCATCCTTCAAAGATCCAAACAATCCATACCCACGCGGGGGTGAGTGCGGTGTCTTTGCGTTTTCCGGCATCGGAGATCCCTCCCTTGGAAAAAATCGATCTAGAGCATTTTCCGACGAAGTGGACACCGGTTCGTCGAAGAAAATGCGACCAAACAAGAAGCTAGAGCGCCGATCCGATTTCATCGGATCGAAAAGCGCTCTAGCAGCAGGGCCGCCGCGAACGCGCAATTCACAAAATACCCTCGTCACAGTGCGGACGTGCGATACGTCAGCTTCACGCGCCCCAAGGTGATGACGTCGCCATCGCAAAGCCGCTGGCGCGGTGCGCGCCGTCCATTGACGCGCGCGGCACGACGGCCTCCGCGCGTCAGATCACACAAATAGATGTCACATTCGGGCGTGCGCTCGATGGCGGCGTGGTAGGGCTCCAGATCGGTGTTCTTGATGACGACCTCGTTATCGTCCGCACGCCCGATGCGGGTCAGTGAGCGGCGGATTTCGACCGGGCCGGTCTCGCCAAGCTCATCGCCTTCCAGGCAGGCCCGTCGCGGCCGCGAAAATCCGGTGACCAACGAGGTTCGCTCGCTCACATCTGGAGTTTCCGGCTGGCGCGATGCGCGTTGCGCACCCAGCAGCGCGCGCACGCCGAACGCAACAACAGCAAGCGGAAGCAGCAACACAACGCACAATATTCCAAGAGCCAATGCCGGTGCGCGGGAATAAAACGCACGCGCACCCTCGACAAGCTGCCCGCCCGTCCAGCTGAGCGCCTCAAGGAAACCGGACATGCTCCATGGGTGTGCCTCAGGGCCAGCCGCCACAGCCTGCGTTGCATAGGTTGCAGCCAGAACTGCCAGAACACCGATCAACAGCGACAAGGGTCTTGGAGATTGCGAGAATAACGATGCTGAGGATTGAACCGAAAAATTGCCACATAGGATATGGCGAAGGCGGACATCGGCCACACGGCGTCCTTGCGCGCTGCCTTGCTCAAGGTCCCCTCTTCGCCCCATGTGTCTTCTTCGCCGCACCACGTGCTCCCCGAATCAGCCTCGCCCCATCACCGTCACCGTGCGGCGCGTTGGCGGCAACACCGTGGCCAACATCGGGCGAACACAAGATTTGTTCATGCTGGGTTCATCGCCCCCGACGATGCCACATTTATGATCCAAAAGCGGCGAGGGCGGCACGAATCGATGTCTCGTCTTTGAGTGGGGCCGCGCTCGCACCTATTTAAGTGTTGGGCGCTACCGACGAGAAACATGACGAATTTTATCGCATTACCGACTGGAACAGAGCTGGTTGGCGATTACCGCGTCGTGCGTGTGCTCGGCGCCGGCGGGTTTGGCATTACCTATCTTGCCGATGAGATCGCCCTCGATCGCGCCGTTACGATCAAGGAGTATTTCCCCTCCGACTTTGCCGCACGCAATTCCAGCCATGAAGCCATCCCGCGCTCCAAGGACTGTTCTGCGGATTATCGCTGGGGTCTTGACCGCTTCATTGAGGAAGCCCAGACACTAGCACGCTTCGATCACCCCAACATCGTCCGCGTCTACCGATATTTCCGCGCCAACAACACCGGATACATGGTGCTGCAATGGGAGGAGGGAAAAAGCCTCAAGACGTGGCTGAAGGAGCTGAAACGCGCCCCGCGCCAGAAGGAACTCGACGAGATCATTGCGCCGCTGCTGGACGCGCTCGAGATCATTCACAAGGCCGATTTCCTGCACCGCGACATCGCCCCCGACAATATCATCGTCAGGAAGAGCGGCGCGCCGGTGCTGATCGATTTCGGCTCGGCACGCGGCGAAATCGCGGCCCACTCCAAGACCGTCTCGGCGTTGGTCAAGCCCGGCTACAGCCCCTATGAGCAATACGCCGAAACCAGCCGCCAGCAAGGTCCATGGACCGATATCTATGCCTTGGCGGCAACGCTCTATCACGCCGTCACCGGCAAGCGACCGCCCGATGCCCCCTCGCGCATGGTGCACGACGAGTTCATTGCGGCACGTGAGGGGGCATTGAGTTCCTATCGCCCCAGCTTCCTCAATGGCATCGACCGCGCCCTGTCGCTGGAGATCAAGGACCGACCGCAGTCCGTCGCAGCGTGGCGTGGGGATTTGCTGGCGCCCGAGCCGGCACGGCAAGGTTGGTTATCCAAGGCGCTCGAACAAAAGGGCCAAAGCGAGAGCGAGGCGGCGCTGTTTGAGCAAAAGCCGGGGGCCAACGGCCCGCAAGGCGCGCCGCCCGCAACCCCGCCGCCGCCTGACATGCCAGGTCCACAAGGCGGGTTGCTCGATTTCCTTGATCGGCTGGGTGGCGCCAAAGCTGGCGCCGCCAATGGTGCCCAAGCCTCAAACGATGATCGCCCTGACGCCAACGACACGAAGGTCGAGGCCAACGCCGACAAGGCCGCAGCACCGCCTGCCGCCGCACCAAAGGCCCGCGCCCAGCCAAAACCAAAACAGGCAGACAAGGCTGCCGCCCAGCCACCATCGCCAAGCCTTGTGGCAAAGGTCGCAGCAGGCGCCACCGTGGCGCTGGCACCTGATGAAAAACCCGCGCCGATTAAATTCAAAAAACCGGCGCCCGCACGACAGGCCAAGGGAGTGGAAAAGCCCGCTGGCAAAGCGGCTGCGAAGGCGGACGGCGAACCTGACCGGATGGCCGCCAGCGCCCGCCAGCGACCCCCAGCCGCAAAGCGCGAGCGCGAGCGCGACATCGTACCCGCGCCACCGCGCCGCGCACCCAGGCTCTTTTCGCGCGATGTGACGCCCAAGCCGGTCAAGCCGAAATCGGGCCCTCGCTTGCGCCCGCTGCTTGCCAAACTCGCCATCGGGGCCTGCGTCGCAACGGCGGCGGTCATGCTGCAAAACCGCTTGCCCGACATCCTCGGCAAGGTGAGCAATATCGAGACGTCAGCGATTGGGAGCGTGCCTTCGCCCGCAATACAGGCACCAACTGCCGCGCCCCCGCGCACGACAGTTGCCACCCCCCCGCACACGACACCGGAACCCGCTTCGCCCCAGATCGCGTCCGTCCTGGCGCATGACGGCGGCGCCACGCGGCTGTCCTACAGTGCCGACGGCGACCGCATCGTCAGCATCGGCGCCGACGCAACCGTGAAAATCTGGTCGGCGACAAGCCTTTCCCTCATCCGCACCATCGCGCTCGAGGCTGGCCCCGCCACCGCCCTGGCCATCCAAGGCGACAGCGCCTTGACCGGATATGCCGAT
>JAXGRZ010000056.1:0-13044 GCA_040765305.1 Hyphomicrobiaceae bacterium | reverse complement strand
TGCGTGATCTCGGAGAGCGGGTTGGTCTGGTCCATGAACTGGCTGAGCTGCGAGGAGCCGAAGAATTCGCGCACCGCGGCAGCCGCCGGCTTGGCGTTGATCAGGTCCTGAGGCATCACCGTGTCGATATCGACTGAGGACATGCGCTCCTTGATGGCGCGTTCCATGCGCAGCAGACCGACGCGATACTGGTTCTCCATCAACTCGCCGACCGAGCGGACACGGCGGTTGCCCAGATGGTCGATGTCGTCGATGTCGCCACGTCCGTCGCGCAGATCGACAAGCGTCTTGATAACCGCGAGAATGTCCTCCCGGCGCAGCGTGCGCATGGTGTCGGGCGCATCGAGCTCAAGGCGCATGTTCATCTTGACGCGGCCAACCGCCGACAGGTCATAGCGCTCTGAATCGAAGAACAGGCCGTGGAACAGCGCGGTCCCCGCTTCGATCGTCGGCGGCTCGCCCGGGCGCATCACCCGGTAGATGTCCATCAGCGCTTCTTCGGTGTTGGCGTTCTTGTCGACGTTCAAGGTGTTGCGGATAAAGGGCCCGATGTTGACATGGTCAATGTCGAGAATCGGGAATTCCTTGATCTTCTGGTCCTTAAGTTCGGCGAGCAGCTTGGAATCGAGTTCGGCGCCGGCCTCGGCATAGATCTGGCCGCTCGACATATCGACGATGTCCTCGGCGAGGTACTTGCCCGCCAAGTCATCGGACGAGATCAACAGTTCCTTCAGGCCGCCTTCGGCCAGCTCGCGCGCCTTGCGGGCGGTCAGCTTCTCGCCGGCCTTGATGATGACGTCGCCGGACTTGGCGTCGCGCAGATCGGCTGCCGGCGTCACGCCGCGCATCTTCTCGGGCACGAACGGCATCTTCCAGCCGTGCTTGGAATCCTTGATCGGGATCTTCTTGTAGAAGGTATCGAGGATCTCTTCGTCGTTGAGGCCAAGCGCATAAAACAGTGTCGTCACCGGCAGCTTGCGGCGACGATCGATGCGAACATAGACGATGTCCTTGGCGTCGAACTCGAAGTCGAGCCAGGAGCCGCGATAGGGAATGATGCGGGCGGCGAATAACAGCTTGCCCGAGGCGTGGGTGCGGCCACGGTCGTGATCGAAGAACACGCCGGGCGAGCGGTGCATCTGCGAAACGATGACGCGCTCGGTACCGTTGATGATGAACGTACCGTTCGAGGTCATCAGCGGCATGTCGCCCATGTAGACGTCCTGCTCCTTGACGTCCTTGACCGACTTGGATCCTGTTTCCTCGTTGATATCGAACACGATGAGGCGCAGTTTGACCTTGAGTGGCGCGCAGTAGGTCATGTCGCGCTGCATACACTCATCAACGTCATACTTGGGCGCTTCGAACTCGTAGCCGACAAATTCGAGCGTCGCCTTGCCGGAGAAATCGGAAATCGGAAAAACGGATTTGAAAACCGCCTGGATTCCCTGATCATCGGGGCGCCCGCCTGGTGGCTCCTTGACCATCAAAAAGTCGTCGTAGGATGATTTTTGAACCTCAATGAGGTTGGGCATCTCTGCCACTTCACGGATTGATCCGAATTTCTTACGGATGCGCTTGCGGCCGTTGAACATCTCAGCCATGTCCGCTCCTTCGTTTCGGCGCCGGTGACGATCCCGCGCCTTTTTTCCCAGTCAGTCCCCGGAGGCCGCCATCCTCCGCGCCTGAAACGGCTCACCGGAAGATCCCTGCGGCCTCGCTTGAGGGCCGGAGATCCTCCGGGGAACCGTCGTTGCCCGCTGCTTCGCGGGCGATCAAAATTCCCTCTACCCGTGCGTTACGGGGAGAGGGCTGTCGTCTTACTTCAGCTCGACAGTCGCGCCCTGATCCTCAAGCTGCTTCTTGATCTTCATCGCCTCGTCCTTGGAGATGCCTTCCTTCACAGCCTTGCCACCGGCTTCGACGAGATCCTTCGCCTCCTTGAGGCCAAGACCGGTGAGGGCGCGGACCTCCTTGATGACGTTGATCTTCTTCTCGCCGCCTGCCTTCAAGATGACGGTGAACTCGGTCTGCTCTTCGACGGGAGCGGCAGCCGCACCCGGCGCTGCGGCAACCGCAACTGCGGCAGCAGCGGAAACGCCCCACTTCTCTTCGAGCATCTTGGCCAGCTCAGCAGCCTCCAGGACGGTGAGGTTCGAGAGATCGTCAACGATCTTTGCGAGATCGGTCATGTCGTGTGTTCCTTCGGTTTGAACCTGTTTCAATACTTGTTGCAGCGTGCGTTACAGCTGCGTTCGTCTCGTGATGGGGCCGCTTTCCACGGCGCCACATCGCCCAATCCAGCAGCTCAAGCTGCCTCGCCCTGGCTGGCCTTCGCCTGAATGACGCGCGCCAACTTGCCTCCCGGCTCCTTGACCGTGCGGGCGATCTTGGTCGCCGGCGCGTTGAGGAGGCCGATCAGCTTGGCTCTCAGTTCATCCAGTGATGGCAGCTCGGCGAGCGCCTTGACGCCGTTCGCATCAAGCACGGTCGATCCCATCGTGCCGCCGAGAACGACCAACTTGTCGACCCCCTTGGCATATTCGACAGTGACCTTCGCCGCCGCGATCGGATCCTTCGAGTAGGCCAGAATGGTCGGGCCAATCAGAAGGTTCTCGATGCCGGCAGCATCCGTGTCCTTGATTGCGAGCTTTGCCAGCCGGTTCTTCACCACCTTCACAGTTCCGCCTGCGTCACGAACACGCTTGCGGAATTCTGCGGATTGGGCAGCGACCATGCCGGTATTGTGGGCGACGACGACCACGCCGGTGTCTTTCAACACCTCGTGGAGCGCTGTCACGAGCTCACGTTTCGCGGCTCTTTCCACTTACGCTCTCTCCTAGTCTCGCAAGCATGCCTTGCCGGCACACTTGCGGGTTGCACCTTGCCGACCTTCCCAGTCCACCAACGAACTGTTCCAAGTGCGGCGCTTCAGACCTGTCCTCCGCGCGCGCTCAGTGACGAGATGCGGCACGGGTGCGACCCAGAAGGTTCAAACCGCGCGGCGGCAAGCCATGAACAAGGACATGCCGGCGAACGGGTTGTCTCCTATCTCATGCAGGCCCTCATCGAGCGGCTTAGGCGTTAGGAAGCGAGCTTCCCGCGGCACCTGCAATCTCGGACAGGTTCCGCCCCAGCCACCTTTCACAGCAGCCGGAGCGCATCCCGGGCAAGCCCGGAACTTCTCGTGTACCGCGCCGTTACAGCGCAGCCGGTCTCAAACGAGCGGACCGCTCGAAACCGTAGAGGCATCAACCTTCACACCCGGCCCCATCGTCGAGGTGATGGAGACGCGCTTCAGGTAGGTGCCCTTGGCGCCCGTCGGCTTGGCCTTGACGACCGCATCGACGAACGCCTTGATGTTCTCAACCAGCGCCTGATCGGCGAACGAGGCCTTGCCGACGCCGGCGTGAATGATGCCGGCCTTCTCGACACGGAACTCGACCGAACCGCCCTTAGCACCCTTGACGGCGGTGGTGACGTCCATCGTCACCGTGCCAACACGCGGGTTCGGCATCAGGCCGCGCGGGCCCAGCACCTTGCCGAGGCGGCCAACCAGACCCATCATGTCGGGCGTCGCGATACAGCGGTCGAAGTTGATGTTGCCGCCCTGAACCTGCTCGACCAGTTCCTCCGCACCGACAACGTCGGCACCAGCCGCCTTGGCTTCCTCGGCCTTGGCGCCACGCGCAAACACCGCGACGCGCGCGGTGCGGCCCGAGCCGTTCGGCAGCAGGCAGACGCCGCGAACCATCTGGTCGGCGTGCTTGGGATCGACGCCCAGGTTCAGCGCCACCTCGATGGTTTCATCGAACTTGGCTTTGGCACGCGACTTGACCAGCTGCACAGCCTCCTCGATCGGGTAGACTTTGTTGCGGTCGAGACCCTGATTGATGGACGCCATGCGCTTGCCGCCGGCAAGACGGGTGGCCTTGATCTGCTCGGGAGTGATGTTTGCCATGATCTTACTCCACCACCCGAATGCCCATCGAACGCGCTGAGCCGGCGATCGTGCGCGCGGCCTGGTCAGGATCGTCCGTGTTGAGGTCCTTCATTTTCAACTTTGCGATCTCGCGCACCTGCTCCATCGTCACCGAACCGGCAACGGCGCGACCGGGCTCCTTGGAGCCCGCGCCAAGCTTGGCGGCCTTCTTGAGGAAGAACGACGCCGGCGGCGTCTTCATCTCGAACGTGAAAGAGCGATCGGAAAAGACCGTGATCTTCACCGGAATCGGTGTGCCTTCCTCGATGTCCTTGGACTTCGCATTGAAGGCCTTGCAGAACTCCATGATGTTGACGCCGCGCTGACCCAGCGCAGGGCCGATCGGCGGTGAAGGATTGGCCTTCCCTGCCGGCACCTGGAGGTTGATGTAACCGTCAATTTTCTTTGCCATGGTATCCCCTTGCAACACGAGACGGAAAAACCCGTCCCAGGGTTAGCGGTCAAAGGTCGCCGGCCACCTTGTTGCCAGCTTCCTCCCGCACTCTGCGACCCGACGGAGAAGCACTTGGCCTCCCTTGATCGAGCTTGTCGACGCGCCAGAGAATCAAGCACCATAACGGTACTGCTTCGGCACACCGGACAATTACGGTGCTTGCGCGGGATCATGCCGCACAAGCGTAACGTTTGCCTCGTCCGCACCCCGGCCATCGCCGGGCGACTGATCGCATGAGCCCAGGCCCGGCCGCTTTCGAGCCCCAGGCCGTTGCTTCATGTGCGCGGATCAGCCAGCAACTTTCTCCACCTGGCCAAACTCCAGCTCAACTGGAGTTGGACGCCCGAAGATCGAGACCGCAACCTTGAGACGGGCGCGCTCTTCGTCGACCTCCTCGACATGCCCCTGGAACGAAGCAAACGGGCCATCGGCCACTTTCACCTGTTCGCCAATCTCGAAGGTGATAGAGGGCTTTGGCCGCTCGACGCCATCCTTCACCTGATTGAGGATACGCATCGCCTCATCGTCGGAAATTGCGATCGGCTTGTTGTCGGCACCAAGAAAACCGGTCACCTTCGGTGTGTTCTTGATCAAAAGGAACGCCGAATCGGTCATCTCCATCTTGACCAGCACATAGCCCGGCAAGAACTTACGCTCCGCCTGAACCTTGCGGCCGCGCTTGACCTCAACCACCTCCTCGGTCGGAACCATCACCTCGTCGAAAAGGTCTTCAAGTCCCGCCGCCTTCGCGCGCTCCTTGATGGCATCAGCCACCTTGCGCTCGAAGTTGGTGTAGGCGTGCACAATGTACCAGCGCTTCGCCATATCCTGCTCTCTGCTTCCACCCTTGAATGAGACAGCGCCCAATGGGCGCCACGCGTTAGCGGTTCAACGTCCGATCTGAAGCACCATGCTGACGAGCCAGCCCAGCAGCTGGTCGGCAAGCAGGAAGAAGATCGATGCAAACGCAACCATGATCATGACCATGACAGTGGTGATCCAGACTTCCTTCCAGGTCGGCCACGTGACCTTGGCAGTCTCGATACGTACTTCCTGGATGAACTCAAATGGGTTCTTGGCCATCAAACACCTAAATCTGGCGGGGCAGTTTTTGTGTGCTTAGACTGAGATGCGGCAAGCCCGCGCCCAACACACAAACCAAAACGCCAGATCCGCTGCCCTCGCTGGCGAATCCGGCTCGTCACATCAGATGGCAGGGGTGGAGGGTCTCGAACCCCCAACCTTCGGTTTTGGAGACCGACGCTCTGCCAATTGAGCTACACCCCTATTGCGCCCCTTGGCGCGCGCTTCCAGTCTCTCGGGGTGGGCAGCTTTAGCGGAACTTTTACGCTTTGTCACGCGCCAAACAACGTTTTGACTTGCGTGTGGCATTTTGGCCGCAGTAGCTACAAATTCTCCCCAAGAGATATCTAATCTTCAATTCGCTCAACAACAACCGCCGTGCCATATGCCAGCACCTCGGTCACCGCCGCGGCCATTTCATTGGCATCGTAACGCATGGCGAGAATGGCATTGGCCCCCATTCGCTCACCCTGCGCGATTAACAGATCGAACGCCTCTTGCCGGGCCTGCTCGGCAAGCTTGGTATAAAGCGTGATATTGCCGCCGAACAGAATCTGGATCGCCGCACCAATGTTGCCGATCACCGAGCGCGAACGAACTGAAAGCCCGCGCGCGACACCCAGGTGACGGACGATCCGGTATCCAGGCAAGTCGTTGGTCGTCACCACAATCATCGCTCACCTAGAGCGCTTTTCGATCCGATGGAACCGGACCGGCGCTCCAGCTCTTTGGTTTGGTCGCATTTTCTTCGACGAACCGGTTTCCACTTCGTCGTAAAATGCTCTAGCCATGCCCGCTGGCGCCTATTCAACGACGCCGGCGCCGATCTGAAGTGGGGCCCGCCCCACTTCAAGCTCTTTTAAGTTTGTCGGCGCCTGCAGCCATCAGCAAGATCACAGGGACGAACCCTTATTCTTCGATCTTGGCAACGACGCCAGCGCCGATCTGAAGTGGGGCCCGCCCCACTTCAAGCTCTTTTAAGTTTGTCGGCGCCTGCAGCCATCAGCAAGATCACAGGGACGAACCCTTATTCCTCGATCTTGGCAACGACGCCGGCGCCGACGGTGCGGCCGCCTTCGCGGATGGCGAAGCGCAGCTTCTCCTCCATCGCGATTGGCGTGATCAGCTCAACCGACATCGACACGTTGTCGCCCGGCATCACCATCTCCGTGCCCTCAGGCAGCGTCACCACACCCGTCACGTCGGTCGTGCGGAAGTAGAACTGCGGACGGTAGTTGGTGAAGAACGGCGTGTGACGCCCACCCTCTTCCTTGGTCAGGATGTAGGCCTCAGCGGTGAACTTCTTGTGCGGCTTGATCGAGCCGGGCTTGCACAGAACCTGGCCACGCTCGACGCCCTCACGATCAACACCGCGCAGCAGGCAGCCGACGTTGTCGCCAGCCTCGCCCTGGTCGAGCAGCTTGCGGAACATCTCAACGCCGGTCACCGTCGTCTTCGTCGTGTCGCGGATGCCGACGATCTCGACTTCCTCGCCGACCTTGACGACGCCGCGCTCAATGCGCCCCGTCACAACCGTGCCGCGACCCGAGATCGAGAACACATCCTCGATCGGCATCAAGAACGGCTGGTCCTTCGGACGGTCGGGCTGCGGAATGTAAGCATCAACCTCGTCCATCAGCTTCAAAATCGCGTCGTGACCGATCTCAGGCTGCTTGTCCTCGAGCGCGCACAGCGCCGAACCCTTGACGATCGGAATGTCGTCGCCGGGGAACTGGTAGCTCGACAAAAGCTCGCGCACTTCCATCTCCACAAGCTCAAGAAGCTCGGGATCATCGACCATGTCGACCTTGTTCAGGAACACAACAAGTGCCGGAACGCCAACCTGGCGCGCCAGAAGAATGTGCTCGCGCGTCTGCGGCATCGGGCCGTCCGCCGCCGAAACGACCAGGATCGCACCGTCCATCTGCGCCGCGCCCGTGATCATGTTCTTGACGTAGTCGGCGTGGCCTGGGCAGTCGACGTGTGCGTAGTGGCGCTTGTCCGTCTCGTACTCAACGTGCGCCGTCGAAATCGTGATGCCGCGCTCGCGCTCTTCGGGCGCCTTGTCAATCTGGTCATAGGCCGAAAACTGGGCCTTGCCCGTCTCAGCCAGAACCTTCGTGATCGCCGCCGTCAACGACGTCTTGCCGTGGTCTACGTGACCAATCGTGCCGATGTTGCAGTGCGGCTTCGTCCGCTCGAATTTTGCCTTAGCCATTTGTCGATTCCTCAAGGTAGCGGGAGCGATGCGCCGCCAAGGCCCGCCCGGGGCGTGCCGACGCGCACGTTGCGCCCGTGTCTCTAAGGGTTTGAAGCGCGATCTTCAAGGGTGAATTGATGACCTCGCCAGCCTGCCAAGGCGCAACGAACCCTGGGCTTGGCGAGCATTGGCGTTGAAGACCATGGGATAGACCGCCATCGCAAGCCCCCCCCTGGGGGATCATGCCCCACGCGGGCTGTAGGGGTGCTTCTTCTTCCATTCGGACATGAAGTAGGCAAGACCCTCATCAATCTCTTCGGGCATAACGATGCGCACTGTGATCAACAATGCGCCGTGCTTACCGGTGGCGCCCGAGCCGATACCTTTGCCTTTCAGTCGAAATACGCGCCCGGAGCTGGTCCCCTTGGGCAACATCAACTGCAGGCGGCCAGAGGGCGTTGCGACCTCGATCTTGCCGCCGAGCACCGCTTCATCGAGCGAGATAGGCAACGACATGTGGATGTCGTCACCAACACGCTGATAGTCGGGATGCGGCTTGACGTGGATCTCCACCAGCGCATCGCCCGGCTCACCGCCGCCAAAGCCGGGCTTGCCTTTGCCCTTCAACCGCAGCACCTGCCCATCGCCAACGCCCTCAGGGACGGTCAGGTCAAGCACACCACCTTCCGGCATGGTGACGCGCTTCTTGGTGCCGCTGATGGCCTCAAGGAAGCCGACCTCAAGCGTATACCTGACGTCCTGGCCGCGAACGTGAAAGCCGGGCCGGCCATTGGCGCGGGCGCCCGGCCAGGCGGCATCGCTGAAAAAATCATTGAAGACGTCGCTGAAGGTGCCACCCGCATAGGCATCGGCAGCGTTGGCGTAGGGTCGGCGGACCGCTTCACCACGCGCATCAATCAGACCCGCGTCGTATTGGCGCCGGCGCTCGGGATCACCAACGATGTCGTAGGCGGCAGAAACCGATTTGAAGCGATCGGCCGCGGCCTTGTCGCCGGGGTGAAGGTCGGGATGGCAGGACTTGGCCAGTCGCCTGAACGCACTGCGTACCTCCTCATCGGAGGCACCCTGTACGAGGCCAAGCACCGAATAGGGATCTCCTGCCATCTTAATCCGCAATCCAAGGGCGCGACACCTAACTGTCGCAATACGGGGGAGCGGCTCCACCCGCCGCAACCGCATCCTACAGCCGAACCGGCACCAAGCGATGCCATCGTGCAAATCGATCTTGTAATCGATTCCATTCTAACGTTCGCTTCACCGTTATTCGAGCATGAACATACTGAACACGTGCCCGAATTATGGCAATGATCGCGCGAGCTGGAGGACAATTCACTGGAGGATACGGATTTCCGGCGTTTTGCCCAAAAGTGTGGCCAAGACACCAAAACGCCGCTGCAACCGCTCACCGTTGAGACCGGCAAAGGCTGGCGGAATAGCCAGAACCAGGCGATCGCCTTCGAACGTCAAGGGTGTCATGTCGATCACGCCAGGCAAGCCGATCGATAGCATATGGGCCGTGCGAACCGCCGCCCCGACAATACGCGCCCGGTTGAGGGCGCGTTTGGAGACCAGGCGCTTGAAGCGCTCCGACAAGTGCTCGCCCTTTGCTTCACTCGAACCGGCATGACGAAAATAGACCGATAAGGCAAGAAACATGAGGCCGGCGTGATCGACGCCGCCGAGGCCCGCATGCGCGATGATGTTGAGGCTTTGCTCGCCACGGTAGTCGGGATGCGCGCGCCAGCCGATATCGGAGAGCAGGCAGGCGGCATGG
Source organism: Hyphomicrobiaceae bacterium (assembly GCA_040765305.1). Taxonomy (GTDB): domain Bacteria; phylum Pseudomonadota; class Alphaproteobacteria; order Rhizobiales; family Hyphomicrobiaceae; genus JAEUMD01. The sequence continues at coordinate 3,530 of JAXGRZ010000056.1, read as the reverse complement.
CGCAGACGTTTCTCCTCGGGCGTCTCGTCCGCCCCCTCCTTCGTGAACAGAGCATCGCTCCAGGCGCACAATTCGAAGGCATGCTCCAAGGAGCGCGAGCGCAAACGCGCATAGGTCTCGCACGAGGCCAGCAGCGGATCGCGGCGGCGCTCTTCGGGCGGCATCACCGAATAGAGCAGGCCCTCGCGCACCCCGAAGACGGAGAAGATGACGCTCGATGGTTCCATATTCTGAAGCAAGCGGTTCATCACGATGGCGCCATAGGGAAGCACGCCGCGTCGCGCCTTGGAGACCTCACCGACTCCTGGCAGCGCCGACAGTTTCTTGGCCTTGATGATCTGCTCGCAAAACTCGATTGCCGTGCGGGTCGGCAGTGAAAAGCCATGCATCATACGCAACGGATAGTCGGTCTGCTCCATGTACATCTTGGCCAGCGCACGCCATGTGCCACCCACCGCGTAGAAGGGCCGGCCCTTGCCCGCCTTGATCCACCCAACACCATTGAGGTGCTGCGCGGCCAGGGCGTTGGCCTTGTCGATGCGCCCCTTGGTGGTGTCGATCAGGCGCAGTCCGCCCAAGGGCAAAGTCGTCGCCTCGTTCAGCTTGCTCCCAGCAATATCGATGAGTTCGAGAGAGCCGCCACCAAGGTCACCGGCAACGCCATCGGCGCCGACAAAGCCCATCATGATGCCCTTGGCAGCGAGCATCGCTTCCTTCTCGCCCGATAGCACCTCGATCGGCGCGCCCAGTTCACGTTCCCCGCGCCTGATGAAGTCGGGCCCATCGACGGCCTCGCGGACCGCGGCGGTTGCAATCGCCTTGATCGACTTGACGCCAAGATTGCGAGCGATAGCGTGGAAACGGGTCAGTGCGCTGATTGCACAGTGAACGCTCTTGGCGCCCAGATGCCCGGTCGATGCGACCGACTTGCCAAGACCGCACAGGACCTTTTCGTTGAACACCGGGGTCGGTGCGCGGATCAGCCCATCGTAGATGACGAGGCGTACCGAATTGGACCCAATGTCGACGACACCAATAGGCTCCAGATTGGCCATGGTATCGCCCGTCGACAAATGGTCACCAAGGCCCGTCACACACATTCTCCTATTTCGCCTTGCGCGCCTTCAACTGGAACGCAGGCGGGCGACTTGCCGAAAGGGACGCACCCCGGCCCGAAAGAGACGGGTTTGTCATGAAATACTTATGGGCATTGAAATGCGCCTCGCTGGACGCAGCTTCAACACGGGTCGATGAACCATCTGCATCGATGTGCCAAGTCTGCTGATTGTCCATCATGTTGGCGACCATGATCTGATCAAGCACCTGCTCATGTACGGTTGCGTTGAGGATCGGCACCATGGCTTCAACCCGGCGATCCAGGTTGCGTGGCATCATGTCGGCGGAGCTGATGTATACGGCAGCATGCGGGGACGGCAACCCCTCACCACCGCCGAAGCAAAAGATCCGTGAATGCTCAAGGAAGCGTCCTATGATGCTTTTGACCCGAATACGGCTCGACATCCCCGCGACCCCCGGCCGCAGGCAACAAATGCCACGCACGATAAGGTCGATCTCAACGCCATTTTCGCTGGCCTCATAAAGTGCATCGATGATCTGCTTGTCGACGAGCGAATTCATCTTCATCCAGATCGCGGCGGGCCGGCCTGAGCGGGCATGCTCGATTTCGTCGCGGATATGAGAAAGGATGCGCTCGCGAATACCGCGCGGCGAGGCCGACATCTGCTCGAAGACGCCAGGCTCTCCATAGCCGGTGACGAAATTGAAGATGCGCGTCACATCGCGTCCGATCGCCGGGTTGTTGGTAAATAACGACAGGTCCGTATAAACGCGGGCGGTCTGCGGATGGTAGTTGCCAGTACCTATATGGCAATAGGTGGCCAGCTCGCTGCCTTCGCGTCGCACGACAAGGCCCAGCTTGGCGTGCGTCTTCAATTCGATGAACCCATAAACGACGTGCACGCCCGCACTTTCCAGATCGCGCGCCCAGCGGATGTTGGCGGCCTCATCAAAGCGCGCCTTGAGCTCCACCACCGCGGTCACCGACTTGCCGGCCTCGACCGCCTCCTTCAAGGCGCGCACGATGGGGGAATCACGCGAGGTGCGATAGAGTGTCCACTTGATTGCCATGACATTGGGATCGGCCACCGCCTGACGCAGATATTGCACGACGACGTCGAAGCTCTCGTAAGGGTGGTGAACGACGATATCCTTCTGGCGGATCGCCGCGAAACAATCGCCATTGAACTCGCGAATGCGTTCGGGAAAGCGGATCGAGAACGGGCGGAACATCAGATCGGGCCGGTCGGCGACGACCATCTGGGTTGCATCTGCCAGCCCCAGCACACCTTCCTTCACGAAGACGGATTCTTCGCTGACCTCCAATTCCTCGACGACGAACTTGCGCAAATTCTCCGGCATGCGCGCTTCAAGCTCGAGGCGTATCACATGGCCACGGCGGCGACGCTTCAAGGCCGTCTCGAACGAGCGCACCAGATCCTCGGCCTCCTCTTGCAGCTCGATATCGCTGTCGCGTATGAGGCGAAACGCACCACGCGCCTTGATCTCGAACCCGGGAAACAGCGCGCCTAAGAAGATGCCGATGATGGTTTCGAGCTGAATGAAGCGGATCTGCGCATGGCCATCCTCGCCATCGGGCAGGCGAATGAAACGCTCGATCTGGCTGGGAATCGGGATGAGGCCGTTCATTGCCCGCACGGCATTTTCCATCTCCACCGCAAGCGTCAGACCGAGATTGGGAATGAACGGGAAGGGATGGGCGGGATCGACCGCGATCGGGGTGAGGATCGGGAAGATCTGCGCCATGAACAGGTTCTCAAGCCAGCTTCGCTCGCCAATCGTCAGCTGGCTCTCCTTGACCAGCGTGATGCCGGCCACGCCAAGCTCGCTGAGCAGCGCCTCCCAGATCGCCTGCTTTTGCGCAACAAGACCCGAAACGAAGCGGTTGATGGCTGACAACTGCTGGGCCGGCGTCAAGCCGTCCTGGGAGGTGGTCGAAACACCGGCGGCAAGCTGGCCGAAAATGCCGGCCACGCGCACCATGTAGAATTCATCGAGGTTGTTGGCCGAGATGGCCAGGAAGCGCAGCCTCTCCAGCAGCGGATGATTGGGGTTTGCCGCTTCCTCCAGAACGCGCTTGTTGAACTGCAACCAGGACAGCTCGCGATTGTAATAGCGCTGTGGGCCGGCTGGCGGCGGCGTTTGCGCAATGACACGCGCGCGGGCCGTGGTCTTGCCGGCAGCACCAGCGGACTTTCTCGACTTCGTGCTCGTCATCGCCTCTCCTCAACTTGAGCACTTTTCGATCCGATGGAACGGAACCGGCGCTCTAGCTCTTTGGTTTGGTCGCATTTTCTTAGACGAACCGGTATCCACTTCGTCGGAAAATGCTCTAGCGCAGCCGACGTCCACGGTTCGTATCCCGCAGCCGCCCCTCACCCTAACCCTCTCCCCGTGAAAGACGGGGAGAGGGAATTGCGTGCGGTGGTGGC
>JAXGRZ010000055.1:0-13150 GCA_040765305.1 Hyphomicrobiaceae bacterium | reverse complement strand
CCGATCCGATTCCATCGGATCGAAAAGTGCTCTAGAGCGCCGTGCGCTCTAAGGCCAAAGCAGGGCAATCCGTCGATACTGATCGCGGGATTGCCACCTTCGAGTCGCTCGCAGGCCATAAAATTCCGATAGCCAGGATCATGCAACATCCAGAGCCGGCGGCGTCTGCGTCGGTTCGGGTTGCATGGCCTCACCCTTACGTCCGATCGGCGTCTTCATGCTCGCGATTCTCCGACTCATCACGCGCATTCTCGAAATCATCGTGACGAGTCCGGTGCGTGTCGTGCGCTTCATCACGGACTGGGTTGCCTTCAACCCGCGTCTGGGGTGGGCGCGACACGTGGCGAGTGCGGCGATCCTTTATGTCATCTTCGCCCTGCTGCTTGTCTATGTGATCGCACCAATTCGCGGACTGGCGGGCAGCACGTACATGGCCGACAAGCTGCGCTACGATGCGGAGAGGTGGCTTGCCACGGCAATTTATGACAGCCGCGGCAGCTTTGTTGGCACCTTCGATCCGCGCCTCGATAGCCAACGTGACGTCAACTACACCGATACAGCCATAGAGATCGGCAGCTACACGGCCAATCCCGACCACAAGTCAATTCCCGTGCGTGAGGTGCCCGAATACTACTGGAAGTGCCTCGTCTATCACGAGGACCGCAATGTTGGCGGCATTCTCAATCCATTTGGCATCGACCTCATGGGCGTACTCAAGATTCCGCTCTCCTCGATCAAACGTTCAATCACGCTGCGGCGGCCAAGTCTCGGCGTTGGCGGCTCGACACTGCCGATGCAGCTCGCCCGCGTGATTTACAAGACGCCGCCAAGCCGCGGCGAGGGCACACTGGACAAGCTCACCCGCAAGCTCTCCGAATGGTGGCTTGCTCCGGTCATCTACCGGACATTGACCAAAGGCGGCGATGAGGATCCGCTGAAGGCCTGGGCGGCGAACCATCTGTGGCTGGCGCAACGAACCGGCGGCTCGCCATTGCATGGTGTGGAGGTGACAAGCCGCATCGTGTTCGGCAAGGAAGCCAAGGATCTCACGATTGCCGAGCAATTCGTCCTCGCCTCGGCTGTCAACAAGCCGATCATTTTGCTCGACGGCTCCGAACGGCTCAACACCGTGCGGCTCGACCGCTGGCGCTACCTCACCGAGGTCAGGGCGCGGACCTGCGCGGAAAAGCTGCTCGTTAATGCCGAAGCGCAAAAGGAGGTTGTGTTCGATCTCGTCAAGCTTGCCGGCGGACCGCCCGATCCGCACGTCAAGCCACGCCTTCAGCAGGCGCTCGATAAGTTTGCACCTGAACTTTCCAGGCGCGCGCAGGCCAACCCGATGATCAGGGCCAACGTTCTGATGCCGGCAGCGCGGTTTGGACTGCGCGAGGAAATGAAGCAGCGCTACGGATTCGGCTGGCGCGATTATGTGCGCGGCGTAACGACGACATTCGATGCCGCCGAAAACCTCGCCTTCCATTCCCAGATCGAGACGGCTCTCACCACGCTCAACACCAAGCTGGAAGCAAAGCTGTCCGCCGGTTACACGCTCGATCCCGCAAAGAGCGGCATCTTGGGCCAGTTGCCCAACGTGACGATCGTCGCGGCCAATGCAAAAGGTGAGATCGTCCGCTACTACGAGACGGGAGAGACCGCTGCTTATTTCGGCTCGATCAGCGCCCGCGATGCCGTCAGCGGATACTACGATCCCAAACGCGAGCCGCGCATGATCGCATCGACGGGCAAGATGCTGGCGGCAATCGGCATCGCCAACCAGCTGACCGACACTGGCAACTCGTTGTGGCTCGATACGGATGCCCCCGCAGTTGGATTGGAAACCTGCCGTCATGGTGGCGGCAATCGGCATGGCCGCAAGGCGATCGTGGCGTTCGCTTGCTCGCTCAACAACCCGGTCGGGCACCGCACAGCACGCATCGGTCAAGCTCGTGTCAGGGCGCTGATCGATCAATTCGGCTTTACCATGCCGCCAGCCGGTCCCAATGGCGAGGGAACACCGCCCTCGACGGCGGTCGTCCTCGGCCAGATCTCGGGGGCCCCGCGTCGCGTCCATATGATGTCGAGCGTCATCTTGGCCTCGCTGCTTGGCCAGCGCAATCAACAGGTTCTTGAGCCAACGTTGATCAAGACCTACGACTATACCGATCGCGCAAAGCCCACCGACACCACCACACCATCGCCGTTGAAGCTGCGGCCGCGCGAGGTAATCGTACGTGGCGCAAACGGTCTTATCCGTTCACTTTTGTCGGCACCACTTTGCTATTCAGCCTACAAGACATCGCATGGAACGCTGAAAGCCCTGTCGCAATGGTGTGCGAGCCGCAAAGGCAACGTGCGGCTGCACTTTGCCAAAACGGGCACGCAAGTCACCGAGGATCGCGATGCCAGTATCGATGCCTGGATCACCGGCGGCCTACAATTCACAAATGGAGCAGCCTATTCCTATGTCGTCTTAGTCGGCACAGGATCGGCGCGAGAGCCCTTTGCGCGCAAGCTGCACGGCGGCGATATTGCGCCACTGGCCGACGTGCTCTTGAAAGACCTCGAGCGCCATGCCAGCACGCATCCGATGCCGCGCCTGCTGCCCGCGCCACCTCCCGCTCCCAGACCGCAAGTGTCTTTATCCAATGCTCCGGGCGCACCAGACGATATGGTGGGCAGCGGCGTGCGCAAGACCACACGCACACGCGCACGCACGCCGGCCGATATCGTGCAGCGCTCGCTATCGTTCTGACATCGCCAGCGCACATCGCAACGCCGTCACGGCAACGCAACGGTCGTGACCACGGCACGCTCATGCAAACGTAAACGAGTTGGATCGGCCGAATTGGAAGCGTACGCGCTTCCCGCAAACGCACAATCACTTGTGCTGGCATCATGTTCGTCGAAAGAAGATGTGTCGAGTCAAGGTTGAGCCACATGCACGCCCCACTCGCGTCATGAACCAGCATTACCCCTGATGGTGGATCGAAGAATGGCCGGGGGCAGATCGGTCGGTTCAACACATCAAGCATCGCGGCACGCACCAAGACGCCAAGGGGTCAGTCCCACGGTATCATAAAAAAAGATGCAGCCGCGGTGACGAACACAGGTCGTCCCGTCATGGCGTTTTCACGCGGCTCAGCCCACACACAATCAAATACCACGCGTTCTTTGGATTTTGATCTTTCAAGCGGCGAGGGCGATTGGCCCGATGAACCGCAACGCTCGCGCGACTGGAAGAAGCTGGTTCTCATCATTGGCCTGGGCAGTCTGTCGTGGGTTGCAACATACATTGGCATGCTCGAACTCATCGAGGCCAACATGGGCGATCTACCGCTGATCCACAAAGTGGTGATCGCCTTCTCGGTGGCGATGCTGATGACGATGATCATCTGGCTGCTGGACCAGATGTTCGCGCCGATACCCAGAGCAACCAAACGTGCCTATGTCGGTGGGTACGTCTTCCTGACCCTGATATCGATCGGCTTCGGCTTTGGCTTTTATTGGAAGGTGCTGGAGAGCCGTTCGGAATCCTCGCGCTCGGCCGAATCTGCCGTCACGCAGGTCCAATCCTCGCTGCACGCTGCCTCAACGCGCATGGTTCAGCTGTCCGCAACACTCGACCAGCTTAACGAGATCTCCAAACAGAAAGCCGAGCTTGAGCGGACCCAAGGGACTTCGTGTCCCAACAGCCGCCCAGGCGATGGTCCTCGCCGCAAACTGCGCGACGAGGATGCACAGCGCTTTGGATTCGCTGCCGACTTCGTGCGGTCCCGCGTCGACGGGGTTAAGAGCGATCTCGCAGCACTCGACGGCGACCTTGGAAAAATTGTCAACGCCGACAAGTCGACGTTCGATCAGGCATCGGGCACGCGCAACGAATTCATGCGCTCGCTCGGCCGCAAGCTCGACATCACGGTGACCGGCTTTAATGCCTTCCGCACTGATCCGCAATTGAAGCAGTTGCGCGCCGACCTTGGTGAGCGTGCCGAAAAGACGGTCTTTCCTGATGGCCATGGGCGAACCTTCACGTGCCCAGATCCTCAGCTGCAACAGGCATTGAAAGGCGTCGTGCGCGCAATTGATCAGCTTCCGAACCTGGAAAAACCAAAGATTGCCGCCGTCGAAGGATCGGAGGCGACGATCGAGGCGTTCCGCAGGCTGACCGCGACGTTCTATGGTGCGCTTTCGTTCAAGCTGCCACCCTCCGCGGATGAATTGCGCGAGTTGCAAAAGAAGGCCGTGCAATCGGTCGAGGCTTCGCCAGCTGTGGCCAAAGCGCTTTCGGGTGAACCCGTCGCCGGGCTGTCCAAGCGCGATTACATACCGCTCGCCATCGCGGTGTTCGTTGATCTGTGCCTGCTGCTCGTGTCGATGGGGCGTCCCATAAACCGCCTCAATGGATTGGTTCCCAAGATGCGTGCGGCAGAGCGTGGACCTGTCATCCAGATCCTGTCGCGCTTCAACGAGATCCACCGGGACGAAGAGATCCGGCAGAACTTCGAGGTCTTCCGCCACGTCGTCTTCGACTTCCACGGTGCCTATTATGTCGCCGTGCCGCTCGATGCGCCCTACAAACCCAACGGGGCCTACACGCGCGCCACATCGACCGATGATATCGAGGACCTCAAGCTGGAGGCGCACCTGCTCGCCAACCTGTTCACCAGCTTCGAGAAGGAAAGGATCTTCACGCGCGTCTACTCGCCGCTGCTGACGACGCGTTCGATCAAGAAAAGGCTGCACCGCCAGGGCAGCAAATTCGCCAACGCGGAGGCCTTCCGTGTCTACCGTTTCCGTGACGGTGCCTGGTCGGAGATCATCCTTGGCGCGGTGATGGGTGCGGCGCGGCGCGTGGAGGCCGAAAAGCGCAAGCGTCGGCTTGAGCAGCAGCTCTTCACCTCACACGAACCATCTCTTTCGCCGGCCAATGATGCGACAGCGTCGAGGCAAAGCGTGCCCGATGTGGCGAGCGAGGCGGCGCACACCAGCACGCCAACCGTGGAAATGCCAACGCTTCAGGCGGTAGCGAATGTTGCATCGGCATCGGCAGGCGGCCAGGGTGGTGGCTTCTTTACGCGCCAGGCGAGCGCACGCGAGGCAGCCATGGCCAAATCGCAAGCCACTTTGCAAGAACATAACTTGCAGGAACATGGCCGCAGGCAGGAGCGTGCGCACCGTGGCGATGGCGGTGGCACTGATCCTGATACGATTGCCGAGTTTGGCCCTTATGCTGCGCGCGCCAGCCGTGAAATTGCCGAGGAGCGCTACCGCGCGGCATTGCCAACGCTGCGTGGCGAGGATGGCGCACTCGATAGGCCGCGGCGCCGGCGCAGAAGCGAGCGGTCTACTGGCGGCGAAATCGGCAGCGGCGATATTCCAGCAGGAGAAGTGGTGCTGTTCGCCATTCCAGGCGACGGTGGCACCCCGCCTCGCCCCATGCCTGCTCAATCGGAAGGCGAGGACGTGCACGAGAAGTCCGTGGCGAGGGTGACGAAATTTGAGGACGAGCAACCCATCATCGTTGCTGCTACCACCGCCATAACTGCACAGGATGAGACGGTTTCAGCCGCTTCTCCCACACAGAGTGCGCCGGCGCCAAAGCCAGAACAGCGCATCGGCGTCGTGCTCCGGCGGGAAACGGCAGAATTTACGCTGCCGGTGAGTGAAGCAGCGTTGCCAGGTGCTCTACTGCAAGGCCAGCTCGACTTTATCGGCGGCGTCTCGGGAGCGGGCCGGCAACAGCCCCTGCTGGAAACCCCAGAGGCCAAGCCACACGCCATAGCCGAACGCGAACTTTCGGTTGCCGATGCAGCAGAAGTAGATGCGGCCGAGGAGCCAGCGCTGTTTTGCGAACCCGATATCGAAATTCGTGTCGATGACATCTCCCGCCGCTTCCGTCCGACTACTACACAGTAGTTTTCGGCTCGTTGCGAGGGGGTAGGGGCTCCGGACCCTAACCATTCCGGCGTCTGACACAAATCAGGACTATTGGAAACGCTTGTTTAACCGTCACGGCCGCATAGTGACCGGGTAATAGAAATGGTGCTCGCCAACATATTCCACGCATGAAGCGCTAACGAGGGAACTGACATGCAATTTAAGGCTGTCCCTACCATTGCCGTCATTAAAAAGGAGGAGAAGGAGGCCAAACTCAAAGCGTTCATCGCGGATCACTTTGCGCGTCGCCAGGAGACCGCAGAAAGCGCGGACGGCCTTGCAACGGATTGCGTTTTTCTACTTGTCGCCCGCTCCTACGATAGCCCGGTCGTGCGTGCACTGGCCGATGCGATTGCCGAGGCGGGTGCGCAGGACATCATGGTGAAGGCGCTCATCCTGATGCCTGGCAGTCAGCTTGCAAGCTCGTGGCCTGCAGCCCTTACTGAGATTACGGATGGGCGCACGACGGGAGACCTCAGGCTGCTCGATGCCCACGAACAACTATGGCTTAATGGCGAAACGGTGTGGATCGGCGATTGCATGCGCCGCGAACCTGCAAAGCGCGACGCCTACGAATGTTACGCCTACGGATGCGAAATGACAGCCAAGTCGGTGGAGGCGGCATTCAATCGTCTGTGGGAGAAGGGCAGCACAGTTGCCATGAATTCTGCCGCAATTGGCCGCGCGGAATCTCCCGTCATAGACCCGCACCTTGCCCATGTGACACAGAGCGAACCAGTTGGCCCGACCGCATCGACGCGGCATTGACCCGCAGTAAACCAGCCTATTCCATTCACCAGAACGCGAACGGCACGCAGGCGCACTTGACAAAAGGCCAGGAGCGCCGAGCAGATCGATGTGGTGTCGCGTAAGCGATACGATGGCGCCGTCACGCGTGGTGAATAAACTGGGCGAGAGCGTCGGGCGGGATATCGGAAACAATTTGATTTCTCAAACGGCGTGCCGATCCCGAAGAAACTTTCGTGCAACCCCGCCTTGGTGTCGCGATGAACAATTCTTCGATGATGACGCGCCTTTTGAGTTTCACCGCAGGATTCGTGGATACGATTGGGTTTCTCGGGCTCCAGGGATTATTTGCAGCGCATATCACTGGAAATTTCGTCACTCTGGCTGCCGCTTTCGTCTACGGAGCGCATGGCACGATCGGCAAAATACTGGCACTACCTGAGTTCATAGGCGTCGTCGCCCTGGTGCGGCTGGCAAGTACAGCGCTGAGTGCGCGGGGCAAGCCAACGCTGACCATCCTTCTTTGCGCTGAGGCCGTATTGCTGGCCATTTTCCTGGCCTTCGGGGTCACCTTCGGCCCATTCTTGAACAGCGACGTTGCCCCCGCGCTTGCTGCCGGCTTCGCCGGTGTCTCAGCCATGGCTTTGCAGAACGCAATGCAGCGCATACATTTTGCCGGAGAGCCGCCAACCGCGATCATGACCGTCAACGTCACCCAAGCCGTGCTCGACGGCGTTGATCTGTTGCGACGCGTTGAGGGGCCCGAGGTCCGCGCCCGTTTTCTTCGGCTTGTGCGCGGCATCTCTTGGTTTGCCGCAGGGTGCGCGATAGCCGCTGTCCTTTATCACCTTTTCTTGTTTTGGAGCCTCGCTCTCCCCGTAACGATCGCCATCGGCCTCGTCGTCGCGCGCATGCGCGAAGCAAGGGCCGTCCAGCAGTGATCGCTTGATTGTTGGTCGGTTGTGAGGGCGGCGGACGTCAGCAATCCGATCCTCGACAAGCCTTTGCGATTGGCTGCGCCAATGCGACGCGTGGGGAACGCTTTTGTGCTTGGGTTCGAGACGATGTCCACGCGCTGACTGAACGGCTTATGGACAAGATTCACCCCGTCCGTTCCCACTTTCAAACCCGTCTTGGTGAGGCTGCGAACCGGGTCTTTTTGGAGTGGCTGCAGACGGCGTCTGGAAAAGGAATTTCGATTCCACGGACCGCCGCCAACCCGCGGTTCGTGCGCGGCAAATTACGAATCAAAAAAATATTGTTTGAAATCAATTCGTTGTAATTGGTGGAGCCGAGGGGAATCGAACCCCTGACCTCTACAATGCCATTGTAGCGCTCTCCCAACTGAGCTACGGCCCCGGATCGTTTGGGAATGACGGGCGGACGATCGACCCGCCCAGTCAGGCCGCTTGAATAGGGTGTTCGACCCCAAACTGCAAGCGGGAATTTGAGGGTTTGGACCCAATAGTAATGAGTTCGCAAGGACTATGGAAACTCAGGCTTCCTCGTTGCCACCACTCCGGCCGCCAACGATATTGGTCACATCGCCGCCGTCCTCTTCCTCGTCCTCAAGGAAGGTATCATCGCCATCCTCATCGACGGTATCGGTATCCTCGATGTCGTCGATCTCCTCATCGGTCTCATCGGCCGCTTCGTCGTCCTTGTTGACCGCCTCTTTCTTGACCTTGCGTTGCGCCTTCTCCTCATCCTTGAACAGGACGCCGACCGGCCCGGACGCGATCACATAGATCGTCCCGCAGATCGGACAAACGATGGGGTCGCGGTTCAGGTCGTAGAATCGGGCGCCGCATTCGTCGCTCTGGCACGTGCGCTTGGTGCCGCGCGCTTGCTTGGTCGTCGCCATGGTGTGGGCCTCGGGTTTATCGGAAAATGAGCGTGCGGTCTGCCATAGGCTGCTGCCCTTGTCAAAAAGCAAATCCGGTACACTTATGGTCATGCACGCAATCGCGCTGTCAAGCCATGGAAATCCGTCCGCCAGCCATTGACACTGCTGCCCTTGGGCGGCTGAATGCGCGCCGTGCGGACTGCCCGCCCGATGCACTGGTCCGTTCCATGATCATTCCTCAAGCCCGCCAGGTTTTCCCGTGTCGCACGCTGCCACCCCAAGGCCCCTCTCGACTGTTCGTGCCACCACGCTCAAGGGCCACGTGCGGGTTCCGGGTGACAAGTCGATTTCCCACCGCTCCTTGATCTTCGGCGCACTGGCGACGGGCACCACCCGCATTCGCGGACTTTTAGAGGGTGAGGACGTCATCAACACGGCCCGCGCGGTGAGCGCGCTTGGCGCCCCCGCTGCCAAGGACGGTGACACCTGGATCGTCACGGGGCGTGGTGTGGGTGGGCTGGCTCAACCAGCCAAACCAATCGATTTTGGCAACTCGGGAACCGGTACACGCCTGATGATGGGCGTGATCGCCGGCCACCCCATAACCGTAACGATGACGGGCGACGCATCGCTGTCAAAGCGGCCGATGCGCCGCGTGCTCGATCCCCTGAAGACGATGGGCCTTGAGATCATCGAGGATCGCCAGACGCTTCCGTTGACGCTGCGCGGGTCGGACGCGCTGGTGCCGATCGTCTACGAGCTGCCGGTCCCTTCTGCCCAGGTGAAAAGCGCGATCCTGCTGGCCGGCCTGCATGCCGCGGGCGAAACGACGATTATCGAAGCCGAACCTACTCGTGATCACACCGAACGCATGCTGCGCTTTTTTGGCGCCGACATCCGCACCCAGATGAAGGATGGCAAGACCCACATCACGGTGAAGGGCGATGGCGAACTCAAAGGACGCGATGTCGTTGTGCCGGGCGATCCCTCCTCGGCTGCATTCCTGATCTGCGCAGCCCTGCTCGTGCCCGGTTCCGATGTGACCGTCGAAGGTGTGCTGGTCAATGAGACACGCACCGGCCTTTATACGACGCTGCAGGAGATGGGCGCCGATATCGCATTCGCCAACGTGCGCGAGGACGGCGGCGAACCGATCGCCGACATCCGTGCCCGTCACGCGACACTGAAGGGTGTTGTCGTTCCCGCCGGGCGCGCCCCGTCGATGATTGACGAATATCCCGTTCTCGCAGCTGTTGCAGCGTTCGCGCACGGTGACACTGTCATGCATGGCCTGGCCGAGCTGAAGGTGAAGGAAAGCGACCGCTTGGCGGCCACGGCTGCGGGACTGGCCGCAAACGGCGTCAAGGCGACCATCGAGGGCGATACGCTCATCGTTGCTGGAACGGGCGGCAAGGTGCCGGGCGGCGGCGTGGTCGCGACACATCTCGATCACCGCATCGCCATGGCCTTCCTGACGATGGGACTTGCCAGCGAAACCCCCCTCACCGTCGACGACACCACCATGATTGCGACGAGTTTCCCGGAATTTGTCGGACTGATGGAGACACTGGGCGCGTCCTATCGATCAGCCAGTTGATCGGCACTTAATTATCCTCATCATTTTCGCAGCGCCCTGCGGGTCGATCACGCGCCAGCGCGATGATGGCCATGCTCATCACGAGAAAGGCGCTCTAACGTGCCGGGCGCTCTATCGTATCTCCATCGACCATGCGCTTGGCAAGTTCTTCAAAAGAAAAGGGCTTGGGCAGGAATTCCACGTCCGGGCCGATCAATCCGCCCGATCTGTAATTTTGATATCCCGAGGTGCAAATAACCCGCACTTTTGGATGTAACGAGAGAATATGTTCACGCAGGTCGAGACCCGTCATAGCGCCCTCAATCACGATGTCGGTCAGCACAACGTCAATTCCGGCTGTCGCCTCAAGGATCGCGAGAGCGTCCTGCGCCGTTTTGCACGTGACCGTCGAGTGACCCATCGCCTGCAGCATTTCGCAAAACACGAAAGCAACGTCGTCTTCATCCTCAACCACCAGCACCGACAGCTTGACGCTGGTGACAGGATGCTTGATGACCGATTTGTTTCTGTAGTTGCCGGCGCATTCAGCGCGCGGCAAGTAGAGACGTACGGTCGTGCCCCGTCCCTGAGCTGTGTTGAGTTCCACCGTGCCGCCGGACTGGCGTGCAAAGCCCTCAACCATGGCAAGCCCCATTCCCGAACCACGGCCCCGGTCCTTGGTGGTGAAAAATGGTTCGAAGGCGAGCCTGGCAACGTCCTTGGTCATGCCAATACCATCGTCCGAGACCTCTATAAGCACGAAGTCCGCCGGAACCTCACCGGCTTCTGCATGCGCTGATCCGACCTTGAACCAGCGACCATTATGTGATCGCGCAAGGGATGTCCCGATGCGGATATGCCCACCCTTCGGCATGGCGTCGCGGGCATTGAAGATGAGGTTTATGATGGCGCCCTCAAACTGCGTGGGATCGGCGTAAACCGCACTGTCGGGGGTCTGGTCTTCAAACGTCAGCTCAATGCTGCCTGGCATGGAGATCCGCAGCAGGCCGATCACGGCATTCGCACTATCCTTCACTTTGAGCGCACGCGGCTGGATGGTTTGTCGCCGCGCAAAAGTCAGAAGCTGTGAGGTAAGCTTGGAGCATTGATCGGCAGCGCCCACGCCCTTGTCGATCCAGTCCAGCATCTGGTCATTGGATATTGCATTGCGGAGCAGGGCGAAGATGCCGAGAATGGCGGCTATATTGTTGTTGAAATCATGGGCGATCCCACCGGTAAGATGCCCGATCGTTTCGAACTTTTGCGCCTCGTAAAGCCGCCGCTCGGCCACCTTCAGGTCCGTCGCATCCACACCCGTCATCACAAACGGGCCAGTACCGGATGGGCCACTATCGGGCTCTGCCCTCATCCGATGGTAACTCACCAGGATCGTACGTGGGATTCCATCTGCGGGAAAGAATTCAAGATAGTAGCTGATCGCCTCCCCGCGAGCGGCGCGTTCCACGCGCGGCCTGACATTGTCATGCAGATACTCTGGTAGATATTCAAAGAGCGTCAATCCCTTCCAGCTGGGTCGAGGCGAATTGACAATGTCGACATATTTTTGGTTGGCGTAAATGTAGTTCAAATTGCTGTCGAGGACGGCAACCATCGCAGGGATCGCTTCCATGACCGCACTCGAAACGATCATGGCATCGGGATTGAAGAAAATATCGGTGCGGTTCGTCATCGGATACTCCGCAGCACACGCAAGCCCTGCACTCTTCCGGTTTTGCAGGCCCAACCATGCCGTTCTGCGGCAACTGAACGCGCACGTCCCGGCGGCCAAGCCAGATCGGTATGGACACTCCATTATGAAGCGTACAACTCATCCGACGTCATGCCAAAGTATTAAGATCAGGCAACCATTAAGCAATTGAATTGACGTAATAGACTAGGTGTTCCGATGACCGTAAGTTTGTGAAAATGCCCCAAGTTCATGGACCGATAATGTCACTGATCGACATCAGACGGAGATTGCCTCACCAGATTCCATTACCTGCCTGGAGAACAAACAAGCACTGTAGGCGTGAGTGGTTTTGCTGATGCCAAGCCGTGCGTGTGATGGGCTCGGATGCGCAGGCAGGCAATCCACCGCCCGGCTCGACAACCCCGATTTCGTTTCAACGCTGGAGTTCTTGACGAGGCAGCGTTGCGCCGCCGTCTCTCACGCTTGACCGCTGCCCCACCCTCGGGCACTGCGAAGCTCGAAATTGGCAACACGGGAAGCCGCACACCATGATCATTGCCATCGATGGGCCGGCCGCCTCAGGCAAAGGCACCCTTGCAAAACGTATCGCCACTCACTTCGGCTACCAATGCCTCGATACCGGCCTTCTTTATCGGGCCGTCGCCCGCGACCTTACCGCCGCCGGCCAATCGCTGGAGGATGCGCAGGCCGCTCAAAAGGCGGCCAGGTGCCTTGATCCGGGCTCGCTCGATGACCCTGGCTTGCGGCTGGCCGGCATTGGCGAGGCTGCCTCGGTCATCGCCAAGATCGCCGCCGTCCGCACTGCCCTCCTCGATCTGCAGCGCAATTTCGCAGCGCAAGAGCCCGGCGCGGTCTTGGATGGCCGTGACATTGGCACCGTCGTCTGTCCAGATGCGGAGGTGAAAATCTTCATCACTGCCCATGTCGAGGTGCGCGCCCGCCGCCGTTATGAGGAACTTAAAAAACGTGGCGAGCCGGTTAATTACGAAGGTATACTCGAAATGATTAAAGCGAGGGACGCGCGCGATGCCGGCCGCGCCGATGCGCCCATGGCCGCTGCCCCCGATGCCCTGTTGCTTGATACGACGGATTTGGATATAGAAGCCGCATTCGATGCCGTTGTCGGATTGATCAAGAGGAAGATCGGCCAATAGGGTTTACGCAAAGCGTGCAACCCGAAACTTATTGGCAGGCAAGACGCCCATCCAGCGGCCGAGACCCATCTCAATCGCATGTTGCCGGCAGGACCCTGCCCGCACGCAAAACGTGTGCGGCATTTTCCATTCAGCCCATGCGCTCAATCCATCATCGCCGCAAAGGTATTCTCCCTGTG
>JAXGRZ010000054.1:0-13292 GCA_040765305.1 Hyphomicrobiaceae bacterium | reverse complement strand
TCACCGAAGCCGCCCAGCACATAGTGCGTGGCCAGCCACAAACCACCCAGCGACAGCACACCCGTTGCGATCACGCCGCGATAAAGAGCACCCATGATCGAGCCGTTGGAGCCCAGCTTGACGAAGAACGTGCCAATGATCGAGGTGACGATGCAGGCCGCACCGATCGCCAGCGGATAGACCATCATCGACTGCAGGTTGGACTGGCTGGCAAACAGGATCGCCGCCAGCACCATCGTTGCAACAACGGTCACCGCATAGGTCTCGAACAGATCGGCGGCCATGCCGGCGCAGTCGCCAACGTTGTCGCCAACGTTGTCGGCGATCGTCGCGGGATTGCGTGGGTCGTCCTCTGGAATACCCGCCTCGACCTTGCCGACGAGATCACCACCGACGTCGGCGCCCTTGGTGAAGATGCCGCCGCCAAGACGCGCGAAGATCGAGATCAGCGAAGCGCCGAAACCCAATGCGACGAGTGCGTCGATGACGGTACGATCGGACGTCTTAAGGCCCATCGGCCCAACAAGAATGAAGTAGTAGACGGCAACTCCCAAAAGCGCCAATCCGGCTACCAGCATGCCGGTTACCGCACCCGCCTTGAAGGCGATGTCGAGACCACCGGCCAACGACTTGGTCGCTGCCTGCGCAGTGCGGACGTTAGCGCGCACGGAAACATTCATACCGATGTAGCCGGCTAAACCGGAAAGCACCGCACCAATCAAGTACCCGACCGCGACAAGCGGGCCAAGCAAAACCCAGGCGGCCACAAAAACGACCGCACCGACGATGGCAATGGTTGTGTATTGCCGATTGAGATAGGCTTGAGCGCCTTCTCGTACCGCAGCAGAAATCTCCTGCATGCGCGCACTACCCGCATCGGCGCTCATCACCGACTGGATGGTGTAGACAGCATAAACGATGGATAACGCTCCGCAGGCGATTATCCCCCAGAGTAATTCATTCATTTGGACGTCCCCTTGTTGGGCCCTGTGTTATCACGACTTGTGGACTTCGGCGTTGGTCCAGAAAGTCCAACGGCAGGAATTTCCCAACCGTCGGCGACCGCCCCCCAACCCTTCTTCGTGATATGCAGGCGGAACATGCCAAATGTGCCGCACCGTGGCAATGACAGCACAGGCCGCTTTTCGTCGCAATCAAGAGTCTCGTGTTGTGCTCATATGTACCGTTTTGTGCGTCGCACCCTAGGGTGCTGACCCTAAACGACCTCCAGGCGATCCTTGGCCCAGATCAGGATCCGCGCTCCAGGGATGCGAGCCCGACACTGCAAAGCCAAAGCATCTCTACCAGCAAACTAAGCATGTGATTGTTTATGTTATGGATTTCCTGACGCTTGACGACCTACATCCAAAACCTGGAACGTCCGATCCAAAACCACCACATCAAGATTTGTCGCATGTTCTACGCCGAACCGGTGTCCACGTCGTCAAAACTCTCGCAGTGCACATTACGACCAACGTTCCTCGTGCACGCTCATCGAGGAAAAGAAAAGATCTTCGCGCCAGCAGCTATTCAGACCCCGCGTTTGACGGACACCAACACCGGCAAAGCCGCATAATTTGCTGAGTTTGATGTGCCACTTGACTTCGGTCAATGCGGGTCAGCAGATCTTACATTACCATTGATATATTAGTTGCATATTAGTTGCCGGCAGTCACCTCCCAGAGAGCGGCTTCATCGTTTGGTTTGCGGCATCTAAAGCGATCGCCCAGTGCGGTCCAGACTTTGCCAGTGGAGCATGAGATGGAGCCGCATAGTTCCCAACCATTACGCAGGGTATCGCTGCTCAACGGCTTTTCGATCGAGGCAACGCGCCCAAAGGCTCAAGACTTCGAGGCGCTCAAGGTATCTGCGCCACCTGGTACTTTGCTTTATTTGAGTGCCCTTCCTGCTTACCCGCCCGGCGATCTCATCGGTTATAGCGCCAGTGCGGTTGCCGCCGGCCTGGTGCCGATCCCCCACATTGCGGCTCGTACCCTGTCGGGCATGGGTGAACTTGAGACGCTGCTCAACGGTCTTGTCCGCAATGGTGTGAGACGCGCGCTCCTCATCGGTGGCGAGCGTGACCGGCCACTCGGGCCGTTTGGAGATGCATTCGAGCTGCTTTCCAGCGGTGTGCTGCAGCGTTGCGGAATTGCTGGAGTTGATATTGGCGGCTATCCGGAGGGACATCCGCGGATCGAGACGGCCAAGCTCGAAGCGGCGCTTATTGCCAAGGTCGATCTGGCCAAACAGATCGGCTTGGCGCCCCGGATTGTCACCCAGTTCTCGTTCGACGCTGGCACGATAACCGACTGGATCTTGCACGTACGTCAGCTGGGCATTGACGTGCCTTTGCGAATTGGTTTGGCCGGCCCGGCAAGCATCGGCGCATTGATCCGTTATGCACAACGCTGCGGTGTGCGCGCATCAGCCGGCGCAATGATGCGCAATTCGAATTTGGTCAAGGGGCTCGCGGCACGCACGGGCCCAGACGACATCATTGCATCACTATCCGTAGCCGCCGCGAAAGATGATCTCGGTGAAATCGGCATTCACCTTTTTT
This sequence comes from Hyphomicrobiaceae bacterium, assembly GCA_040765305.1. Lineage (GTDB taxonomy): Bacteria > Pseudomonadota > Alphaproteobacteria > Rhizobiales > Hyphomicrobiaceae > JAEUMD01. The sequence goes on along the minus strand of JAXGRZ010000054.1, from coordinate 10,729 downwards.
CGTTTGGAGGCATCGGCGCAACGGCGCGTTGGGCAATGGAAACTGCCCCGCGCATCATCTCGGACAACAAGCTATCAGCAATCGGGGAGGTCCAGTGTGAGTAATACCATTGAGACGATCAAGGAAAAATGTGTCGCCGGCAAGCGCGCTGAACTGGCCCAGCTGGTGAAGCAGGCACTCAACGATGGTGTTTCCGCCAAGGACATCATGATGGATGGCCTTATTCCCGCAATGGCAATTGTTGGCGAAAAATACTCAAGCGGTGAGTTTTTTCTGCCGCAGATGATGATTGCTGCCCGCGCCATGACTGAGGCTATGGATTTGCTCAAGGAGAAGCTCGTCGAGAGCAGCTTCGAAAAGAAGGGCAAGGTCGTACTGGGCACGGTGGCCGGAGACTTCCACGACATTGGCAAGAACATCGTCAAGGTCATGCTCGAAGGTGGCGGCTACGAGGTCGTCGACCTCGGCGTCGATGCGCCGGTCGAGAAGTTTGTCGAGGTGGTGCAGACGCAGGCCGTCCAGGCTGTGCTGATGAGTTCACTCATTACTCTCACCATGGAAAGCATGCGCCGAACCATCGAAGCGCTGGAGCAGGCCGGCGTTCGCAAATCCGTTCTCGTCGGTGTTGGCGGCGCTCCGGTGACGCAGAAGTTTGCCGACGAGATCGGCGCCGATTTCTATAGCGAGGACGCTTATGGTGCGGTCGAGCGCTGCAATGAGCTGCTGCAATCACGGGCCATGAACTAACGAGGGGGCACGACAATGAAGACGATGACGTCAAGAGAACGCGTGCTGACGGCCCTGCGCCGTGGCCAACCCGACATGGTCCCTTGGATCGAGAACGACATTGAAGAAGAACTCCAGATCAAGGTCATGAACGGGCGCACCGACTATACGCCCGGCGATCTGTGTCGCGCGCTCGGCATGGACGGGTTTGGCTATCACTTCCCGACCGGTGGCGCCGCCACGGCCGGCCAGTCGATGCAGACCGGCGACTCCATGACCAAGGAGAGCTATTACAATCCAACTAAAATCACGTTCGACTTCGTCCCGCCATGGATCGCGGACATGGGAGTCGATGCGGCAACCGGACGGACATATGTGAAGACCGGTCTTCTCACCGATCGTGATTCACTCAAGCTATTCGACGAGTTCCTTCCCGATCCAAACGACCAGCGCCGCTACGACAAGATCGCAAAATGGATCGACATGTACCGTGAAGATTTTGCCGTCTTCAGCCGCATTCGGCTTGGCACTGCCAGCACCTTCGAGAGCATGGGGCTTGAGGCGTTCTCGATGGCGCTCTTTGAGGATCCCGATCTGGTCAAGGAGGTGCACCGGCGTTTCTCGGAATGGTCGGCAACGGTTGTGCAACATCTCAACAAGCTCGATATCGACTTCATCTGGGCCAACGACGATCACGCTGATACCAAGGCGCCGTGGGTCAACATGGAGATGTATGAGGAGTTCATCCTGCCCAACCAGAAGATCGTCACCAACGAAATCAAGAAGCCGTGGATCTTCCACAGCGACGGCAATCTGTTTCCGATCCTGGATGGTCTCATGAATCTTGGCATGAACGGCCTGCATCCGATCCAGCCGGCAGCCATGGACATCAACAAGGTCAAGGAGAAGTACGGCAGCAAGGTCTGCATCATCGGCAATATTGATCTCGACTACACGTTGACTCTTGGCACGCCCGCCGAGGTCGAAGCGGAGGTTAAGGACCGCATCGAGAAAGTCGGAAAGGGCGGCGGCTACATGATCTCAAGCGCCAACAGCATTACCGACTACTGCAAGATCGAGAACGTCTGGGCGATGGCCAAGACGATCGAGAAATACCGCCGCTATCCATCAAGCTGAGCGCCATGCGAGTAGACGGGAACCCGATGACATGCTGATCGTTGCAGAACGCATCAATGCCTCGCGCAAGCCTGTGCGCGCGGCTCTGGAGAAATTTGACGCAGCAGCCGTCCAGGCTGAGGCAAAAATTCAAGCCGCCGCGGGCGCCCATTATATCGACGTCAACGGCGGCACCTTTCCGGGCCGTGAACCTGAGCTGCTGACCTGGCTGGTCGAGGTGGTGCAGGATGTAACCGAACTGCCACTTTCGGTCGACAGCTCTGATCCCGCCGCACTCGCCGCTGCCTTGCCGAAAACGAAGCGTGCACCGATGATCAACTCGGTCACGCTCGAGGGCGACCGCTTCGAGCGGGTCCTGGCGCTGGCGCGCGAGCACAAGGCAAAGCTCGTCGCCCTGTGCCAGGGCGAAGGGCCGATGGCATCGACGGTGGAACGCAAGCTGGAGCTGGGCTGCCGCCTCGTTGACCGCTTGACCTATGGCGGCATGGCCCTCGACGATATCTATGTTGATCCGCTGGTGTTTCCCGTTGCAACCGACCCCGCTTCCGCACTTGCCACCCTTCACGCGTTCGCCGAGCTGATGCGCCGCTACCCGGGCGTCCACACGATATGCGGGTTGACCAACGTCTCGCATGGGCTGCCCGCACGCAAGCTCGTCAACCGCACCTTTCTTGTTGCCTCGATCGCCTTTGGCCTTGATGCCGTGATCGCCGATCCGACCAACGCCGAGTTGATGGCGGCGATGGTGGCAGCCGAAGCCTTGAGCGGCCGCGACGAATACTGCGTGGATATGATCCAGGCATTCCAAGATGGCAAGCTCGGCTAAGGAGCGAGCAGATGGCATCGCAAACGCCCAAATCCGTTTCGCTGACGTTTGAGCCAGGCTCGCAGGACGTCGAGATCGAGCAGGGCGAGACCATCCTGCATGCAGCCTGGCAATGCGGCGTTGCCATCAAGTCGGTCTGCGGCGGCCGGGGCAAGTGCGGCACCTGTCTTGTCGAACTCCCACAACCCGACGAAGCTGCAACCGCTTTGTCCCCGCAAAGCGCGCAGGAGACGTCGCTGCTGCCCCGCTCACAGGCGGGCACGCATCGCCTGGCGTGCATGACGCACGTACATGGGCCGGCAGTCATTTTCGTGCCACCCGAGAGCCGGGCCGCGACAACGCCTCCGAGCAAACCCTACAACGATGCTCGCGTTGCGCTGGCACCAACCGTTGAGCGCGTGACGATCGATATCGCCTCTGCGGGATCCGAACCGATCCGCTCGCTGGCAACACGTGTCGCAGAAGCGCTTGCCGATGCGACCAGGCGGCCGGCTCCAACCATCTTACCTGCGGTCATCGCCGAGTATTCACGACACCGCGGCTTCGACACCGCAACGCGTTTGACTGTCACGCTGCACGCCAAGGCCGGCGTGATCCAGCTGCGCGAAGGCGAGCGCACCCGCCGCCTTGGCATCGCGATCGACATCGGCACCACCTCGATCGTCATCTTCCTTTGCGATCTTGCAGACGGGACAATCCTCGCTGTCAGGACTGCGAGCAATCCGCAAGCCGCATTTGGCGAGGACGTCATCTCGCGCATCACCCACATTCATCGCGATCCCCGGCTACTCAGCCGGATGCAAGGGTTGATCGTCGCCGAGATCAATCGGCTGCTGGCAGATGCGGCACGCTCCTGTGATGTCGACCTTGACGATGTGCTCGATGCCGTGGTGGTCGCCAACCCAACCATGCTGCACATCCTCATGGGTGTCGATCCCGAACCAATCGGACGCGGCCCCTACATGTCGGTGTGGACCGAAGCGGTCGACATCGAGGCGGCGCAAATTGGTCTTGTCCTGGCGCCAGGCGCACGCCTGTTCGTCTTCCCAATGTCATCTGGCTACATTGGCGGCGACACCATTGCCGCAGTCCTGACCCGCGAGCGCGATTTCTTTCGGGGCACGCAACTGCTCATCGACGTCGGCACCAACGGCGAGGTCGTATTGGCCAAGGACGGCGAACTGACGGCGACCTCTTGTGCCACGGGTCCCGTTTATGAAGGCGCGCACATCGCCTGCGGCGTGCGCGCCTCGCCCGGCGCGATCGATCACGTTTGGGCCATCGCCGACGGCAAACTGGGATGGAGTGCGATCCCGCATCCCGACCGCGATAGCGAGGTGGCGCCGATCGGCATCTGCGGCTCGGGCGTGATCGCCTGCGTGGCGGCGCTGGCCGACGCCGGCATCGTCCACCGTGACGGCTCCCTGGATCGCGAACATCCAGGCGTGCGGCAGGACCCGACCAGCCACGCCGCCGAATATGTACTTGTTCCCGCCAGCGCCAGTGGCACCGGCCGCGACATCATCGTAACGCAACAGGACGTGCGCAATGTTCAGCTTGGCAAAGCAGCACTGCGCGCGGGCATCGAAATCCTTCTGCGCGATCAAAATGTGAAGAGACTCGACACCATCTATCTTGCCGGTGCCTTCGGCAACCACCTTGATCCGGCCGACATTCTCAGCATCGGCATGGTTCCGCCCGTTGCCGAAGATCGCATCGTGCCGATCGGCAATGCCGCCGGTGACGGGGCACGCATGGCCCTTTTCAGCACCCGTTTCCGTGACCGCGCATGTCGCCTCGCACGGCGCACCAGCGTCATCGAGCTGAGTTGGCGAAGCGACTTCCAGGATACCTTCATCGATGCCATCGCTCTGGTGCCAGACCCGCTTGCGCCAAATACGGAAGGAGCCCTGGCATGAACGACCGCCCGACCGTTATCGTTTCCTGCAGGGTATTGCGCGAGTTGCTCGATTCCATGCTGGATCCATCCATGGCGCGCACCTATCTCGACATCCAGTTGCACAACACGCCAAAGAAGCTTGCCGATGCGCTGCAGGTACGTCTCGATGAGATCAAGACGCCAAGCAACGTGATCATCGGCTATGGCCTGTGCGGCAATGGTATTGTCGGCGTCAATGCACGAGAACACACGCTGATCATCCCGCGCACGCACGATTGCGTCGCCATTTTTCTCGGCTCGCACCAGCGCTACGTGCAGCGCTTCTTTGCCAACCCCAACACCTATTACCTGACGCGCGGCTGGCTCGAAGCGCATGACGATCCTTTGCACGACTATCTCGACTACGTGCGTGATTATGGCGAGGAGACCGCCGATTACCTTGTCGACACGAAGTATCGACACTATCGGCGCCTGTGCATGATCGGCTTTTCCCAGGAGGAACTCGACGCATGCCGCTCGTTATCGAAGGCGGTCCATGATTTTTGTGCCGAGCGTTGGAACATGACCTATGAGGAGACGCTGGGCTCAACGGCACTCCTCGAAACACTGCTGCGCACGCCCGAAACCCTTGGAAAGGAAGATTCCGAGTTCGTCGTCATTGCGCCCGGCAGCACGATTACCGCCGACCTCTTCCATCGCCAAGGCGAAGCACCTCCGGCCGCCGCCACCCGCCGCGGGTAACGCGGGAGGGGAGCGGACAACCATCCCCCTTGTCGTGACCCCAGGTCGTGAACCCAGGTCGTGACACAATGTCGTGGCCTGCGCATTCTCTTCCATGTCGGGCAACGCGGTCTCTTATAGTAGGCAAGCGCTCAGCAGCACACGACCCATGCAGCCAACGCGCCATGAAAGCCTACCGAAGCAGCGACCACATCGTCGGAAAAGGCAAAGGCGCGCCCACAGGACGCGCCCCGCTTTTTCGATAATGTGAAGCCGCACGCGAGCGCCCACACCAGGCGATCGCGTGCAAGGATCAGGCTGCTTCGTCCTTGTGACGCGCCAGCACCTGCTCGGCGAGTTTGCCGCTCAGCTCTGCCAGATGATCAAACGCCGCCGTGAAGGTGCCGACACCTGCCGTGGCGGAGCGCAACTCGACAATCAGATCCTCCATCTCAGCTTGCGGAATGTGCGCCTGGACGACATCCCATCCGGGCCAGCCATCGCGCGCGTCAAAGCCCAGGATCTGGCCGCGACGCTGCGGAATGATGCCGTTGATGCGCGCCGTTGCTTCCGCGGGAACATTGATCTCCACCGCCATGATCGGCTCCAGCAGAACCGGGGAACATTTCGGCATCCCCTCACTCATGGCAAGACGCGCGGCCTGGCGGAATGCCATGTCCGAACTGTCGACGGTATGAAAGGAGCCGTCCTTCAGCGTCACCGCGATGTCGACGACGGGAAAACCAAGCGGACCATGCTGCATAAAGTCCCGCACTCCGATCTCGACGGACGCAATGAACTGCTTGGGAATGGCGCCGCCGGTGATGGTCTCGGAGAACTGGAAACCCTCGCCGCGCGGCAAGGGGGCAATATCGATCAGCACATCGCCGAACTGCCCGTGGCCACCCGACTGCTTCTTGTGGCGCCCGCGTATTTCGACGTTCTTGCGGATCGTTTCCTTATAGGGAACCTGCCGGTGCTCGCGCACGACCGGCACCGCGAACTTGCGCTCCAGCCGTTCAAGTACGACGCGCATGTGCATTTCGCCCTGCCCCAGCAGCAGCATCTGATGGGTATCCTTGCTGTGCTCAACCTTCAACGAGGGATCCTCCTCGATGAGCTTTCCCACCGCGCCGGTCAGTTTGACCTCGTCCTTGCGGTCCTGCAGACCAAGTCCAACGCCGAACACCGGATAGGGCGGCTCAGGGGTCGGCACCTGGACGATTGCATTGCGCGCGGTGGTGATCGTCTCGCCGCTGTGGATGCCCTCCAGGCGGCCCAGCGCAACCGTGTCGCCGGCTCTGGCGGTCCCACGCTTCCTGGGTTCCTCCCCCATCATTGCGAAAATACCGGAGGCGCGCTCTTCGTGGCCCGCCCCACCCGTCAACACCGCACCATCGGGGATCTCGCCGGTCAACACGCGAACAAACGACAGCTTGCCGCCATGGCTCGTGTGCAGTGTCTTGAACACGAAGCCCGATTGCGCCGTCGTCTCCAGCTTGAGGCGGTGCGCCGTTCGATCGACGAAGGGTGCCTCGTGGCGCAGCGCCTTCAGCAGGCGCGAGATTCCGTGCCCATGTGTGGCAGAACCAAGAAAAACCGGACAGATCAGACCTTCCGACAATTCACGTGCCAGGTCGTCGAAGATGCGGTCACGCGGCGGCTCGATATCGGTGAGGAGCTGCTCCATCAGCGCATCGTCATAGTCGGCCAGTTGCTCGAGCATATGGAAGCGCGCTTCGCGCTCGCGGTCTCCCTCCTTGTCGGGCAGCGATATGATCTCGGAGACGGCATGCTCGCGATAGACATAAGCGCGCTCGGACGCCAGATCGATGAAGCCCGAAGCAACGCCGTTCTCCCATATCGGGATCTGACGCAGCACCAGCGGCTTGGTGCTGGCGGGCTGCAGCATCGGTATGATTTCGCGCACCGGCGTGTCGGAGATTTCGATCTTGTTGAGGAACAGGAAATGGGGAATGCCCCGGTCCTCGAGCTGCTTCAAGATCAACTGCAACGAGGGAACGCGCTTGGAATCGGGCTCACACACAACCACGGCTGCGTCACAGGCGGTGAGCGCCAGCGCGCTCTCGTGCTGGAACTCGATAGAGCCTGGACAATCGATGAAGGTGAACGTGTCGCCGAGAAATTCAACGTCAGCCATGTTGAGCGCAACGCTCATGCCGTGATCGCGCGCCTCCGGGCTTGCATCGCCGACCGTATTCTTGTCCTGAACGGTGCCGGCCCGCGTTACAGCACCACAACGCTCTAAAATAGCTTCCAGCAGCGTGGTCTTGCCGGAGAGATAGGGTCCGATCAATGCAATCGCGCGGGCAGGACGACCCGCGCCTGATTGGGCGCTTTGGGCACCCTTGGTTGTTCCAGCAGTCTTGGACATAATTCAAAACTCCCTTGTGCCAGCCGCGTCGCGGACCGGCCGAGCCCTCTTGCAGCTGCGGAAGGCTGGCACCGTCCACCGACAGCCGTCGCTCTTGCGCGCAACACTCTGCAACACTGCGACCTGGAGACTGCGGGATGGCCCCGCCCCTTTAAGGCCATGCGGATGACAAGCGGGCTCGGTTAGGCAGATCCGCCAACCGCGATCCCAGAAACCATCCACTGATGTGCGAACCTGCGCGACCGCACTCCACGCTCGGGAGAAAGCGCGGCACCGCCATGTTCGCGCCGGCACTGAAACGAGGCAAGGGAATTGCGTTCGATGCGCTAGAACTTTGGTTGATCGCATGTTCTGCGGCGGACAGGCGTCCACATATCGCAATCTGCGTCAGATCAAGCCTGCGCCGCCGAACCGACGACCCCAAGAGGCGCAATTGCGCCTTTGTCCAACGTTGCATCACCCCGTCATGGTTCCGTTAAAGTAAAGTGGTATCACCCTCACGAATTCTTGTGCGTTGCAAAAGATTGCTCTTATTTTTCTTTTGCAATGCAGAAATGACGATCGCCTCCCAAGAAGAACGGAAAAATAACTTGACCTGCGACATACTTGCATCATCATAGACTTGGTACCTCATCGGGGATCAGCGGCCCCGGCGTATACCTCAACAGCCGGTTCAGTTTCCCGGCTAGCAGTGTATTCGAGGGTGAGGCGCTATGTTTGAAAGGCGTTGACCATGAAGATGAAGTCCCTCCAATCGGCAGCCCAAGCGGCGGGATATGCAATGGCACCTTCAGAGGAGCAGTTTCACGCTCCCGATGGCGGATCAGAACCGTTCTTCATGGCGCCCGAGGCTGCACTGCGCGAAGTTGTAACCCATCGTGCCAGTGTTCCCGCACTGCCAGCGCCCCATGGCGCGGAATTTGCCCAGTCGTGGCTCAAGGGTGTCATTGGAAGCGTATTGACGCGTCGGGCCACAGCCTAACCCTAACCTGATGTCGTCGGCATTGTCGTGTGATGGCCGCTTGCCGATCACGCGGAACCTCACGGCTGTTCCACAACGCCAACGGTTCCACAACGTCAACATGCGGGTAAATCCGGCTCCAATGCACCCCCGCTTGCAAAGCCTGCGTGACTTGCAAATCCTCGGGCGACGATTGCATGATCGGCATCCTTTGTTTGCGCTTTGCCAATCGTCCATATACCGGCGACAAGCCGGATTCTTGATCTTGCAGACAAGGTTTCAAGTATTCCCGCTGTGAACACACCGGAATCACCTTGTAACTACTCCAAACTTGTTCTCCCACAACCAAGCCAATTAAAGCGGCAAGCTTGGCTTGCATGACCTTGCAGTGCCACCATGTTAAACGGGTGCAGCGTCAGAACATCTGCGCTGCATTTGTTTTGTCGTACCCCGTCCAAACAGTGATGAAGGAGCCATTCATGAACCGACCCTTGCTCGCTATTTTCCTCGCGGCCACTGCAGTCTTCACGGCTTCGGCAGTCTCCGCCCAGAACCTTGAGGCGATCAAAGCGCGCCAAGCCCTGCTGAAGGAAATGGGCAAGGCGACCAAGGGCCCCGGCGACATGCTCAAGCAAGCCATCCCCTTCGACCTCGCCGCCGTCAAAGCAGCTCTTGCCAAGTATCAGGAGAATGCACCCAAAATTGCCAAGCTCTTTCCCGACGATTCAAAGACCGGGGAGAAGACCGAGGCACTGCCGGTGATCTGGGAAAACAAGCAGGACTTCGAACAGCGCTTTGCAAAGCTTGCCGCTGACGCCAAGGCCGCCGAGGCAAAAATCACCGACGAGTTCACCTTCATGGACGAGTTCCCGAAGGTCGTTGGCAATTGCGGGGGCTGCCACAAGAAGTATCGCGAGGACAAGAAATAGACGACACACCAGCGGCCACGTCGTCGGAACATGCGCGAAGGCACTTTAGGGTCCGGAATCATTGTTATTAGGGCCGGACCCTAATAAAACAAGCCGTGCAAAAATGAATGCTCATCGAACAGGTCGATGCCAGCCATCGACTTCACCACGTAGAGCAGCAGAACGGCAACCACAAGCCCTCCCATCGCGATCGCACTCATCATCATCGCGTACGCCATCGACAGCCGCCACGTCGTGTTCTCGCCATCGCCACGGATACGGGAGAGGGAACGGCGCTCCCGACCAGCCAGAAACACAAAATAGTAACGCCGACCAAGTAGAGGAAGGCTCACGCGATAGTCGAACCCGTGACGGTTGCGGCGCGGGCGCGTGCGGGCTACGGCAACATCGAGAGCGGCCAGCTGCTCGGATGTGAACGTCGCTCTGGCATGGAGCGGAAGCGCCGTTATCAACTGCGTGAGATCCTGTGAGGGCACGTAGAGTGGAGCGTTACCGCGACGATCGACAAAATGGGGGCGCGGCACAAATGAGCCAACACCCGGTGGCATAGCGATCGGCCCGCCGCCGCCCTCTGGGCTGGCAGATTGGCGGTGAAGTACCGCACCTGAAACGGGATTCATAAAAAGCGCTCCGCCACGCGAGCCACAACGAATGGATCACAATCATTGTGTCGCCCGCCAAACGGTGGCTTGTGGCCGCGATACCTACCCATTGAGGAAAGCACAGTTCATGCGGCTTAAAACAGGTTGCCAGTAGAGCCTTAGCCAATGGTGAACGGCGTGCGTGCAATTGGATAAAAAACGGCGGGCTGGGCAGCCCGCCGCTCTCGGTATCCCATTCCATCTTACCTGACGCGCCCAAAAGCGGCGCTGCCCCGTGCGATATCAATCGCGGTCTACTTCAAGTTGCCACAGAAACGCTGGATGCGCTTGCCGGCTTCCTCAAGCGCCTTGGTTGAAGTTGCATAAGAAATCCGGAAGGCCGGCGAGCCCTCAAATGCGGCACCATGGACACACGCGACGCCCTCCTCTTCAAGAAGTGCGGTGACGAAGTCCTCGTCATTGCCAATCTTCGTACCCTTGCCAGAGGTCTTGCCGATGGCGCCAGCACATGAGGGATAGACGTAGAATGCACC